>NZ_JAVTIY010000004.1:0-397236 GCF_031843745.1 Microbacterium sp. WCS2018Hpa-9
GGCGGATGCCGCGGCATCCGCCCCTTCTGTCTGTCTATGCCTGTATGCGTGTCTCGGAATGCGGGATGCGGGATGCGGATGCGTGACACCGGCCACGCTTCGGCGACGCCCGTGGCCGGTGCAGGCGCCCGGACACGACGAAGGCCCCGGATGGTGAATCCGGGGCCTTCGCTCGTGATCAGTTGGTGCGGGAGATCAGGTTCTCGGCGTCGTACACGTACGTGCCGATCGAGGCGCCCTGCGGGTCGCCGTTCTCGTCGAACGTGATCTCGCCCGAGTATCCGTCGTAGTCGGCCGTGCCGCCTCCGTTGATGATCTCGGCGCAGTCGGCGAAGCTGGTGCACTTCTCTCCGTCGCCAGTGCCACCCGAGACCTCAGCCATCTTCGCTGCGATGTCGGCGCCCTCGGTCGAACCGGCCGCGAGCGACGCGAGCGAGACGAGCACGACGGCGTCGTACGCCTCGGCCGCGTAGGTGAAGTCGTTGACCTCGGGGTTGCCCTCGCCGGTCCAGTACTCCTGCAGACGGTCGGTGAAGTCATCCTCGAGTGCCGGGCCGGGCTTGGTGCCCTGAGCGCCCTCGAGCGAGAACGGGAAGTTCGTGTCGGGCGAAGAGCCGTAGTCCGACAGGTTTCCGTCGACGAGGTAGAACTTGTCCGGCGAGATGCCCGCGTTCACGAGCAGCGGAGCGATCGTCTTGAACTGGTCGAACGACACGATCGCGACGGCGTCGGGGTTCTGCGCCTTGATGGTCTCGACCTGTGCGTCGAACTGACCGTCACCGACGTTGTACGACGCGTCGGCGACGACCTCGCCACCCGCGTTCTCGAACGTCGACTGGATGTTCTCGAAGAGTCCGGTGCCGTAGGCGTCGTTCTGGTAGATCACGCCGAGGGTCTTGTGTCCGTCTTCGGCGATCAGGTTGCCGAGGACCTCGCCCTGCAGCAGGTCGCTGGGAGCGGTGCGGAAGTAGAGGCCGTTGTCGTCCCAGTCCGTGAAGTCGGGGCCGGTGTTCGAGGCCGAGATCTGGAGGATGCCTGCGCTGACGTTGCCGTCGAGGATCAGGCGCGAGACGCCGGACGCTGCGGCGCCGACGATGGCCGTGACACCTGCGCTCTGCAGCTTGCTGATCGACGTCTCGTAGGCCTTGGTGTCGGTGTCACCCTCGTCTTCAGCCGTCAGGTTGATCGTGACACCTGCAGCAGCGTCGTTGACTTCCTTGACTGCGAGGCCGACGCCGGATTCCATGGGCGGTCCGAGGAACGACAGCGAACCGGTCTGCGGCAGCAGCGAGCCGAGCTCGAGCGTGAGGTCGGCCGTCGATCCGCCGCCCCCGCCGTCGGACGGCTCCTCAGAGGGCGTGTTGCTGCAGCCCGCGACGACGATCGCCGAGACGCTCAGCAGTGCGACTCCGGCGAGAATCTTGGCGCTGCGCGAGCGCGTGAATGAGGTCATGATGCTCCCTTGCGTGACTGGCCGTGGATTGTGACCGCGGCCGGGTGCTCTAACACTAGGACTGAAAGGCTTCGCATAGGGGTCGCCGATGTTTCGGTGCGTTAACGATCCGACACCGAGTTCCGCAGACGTGAACCGGGAGTTCAGACCAGTGCGGGCTGAGCGATCCGACGCCCTCGCCGCGCGGCGAGCAGCAGGTCGATCACGAACACGAGGATGGCGACCCAGACGATGATGAACCCCGCCCAGCGCTCGGGCGGCATCGGCTCGCCGAGCACGACCGCGCCGATGATGAACTGCATGATGGGCGTGATGAACTGGATCATCCCGATGACGGTGAGGTTGATGCGTCGGGTGCCGGCGGCGAACAGCAGCAGCGGCACCGCCGTGGCGACTCCCGCGAACGCGAGAAGCACGGCATGCCAGACACCGTGCGTGCCCATCGTGATCCCGGCGGGGGTGGCGGCGACGAGGATCAGCTGCACGACGGCGATCGGGATCAGCCAGAACGACTCGAGGGTGAGTCCGCTGACCGCGTCGACCGCGGGGCCGATCTTCTTCTTGATGAGTCCGTAGACCCCGAACGATGCCGTCAGCGAGAGAGCGATCCACGGGAACTCGCCGTAGAAGAGGACGATCACGATCACGGCGACCGCGGCGATGCCGATCGCGGCCCACTGCAGCCTGCGGATGCGCTCCTTGAGCACGAACACCCCGAGCAGCACAGTGGTGATCGGGTTGATGAAGTACCCGAGGCTGGTCTCGACGATGTTCCCGGAGAGAGTGCCGATGAGGAACACCTGCCAGTTGACGTAGATCAGGACGCCGGCCAGAGCGGTCCATGCCAGCAGCCTCGGCTGCCGGATGATCGCGCCGAACGCCGCCCAGCCGCGCATCACCGTGAGAAGCAGAAGACAGAAGACGAGCGACAGCAGCACCCGCCACGCGACGACCTCCCACGGGCCCGTCGGCACGAGCAGAAGGAAGTAGAGGGGCAGCACCCCCCAGAGCAGGTACGCACCCCCGGCGTACGCGACTCCCGCCGTCTGGGTGGCTCGGGATGCGGCGTTCGTCGGGGTCACCGCACAACCCTATGCCCGCCGTCGAGCGGCATCGCGCCCGCGGTGGTCGTCGACCGGACATTGGCAGGAATCGATGCAACGGTGACGCCTCCCCGGCCGTTCAGCGGCGCGGACGTCTGAGGACGACGGCGACGAGGAGTGCGGTCGAGAGCGCCATCGCCGCATTGAGTCCGATCGCCATCTGCAGCCCGGCGAGAAGGCCGGCACCGGCGAACGCCGCGACCACCGCCGCCATCACCGGTGTGCCCAGCGCGATGCCCGACTGCTGGCTCATCGTGACGAGCCCGGTCGCCAGGCCCTGCTGCTCAGAGGGAACCGCCCCCGTCGCCGTCACGACGTAGCCGACGATCGCGACGAGGTTCGCCACCCCACCGAGGAACGTCAGAATCAGGAGCGGAACCGCCCAGGCATGCTCGTCGGACGCGAAGGCGAGCGGAAAGGTTGCGGCGGACTGCACGATCAACCCGACGACGATCGCCCGCGACGATCCGACCCGTCCGATGACGCGGGGCGCGAGAAGGCCGCCGAGCACGGTGCCGAGACCGAGCACTCCGAGCATCAGCCCGGCCGCGATCGGGGTGTACCCGAGGATCTCCTGCAGATAGATGGTCAGCAGGAAGACGAGCGACGTCTCTGTCGCGAAGGCGAGGAGACCGGCGAGGTTGCCCCAGGCGATCTCCTTTCTCCTCAGCAGTGAGGGTGCGATGAGCGGTTCGGTCGCTCGCTTCTCGGCGAGAGCGAACACCACGAAGAACACGGCGGAGACTCCGAGCGGTGCCCATGTGCCCGGGTCGCCCCAGCCGACGCGCCCCGCGGAGTCGATGCCGAAGACGAGTGCCACCAGAGCGGCTGTCACGGTGATCGCGCCGACGACATCGAGGCGAGCCCGTGCGACGCGCCGCGGCTCGTGAAGGACGAACGCCCCGACGAGCAGAGCTGCAGCGGCCACCGCGACGTTGATGAAGAACGCCCAGCGCCACGAGACGCCTCCGGTGAGCAGTCCTCCGAGCACCGCTCCCGACGTGAACCCCGCTGCCATGAGCGCACCGTTGAGCCCGAGCGCCCGCGAACGCGCCCTCCCCTCGGGGAACATCGTGGTCATCAGCGCGAGAGCCGCCGGAGTGACCATCGCCGTCGCGATGCCCTGACCGACGCGGGCCGCCAGGAGCACACCCGGCGTGGTCGCGAGTCCGCCAAAGACCGACGCCGCACCGAGCAGCACGAGACCGGCGATGAACAGTCGCTTGCGCCCGAGCAGATCCGCCACCCGCCCGAAGAACAGGGTGAACGACGCGGCGCAGACCGCGAAGGCGGTCACGATCCACTGCAGCGACGCGGTGTCGAAGCCTAGTTCCCGCCCGATCGGAGGCAGCGCGACGTTGAGGATCGAGAAGTCGACGGCGAGGGTGAAGTTCGCCGTAAGAAGGACGCCCATGGCGAGCACCTGCGCCGGGGTGAAGCGATCGGTCGAGTGCGGCGCCGTGGCCGCGAGAGTCAGGTCGGTTTGAGTCACGCTCCTCAGCCTCCGCGCCGCCGCGCGGGTCAGCCAGCCCCCTCTCGTGACTAGCACCGACAGGGACAGGCTGTACGTGCGACGGTCATGGAGAATGGCACCATGGATCCGCAACCCGCCCTCGCCGGGCCGATCGCCTCTGCACGGCCGGTGACCGAGCTGGGCGAGTTCCTTCGCTCTCGGCGGGATCGCGTGACCCCGGATGACGTCGGAGTGGCCAGCTTCGGTCGCCGCAGGGTTCCGGGCCTGCGCCGCGAAGAACTCGCCCAACTCGCCGGGGTCTCGGTGACCTACCTGACCCGCTTGGAGCAGGGCCAGTCGCAGAACGCATCCGACGCGGTCGTCGACAGTCTGGCCCGTGCGCTCCAGCTCGACGCCGACGAGCACACGCACCTCCGAGCGCTCGCGCGCCCGAGATCGGCCGCTCCCCGCCGTGCCCGAAGGCCGGAGCAGCCGCATCGAGGCGCCTCGCAGCTGCTGCACGCCATGGGAGTGCCTGCCGTCCTGCTGGGACGTTTCAACGACATCCTCGACTGGAACAGCGCCGGCCACCTGCTGATGGCGGGCCATGTCGAGGTCGATGCCCCGTCTCGGTCGGCGGACCGCCCCAACCACCTTCGGATGCTGTTCCTCGATCCGCACACGCGAGATCTGTACGCCGACTGGCACGAAGAGGCCGTGTTGGCTGTGGCCTCACTGCGCTACGTCGCCGCGCGATTCGTCGACGACCGGCAGCTCGCCGAACTCGTCGGCGAACTGAGCCTGAGCAGCCCCGACTTCGCGAAGCTCTGGGCAGGACACATGGTCAAGCTCTGCACGAGCGGCAGCAAGCGCTTCCGCCATCCCGTCGTCGGCGAGCTCACACTGGGCTACGAGGTTCTTCACCTGCCCGAGGGAGATGGTCAGCGCATCCTCGCGTACAGTGCAGCTCCCGGCAGCGCTGCCGCGGCGGCCGTCGCCCTGCTTCCGTCGCGCTGAGTCCCGACCACGGTCGCCTCACACGATGCGGACACGCAGAAAGGCCCGGATGCGTGATGCATCCGGGCCATCCGAAGACGTTGTCTCAGCGGACGACGACTGCGAGCACGTCGCGAGCCGACAGGACGAGGTACTCGTCTGCGCCGAACTTCACCTCGGTGCCGCCGTACTTGCTGTAGAGAACACGGTCGCCCACGGCGACGTCGATCGGAACGCGGTTGCCGTTGTCATCGATGCGACCGGGGCCCACAGCCACGACCTCGCCCTCCTGGGGCTTCTCCTTGGCGGTGTCGGGGATGACCAGGCCACTCGCGGTGGTCTGCTCTGCCTCGACCTGCTTGATGACGATGCGATCCTCGAGCGGCTTGATGGAAACCGACACGGTCTACCTCTTCTTTCTTGACGCTGACAGGAAGACTTTTCGCACTCTCAACCCGAGAGTGCTAATTCAGTCTAGGCGCTCCGCTGGCACTCACGCAATGCGAGTGCCAATGGGGCGAACGGGCCGCCGCCTAAGCTGGAGGCGTGGAGATCTCCGAGCTGCGCGCCCTGCTCACCCCCGAAGGCCTGAAGGCGCTGGACGAACTCGGCCCCGTCGACGAGGTCGCCGATGTCGCTCGGATCGTGTCTCGGCTGCGCGCCGCCGGGCACTCCCCCGAGCTGGTCTCGGCCGTCGTGGGGCAGGCGCGTCTTCGCGCCAAGGCGAAGGGCAAGTTCGGCGACTTCGCGTCGCGGATGCTGTTCACCCGCGCCGGGCTCGAGCAGGCCACTCGACTGGGCGTCGCCGCACGGCACGCGCAGCGGCTGCGCCGGGCCGGCATCACTCGGGTGGCCGATCTCGGCTGCGGCATCGGCGGGGATTCGCTCGCTTTCGTCGGCGCCGGACTCGACGTCATCGCCGTCGATGCCGACGAGGTGACCGCAGCGATCGCCGCCTACAACCTCGCACCCTTCGGAGACAGCGCGGTCGTGACGCACGGCACCGCCGAGACCCACCTGCCGGTCGACGGCGACGAGACCCAGGCGATCTGGATGGACCCTGCCCGCCGCACCGCGGGTCACAGCGAGACGCGGCGCGTGTCGTCCAATGACTACTCTCCCCCGCTCGACTGGGCCTTCGATGTGGCCTCCCGCATCTCGACCGGCATCAAGCTCGGCCCCGGCCACGACCGGGACTCCCTCCCGGACGACGCCGAGGCGCAGTGGGTGAGTGCAGAAGGCAGCGTCGTCGAGCTGGTGCTCTGGACGAGAGCGCTCGCTCGCGACGGCATCCGCCGATCCGCTCTCGTGATCCGCGGCGAGCGCTCGCACGAGCTCACCGCGGGAGCGGATGCCGAAGATGCACCCGTGCGCGAGCTCGGCGCCTTCCTGCACGAGCCGGACGGCGCGGTGATCCGGGCGCGCCTGATCGGCGACGTCGCACGCAGTCTCGACGCGGGCATGCTCGATGAGCGCATCGCGTACCTCACCTCAGACACGGCGGTCACGAGTCCGTTCGTGCAGTCGTTCCGGGTGCGTGAGACGATGCCCGCCAACCCCAAGGCGATCAGCGCCGTGCTCAAGGCGAATGATGTCGGTTCGCTCGAGATCAAGAAGCGGGGCATGGACATCGACCCGGCCGCCTTCCGCAAGAAGCTGACGCTGCGGGGCGATCGATCGGCGACGCTGATCCTCACCCGCGTGGGCGATCAGCGCCGGGCGATCCTCGCCGATCGGGTGCCCGCGGCCGAGTAGCGTCAGCCGAGGCGGCCCTAGCCGTCGGAGTCGTCGGACGGGATGTCGACCTGGATCGGATCCTGCTTCTCGCCGCCGAGCTCGAGCGTCTCGCCGGGCTTGACGGTCTGCTCGGCCTGCGACGCATCGAGGTCTCCCGAGACCACGAGGTACGACACCCCGTTCGGCGTGTATGCGAGCGTCACAGTCCATTGATCGGCGGGTTGCCCGGACTCGTCGACGGTTGCCCCGCTCACCCTGATGCCGTCGGCGGAGGATGAGACGTCGCCTGCCACGCGGCATTCGACGCCCGCGACGGCGTCGACGATCAGGCAGTCCTGGGCGACGTCGTCCTCGATGCGCTGTCCGTACCAGACGGGGGCATCGCGGAAGTATCCGACGATCGAGAACGAGTACTCCTCGAACCCCTCCTCGACCAGCTGCTCGGCCCGGTCTCGCTCTTCACCCTGGAACTGGGCGAGCCAGGAGTCCTGGTCCGAGCGCCAGCGCTGGACGATCCCGACGACCTCCCCGTTCATCGCCCGCGCCGCCGACGCCCAGACCTGCTCGGCGGCTTCACCGTCCTCGTTCGCGACGATGACGCTGGCACTGATGCCGATGCCGTTCCCGTTGTCGAGATCGGCGGCCGGCTGACATTGGTCCGCCGACTTGTCGGCGGTGTCGAGCGTGATGCAGATCGTCTCGCCCTCGTTCTTGGTCGCGAACCAGACGAGCGCGTCCTCATCGCGTCCGATCGCCCGCAGGCTGCCGGCGTCGAACCCGCCCTCCGCCTGCAGCTCGGCGCGACGCTGCTGCTGTTCGGAGGTCAACGCCACGGCGTCACCGGTGTGCCCGAAGAGAGCCCAACCGACCCCGAGGCCGATCACGAGCATCGCTGCGGAGGCGGCGACGGCAGCCTTCCAGTGCTGTCGGATCGCTGCGCGAAGGCCCCCGGTCCCGAGAGGCCGTCGCCCGTCGGCCCCCTCATCGTCGGGATCCTCGCGACGCATGTCGGAGGCTGGCGCCTCGACGTGCGGGGGCAGCGAGTCCTCTGCCGCACGCGGCACGTCGACCGGGTCCGCGCCCTGACCCCCCGTGACAGCGGCGGCTCGGGCGTTCTCGTCCGGCTCGGCGCGCATCGATTCGAGGTGGACCAGCCTCGACGCTTCGGCCTCGGTCAGGCCGCCGTCGCGCCCGTACGCTTTACCCTGCAGGGCGCGCAGCTCGGCGGACTCACTCTCGTGCAGCATCTTCGCTCTCCCAGCCCTTCGTCACGGTGAGGTACTGCTGACCGTAGCCGAACTGGTACTCGTAGCGGGTCGTCTCTCCGTCGTCTGCGACGTCGAGCACGAGCGTCCGATCCGCATCGGCGAGCATCAGGCTGTCGTCGCATGCCATCGGCGGGTCGGGCATGGACCCGTCGTAGACGAGACAGTATCGCTGGGTGGACGTGTCGATCCCGGTCCAGATCGGCACCTCGTCGTCATAGCCGACGACCAGGATCGTGCGCCGATCCAATCCGGTCTGCTCGGCGAGCGTCGTCGCGGCCTCGGCCTCCGCCTCGCTGGCGAACATCGACGACGACTGTGACGACGTGATGTAGCTGCGGGTGATGACCGCGGGCTCGCCCTCCTGCGTGAGGAACATCTGCGCCTGGATGTCGTAGGTCTGAGATGCGCTCACGGGCTTCGCGAGCGTCGCGGTCACGCCCTGGACGGTCGCCTGCTCCCGCGTCGTGCATGCGGGAGCGGTCGCGTGTTCGTGGGCGAGGACGAGGCACACGTTCGCACTCTCGTTCTTCGTCGCGAACCAGATCACGACGCCCTCTTCCTGGGTGATGGCGCGCACAGAACCCGGGTCGAAGTCGCCCGATGCGACGATCGCACTCTGCCACTCCTGCTGCTGTGCGGTGAGCTGCATCGGGGCAGGACCACGATCGGCGAAGATCAGCCACCCCAGTGCGAGGCCGATGACGGCGAAGACCGCGGTGATCGCGACGGCAAGACGCCAGTGCCGTCGCAGCGCTGCGAGGGCGGAGTCGCCGGGGGTCACGCCGGTGGTGCGGGCCTGCGCGGACACCGGGGCGGCATCTCCCTCGACGACGGCCGATGCGGCGGCCTCGATATTCTCGGGTTCCGGCGGCCGCGGCGCCGCGCTCCTCGGTGCGGTCGGCTCCGTCCCGCGCGTCCTCCCGGTCTCCAGCTCGCGCAGCCGCGCGGCCTCCGCCTCATTCAGCGCACCGGCACGACCGTAGGCCCGCGCCTGGAGAGCCCGCAGCTCGACGGATTCGTCCGCGTCGAGCATCCGCTATCCGAGTCTCTCGAACTGCATCCCGGCCCAGACGAGCCAGCCGAGGCTGTAGACGGTCGCGCACAGACCGAGCACGAGCGCCCAGCGTGCGATGGCGCGGCTCTCGACCGGTCGGCGCAGCGACATGATCGACGCGATCACGGCGACGATGGCGATCGGGATGCCCCAGCCGACGAAGAACGACGAGACCAGGGCGACGACGGCGGCCATCAGCGCCCACGGGGCGAGGCGGGTGTCGTCGACGGCAGACGCGTCGGTCGACGGCGCCCAGTCGGTGCCGCGCCCGATGTCGTCTGCCACAGGCCCGCTGACGACCACCGGTTCGACTCCGACCGGCCCCGTCGGCAGCTTCGTGTATCCCTCGCGGCGCGACCCCGGTATGCGCGCCGAACCCGCCGGATGCTCGACCTCTTCGCTCGGGCGCTCGATCCTGGTCGGAGGCAACGCGGCATCCGACGCTGGTTCTGCGCCCACCGGATCGGGCGTGCGCGGCACGTCGCTCATCACATCACCGCGACGCGCTCGTCGACCTGGATCTCGGTGACCGGAAGGGTGGAGTCGGCTCCGAACGCGAGCGTCGACGGGCGTCGACCCGACGAGATCAGCTCCGCGGCGAGAGCAGCGATCATCGCCCCGTTGTCGGTGCAGAGCGACAGGGGCGGGATACGCACGGTCACCCCCGCCTTCTCGGCCCTCGCGAGCGCGACCTCGCGGAGTCGTCGGTTGGCGATGACCCCGCCGCCCAGCAGCAGTCGCGGCACTCCGAGGTCTGCGCAGGCGGCGAGCGCCTTCGTCACGAGCACGTCGACGACCGCCTCGCGGAAGCTCGCGGCGACGTCGGCGACCGGCACGGGCACGCCGTCGGCCTCGCAGCGTTCGACCCAGCGGGCGACCGCCGTCTTGAGCCCGGAGAACGAGAAGTCGTAGCGGTGCTTAGCCAGGTCCGATGCGCGAGACAGCCCCCGCGGGAACCGGATCGCATTCGGGTCTCCGTCAAGCGCCGCTCGGTCGATCTCGGGACCGCCGGGGTACGGCAGCGACAGGAGCCGGGCCACCTTGTCGAACGCCTCCCCCGCGGCGTCGTCCATCGTCTCGCCCAGCATCTCGACGTCGGTCGTGAGGTCGCGCACGTGCAGCAGCGACGTGTGCCCTCCCGACACGAGCAACGCGATCGTCGGGTACTCGAGAGGCTCGGAGTCGGGGGTCAGGATGTCAGCGGCGATGTGGCCGACCAGGTGATTGACCGCATACAGCGGCTTGTCGAGCGACACGGCGAGACCCTTCGCGGCGCCGACACCGACCATGAGCGCCCCCGCGAGACCCGGTCCGCTGGTCACCGCGACCGCATCGAGGTCGTCGAGCCGCACCCCGGCCTCCGCCAACGCGGCGTCGATCGACGGCTGCAGGGCTTCGAGGTGAGCGCGGGCGGCGACCTCGGGCACGACGCCGCCGTAGCGGGCGTGCTCATCCATGCTCGACGCGATCGTGTTCGACAGCAGCGTGCGTCCGCGGACGATCCCGATGCCCGTCTCGTCGCAGCTCGTCTCGATGCCCAGCACCAGCGGCTCGGTCATGCGGTGGCCTCCTTCGCGGCATCCACAGCCGGCGCGTCTCGATGCGACGAACACGGATGCTGCAGCGCGAGGCGCATCACGATCGCATCGACGTCGTCTGGCTGGTAGTACCGGGGGCGGCGGCCGATCTCCTCGAACCCCTCGGAGCGGTAGAGCCCCTCGGCGCCCGGGTTGTCGGCCCGCACCTCGAGGAACACCTCTCGGGCTCCGCGTTCGGCTGCCGCATCGAGCAGCGATCGCAGCAGCGCGCGACCGCGACCGGCACCACGGTGCTCGGCGTCGAAGGCGATGGTCTGGATATCGGCATCGCGCGACCCCTGCAGGGCGCGGACTCCGCCGTAGCCGATGATGACGCCGTCATTCTCGTCGACCAGATAACGGCCGTGCGGGCTCGCGAGCTCCAGCGCCATGGCTTGGGAGCTCCACGCGTCGGTCGGGAACGAGCGATGCTCTATCGCCATGATGGCGTCGAGGTCGTCTGGCGTCGCTGCGCGCAGAGTCATCGCCCCACCTTCTTCGGCGCTCCGGGCACGATGACATCGGGCTGTCGCAGATACAGCGGCTCGGCCCCCGCGAGCGTGCGCCCCGCGGCCACCGCTCGGGCGCCCACGCGGGCGAGGTCGACGGCAGACAGCGTCTCGACATCGATGCGACGGATGCCGTCGAGGTGCTCGTCCGCATCGACACGCGCCACGAGCACCGTGTCGGCGACCATGTTCGGGAGGCCGTCGGCATCCGTCCCGTCGAAGACCGTGATGGCGACCTCTCGCCGGCGGGCGTCGGTGACGATGGCGAACGGGCCGGTGACGGCCTCCCGCTCGATCGCGGTGAGCGCCGCGGCGAAGTGACTGGGTACGGGGATGACCGGGATTCCGCGGCCCAGAGCGAACGTGCGCGCGGTCGCGATGCCGATGCGGAGTCCGGTGAAGGGGCCGGGTCCCATGCCAGCCACTACATGGTCGATGGATCCGCTTCCGGTCTCGCCGATGGCTCGCACGAGCAGCTCGCCGATGACCTCCGCGTGACCGAGGGGGTCGGCGGCCGAGGCGTCGGACAGACGTGTGCCGTCGTCGTCGATGAGGGCGACGGCGGTGCCCAGAGAGGTGTCGACGGCGAGGATCACCTCTCCAGGGTAGTCGTCGTTCAGCCGGTGATCGCTGAGCGCCCTCCGCGCGTGATCGTCACGTGCCGCGGGGCATCCGCGTCGAGCTCGGAGGGGTCGAGATCGTCGTCGCCGCCGACCGGGCGCTCCAGCTCGATGTCCCACCAGGTCTCGGCCAGGTCCTCAGCCATTCCGCGTCCCCACTCGATCACGACCACTGATCGCGCGAGGTCGAGATCGAGGTCGTCGAGTTCGGCACCCGAGCCGAGACGGTAGGCATCCACGTGCACCAAGGGGGCGCGTCCGACGAGCGAAGGGTGCGTGCGCGCGATCACGAACGTGGGGCTCTGCACGGGGCCCCGCACTCCGAGTCCTTCCGCGAGCCCTCGCGTGAACGTCGTCTTCCCGGCGCCGAGGGGACCGGTGAGGATCAGCAGATCTCCGGCTTCGAGCTGCTCGCCGATGCGGAGGCCGAGCTGCTCCATGGCATCCGACGTCTCGATCTCGAGGCGTCCGAGGAAGGCAGGGTCGACGCTCATGCCGACCTCCGGGGCACGCGCGGGCCGATGCGCGTGACGATCTCGTAGTCGATGGTCGAGGCGGCGTTGGCCCACTCGGCCGCCGACGGAACCCCGAGGGTCGGGTCGCCGAACAGCACGACCTCGTCTCCGATCGACACCGGGGCATCGCCCACGTCGACGACGAACTGGTCCATGGCGACCCGGCCGACGTTGGTGTACCGACGACCGCCGATCGACACCGGCAGGCGTCCTGAGGCGTGGCGCGGCACCCCGTCGGCATAGCCCAGCGGCACGAGCACCAACGTCGTGTCACGCGAGGTGCGGTGGTCGTATCCGTACGACACCCCCGCACCCGCCGGTACGCGGCGCACGGCGGCGATCGCACCCCGCAGGGTCATGGCAGGGCGAAGCCCGAGCTCGGCCGACGAGCGGTCGTCGAAGGGCGAGAGGCCGTAGATGCCGATGCCGATGCGCACCGCATCCAGTCGCATCTCCGGCAGGTCGATCGCGGCCGCGGTCGCCGCGATGTGCCGGATCTCGGGGTGGATGCCGAATGAGGCCGCCGCGGTGACCGCCTCCTCGAACTTCGCCAGGGCCTCACGGTCGTCCTGGGGCGAGGTGTTCGAGAGGTGGCTGAAGAGCCCGATGATGCGCAGTCGTCCGATGCGCTCGAGACGCGCGGCCTCGGCGAGCACGCGCCGCCAGTCGGCCGGTGCGATGCCGTTGCGCGAGAGTCCCGTTTCGAACTTCAGGTGCACGCCGACCGGACGATCGACCGATGCGACGGCACCGGCGGCCTCGAGCTGGTCGAACGACGAGATGCCCACCTCGATGTCGTGCGCTGCCGCCTGGTCGAACCGCTCGCCGGGGGCGTGCAGCCACGCGACGATCGGAGCCGTGATGCCCTGACGACGGAGCTCGACGGCCTCGGGGATCTCGGCGACGCCCAGACGGGTGGCGCCGCCGGCGAGAGCCGCGACCGCTACGGCCGCGGCGCCGTGACCGTAGGCGTTCGCTTTGACGACGGCGATGACCTGCACGCCGGTGAGACGGCGGAAGTGGCGGACGTTGTCGCTGATGGCATCGAGTTCGATTCGGGCCTCGCGGAACGGAACGGTCACAGGGGCTCTCCTTCGGCGACGACGAACGCGGCGGCGAGTCCTGCGTCATGGGTGAGGGTCAGATGCAGTCGGGTGATCCCGCGCTCGGCGATGACCTCGGCGGTCGACCCCGACAGCACGAAGTGCGGGCGACCCGAAGCCTCGGAGGCGACCTCGATCTCGATCCAGTGCACCCCGTCCGAGCCGCCGAGGGTCTTGATCAGGGCTTCCTTCGCGGCATACCTCGCGGCCAGGGAGGGAAGCCGCAGCGCCCGCTCCCCCGGCGCGAACAGCCGCTCCAGAAGCCGCGGCGTGCGCTCCATCGTGCGCTCGAACCGCGGGATGTCCACGAGGTCGATGCCGGTCCCGATGATCACCCGTTCAGCCTAGTCGCGGCATCCGCCTCCTTCGGCTCCCGTCCCGCCCCGGCCCGCCCGGCCCCGCCTGGCCCGCCCGGCCGGCCCTCACAACACGGATGCATGCTCAGATCACACCTGCATGCTCAGATACTGCATCTGGGCCTGCATCCGTGATCTGAGCATGCATCCGTGCGGGAGACCGTCACTGCACGAAGGTTCGGCATCGAGAGTTGTCCACGGTTTCCGCGAAACGGTCGCGCCATCCTCGAACCGACCACGGATGCTCGAACGATGTGGGAACCCTCGGATCTTCTCGAAGCGCTCGGCGGCATAGCCCGGGGCCTGATCATGCAGCGTTACGGGTGCACTCGCACCCAGCTCGCCGCCGCCACACGCGCGGGCGCCATCCGTCGGATCCGTCCAGGGATCTACGCGCTCGGCACAACGGATCCCAAGATCGTCACTGCAGCGGCGCACGGTGGCGCGCTCACCTGTGCCGACGCACTCCGCGCGCACGGCGTGTGGGTGCTCCCCCAGGTCGATGCTGTCGTGCATGTATGGATGGGCGCGTCCGGGCGGAGGCATCACGGACACTCCTGCGGCTGCGTGACACACAACTCCCCCGGGACCGCCGACGTCGGGCTCGCACCGGTCGCCGCAGCCCTAGTTCATGCGTACAGGTGTCTCGATCGGGAGGCCTTCTTCGCCGCGTACGAATCCGCATGGAACAAGCGCCTCATCTCGACGAAGGACCGCGCGCGGATCAGGCGGGAGCTTCCGAAGTCGGCTAGCTGGCTCCTCGATCTCGCGCGTCCGGATGCCGAGAGCGGCCTCGAGTCTCTGCTCCGCCTGCGACTTCACCTGCTCGGCATCCATCTCGAGTGCCAAGTCGTGATCGGCGGGGTCGGCCGCGTGGACTTCGTGATCGAGCGCCGAGTGATCGTTGAGGTCGACGGGCGCGCGAACCACTCGGGCCGGGAGATGCGGCACAAGGACCTCGCGCGGGATGCAGAAGCATCCCGCCTCGGATACGAGACCCTCCGCTTCGACTACGCGATGGTGATCCATGACTGGGATGCCGTCGCGAGCGCGATCATCTCCGCTGTCGGACGGTCGAAGTGGTGACTGCTCGTACAGATGCATGCCGTGAACACAGATGCATGCCCAGACTCTTCATCTGGGCATGCATCCGTAATCCTGACCTGCAGGTGTCAGCCGATCGGCCGCATCGAGACGGCCATGACCGACGCCTACTCGACGGTGACGGATTTGGCGAGGTTGCGCGGCTGGTCGACGTCGAGGCCCTTCGCTGTGGCGAGAGCCATGGCGAAGATCTGCAGCGGGACGACGGCGAGCAGCGGCTCGAACATCGCTCCGGCGAGCGGAATCCGGATGACCTCGTCGGCGAAGGGCAGGACCGCCGCGTCACCCTCTTCTGCGACCACGATCACGCGGGCTCCGCGCGCACGGATCTCCTGGATGTTCGAGACGACCTTGGAGTGCACCACGGCCGAGTGGCGCGGAGACGGCACCAGCACGAAGACCGGCTGCCCTGGCTCGATCAGCGCGATCGGTCCATGCTTGAGCTCGCCGGCGGCGAAGCCCTCTGCATGGATGTAAGAGATCTCCTTGAGCTTGAGCGCGCCCTCGAGAGCGATCGGGAAGCCGACGTGGCGACCCAGGAACAGCACGGAGCGGGTGTCGGCCATCCAGCCGGCGAGCTGCGTGACGTGCTCCTGCTCGCTCGCGAGGACCTTCGCGATCTTCTCGGGAAGGGCGATGAGCTCGGCGACGTCGACGGACGCATCCTGGACGGAGCCGCGCACGCGCCCCACGTGCAGACCGAGCAGCAGCAGAGCGGTGATCTGTGCCGAGAACGCCTTGGTCGACGCGACCGCGACCTCGGGGCCGGCGTGCGTGTAGACCACGGCGTCGGACTCTCGCGGGATGGTCGCGCCCTGGGTGTTGCAGATCGAGAGGGTGCGCGCGCCGCGCTCTCTCGCGTACTTGACCGCCATCAGCGTGTCCATCGTTTCGCCGGACTGGCTGATCGAGATGACGAGCGTGTCATCGCCGATGACCGGGTCGCGGTAGCGGAACTCGTGCGCCAGCTCCACGTCGACGGGGACCCGCGCCCACTGCTCGATCGCGTACTTGCCGACGAGCGCCGAGTATGCGGCCGTGCCGCACGCGGTGATGATGATGCGGTTGATGCCGAGGAACAGCTCGTCGAGGCCGTCGAGCTCGGGGATGACGACCTGATCGCCCTGGATGCGACCGCGGATCGTGTTGGCGACAGCCTCGGGCTGCTCGGCGACCTCCTTGGCCATGAAGCTGGACCATCCGCCCTTCTCAGCAGCGGCGGCGTCCCACGAGACGTCGAACGGCTCGGCTTCGACAGCTGTGCCGGCGAAGTCGGTGACCGTGACGGCATCCGGGGTGATCGAGACGATCTGGTCCTGCCCGATGGCGAGCGCCTTGCGCGTGTGCTCGATGAATGCGGCGACGTCGGAGCCGAGGAAGTTCTCGCCCTCGCCGAGGCCGATCACCAGAGGCGAGTTGCGTCGCGCGCCGACGACGAGTCCGGGGTGGTCCTGGTGCATCGCGAGCAGGGTGAAAGCACCCTCGAGGCGGTTGACCACGGCACGGAACGCACCCTGCAGGTCACCGCCGTTGGTGCGGTACTCCCGACCGAGCAGCGCGGCGGCCACCTCGGTGTCGGTCTCGCTGCGGAACGCCACCCCGTCGGCGAGCAGCTCGTCACGCAGCGAGGCGAAGTTCTCGATGATGCCGTTGTGGATCACGGCGAGCTTGTCGTCATCGGCGAGATGCGGGTGCGCATTCTCGTCGGTGGGGCCGCCGTGGGTGGCCCAGCGGGTGTGCCCGATGCCCGTGTTGCCGTCTGCGAGGGCGGCATCCTTCAGCGAGTCGCGCAGCATCGCGAGCTTTCCCGCCTTCTTTCGCATGCCCAGAGAGCCCTCGCCGTCGATGACTGCGACGCCTGCGGAATCGTAGCCGCGGTATTCGAGACGGGCGAGCCCTGCGAGCAGGATGTCCTGGCTGGGGCGCGGGCCCACGTATCCGACGATTCCACACATGTGGTCAAGAGTAAGGCTGGGTTTTTGCGAAGGTGCCGAACGAAAGCCCCGACCCTGCTCAGAGCTTGCGGAGAAACACGCTCTCGACGCTGTGATCGACACCCTTGTTGAGCACGAGACGCGCCCGGTGCTTGGTCGGCATCACGTTCTCGACCAGGTTCGGCATGTTGATCTCGTTCCAGTAGCCGAGTGCCGTCGTGATCGCCTCCTCGTCGGTGAGGTGGGCGAAGACGTTGAAGTACGACGACGGATTCGAGAAGGCTCCCTCGCGCAGGGCGAGGAACCGGTCGACGTACCACTTCTCGATGTGCGAGGTGTCGGCGTCGACGAAGATCGAGAAGTCGAAGAGATCGCTGACGGCCACATCGTTGGGTGCGGGCGGCGGCTGCAGGACGTTCAGTCCTTCGACGATGACGACGTCGGGGCGCCGGACGACCACGTGGGCGTCGGGGACGATGTCGTAGCGCATGTGCGAGTAGAACGGCGCCCGCACCTCTGCGGCCCCGCTCTTCACCTCGGTGAGGAACTCGAGCAGCGCCCGCCGGTCATAGGACTCGGGAAAGCCCTTGCGCTCCATCAGGCCTCGACGCTCGAGCTCGGCGTTCGAGTGCAGGAACCCGTCTGTCGTGACGAGCTCGACGCGTGGGGTGCCCGGCCACCGGCTCATCAGCTCTCGCAGCAGACGAGCGATGGTCGACTTGCCGACGGCGACGGAGCCTGCGACTCCGACCACGAACGGGGTGGTGGAGTCGTCCTCCTGCAGGAACGAGCTCGTCGCCGCTCCCAGGCGCTTCGTGGCCGTGGCGTAGAGGCTGAGCAGACGGCTCAGGGGCAGATAGACCTCGCGCACCTCGGTGAGGTCGAGGCGGTCTCCGATGCCGCGGAGTTCGACGACCTCGGTCTCTGTGAGCGGCTGATCGAGGCCCGCCGCCAATCGCGCCCATTCGTCGCGCCCGATCTCGCGATACGGAGACAGGGGCAGCGTGGGGTCGACGGTGGTCACGGATACATCGTAACGGCGCACGAGTAGTCTCTATCCGTGCGCCTGGGAGTACTAGACATCGGTTCCAACACCGTCCACATGCTCGCCGCCGATGTTCGCCCCGGCGGTCGGCCGCTGGCGACCACCAGCGATCGCACCGTTCTGCGGCTGATGCGGTACCTCACCGACGACGGATCGATATCCGAAGAGGGAGTGCGCGCACTCGAGGCGGCCGTGACTCAGGCGCGCAAGGTCGCGGATGCCGAACGTGTCGACGAGCTGCTCGCCACCGCGACGAGCGCGGTGCGCGACGCCCGGAACGGTGCCGACGTGATCGCCCGCATCGAAGCTGCCCTCGGCCAGCCGCTGCAGGTTCTCGACGGAGAGACCGAGGCCGAGCTCACGTTCCTCGCCGTGCGGCGCTGGTTCGGCTGGTCGGCCGGACAGCTGCTGCTCCTCGACATCGGCGGCGGATCGCTCGAGGTCGCGGCGGGTGGCGATGAGCTGCCGGATGCTGCGGCATCCGTCCCGCTCGGAGCCGGCCGGATGACCGTGCAGTTCCTGCCTCATGATCCGCCGGGCGAAGACGACGTCGAGCGCCTTCGGGAGCACGCGACCGCCACGCTCGCCGAGGTGCTCCCCCGGTTCTCGGCGCTGCCGCGCCCCGATCACGTCGTCGGCTCGTCGAAGGCGATCCGATCTCTGGCCAGACTCGCGGGCTACCCGGTGCCTGGGTGGTCGGGAATCCAGCGCATGGTGCTGCCCCGCGCGTCATTGGGGTCGTGGATCCCACGGCTGGCCCGTCTGCCCGCGTCCGCGCGGCAGGAGCTTCCCGGCATCACCGCGGACCGCACGTTCCAGATCGTCGCCGCGGCGGTATCGCTGCACGCGGCCATGACCGCGCTCGACGTCGATGAACTCGAGGTGTCGCCGTGGGCGCTGCGCGAGGGTGTGCTGCTGCGATACATCGAGCAGTTGAACTGGAGCACGCCGCGCGGCTGACCTGTGGTCGGTGCCGCACGGCGCGCTCGACGGTTCAGAGCGAGAGTCGCTCGCGCACGACGGCGACCAGCCGGTCGGCGTATGCCTGAGCGGATTCGGCATCCGCTGCCTCGACCATGACCCTGACGAGGGCCTCGGTTCCGGACTTGCGGAGCAGCACGCGACCGGTCTCGCCGAGTTCGGCTGCGACCTCGCGCACGGCCGCCTGCACGACCGCGTCGGACTCGAGTGCGTCCTTGTCGACGTCGCGCACGTTGACGAGCACCTGCGGGTACACGGTCATCACGCTCGCGAGCTCGGCGATGGTCTTGTTCTGACGCGCCATCTCGGCGACCAGGTGCAGCCCCGTGAGCAGGCCGTCACCGGTGGTGGCGAACTCGCTCATGATGACGTGGCCTGACTGCTCACCGCCGAGGGCGTAGCCGCCCCGGTCCATGTCCTCGAGGACATAGCGGTCGCCGACCGCGGTCTGGCGCACGGTGATGCCGTGCTCGCGCATCGCGACGTGCAGACCGAGGTTGCTCATCACCGTGGCGACGAGCGTGTCGTCGGTCAGGTGACCGCGCTGCTTCATCGACACCGCGAGGATCGCCATGATCTGATCGCCGTCGATCACGTTGCCCTGCGCATCGACCGCCAGGCACCGATCGGCGTCGCCGTCGTGGGCGATTCCGATGTCGGCACCGAGGCGAACGACGGCCTCGGCGAGCTGGTCGAGGTGGGTCGACCCGACGCCGTCGTTGATGTTTAAGCCATCAGGGTCGGCGCCGATCACGGTGACGTCGGCACCGGCATCGCGGAAGGTCTCGGGAGACACCCCTGATGCGGCGCCGTGTGCGCAATCGAGCACGACCTTGATGCCACCTAGGCGGTTCGGCAGCGACCCGAGCAGGTGCACGACGTAGCGGTCTTCAGCGTCGGAGAATCGGTCGATCCTGCCGACGCCCGCACCGGTGGGCCGCAGCTTCTCGCCCGCCATCGCCTCTTCGATGCGCTGCTCGACGACGTCGGGCAGCTTCACACCGCCGCGGGCGAAGATCTTGATCCCGTTGTCGGGTGCCGCGTTGTGCGAGGCGGAGATCATCACGCCGAAGTCGGCGTCACGGTCGGCGACGAGGAATGCGAGCGCAGGCGTGGGAATGACCCCGGCCTCGAGCACGTCGACTCCCGAGGAGGCGAGTCCTGCCGCGACCGCTGCAGTGAGGAAATGACCGGAGACGCGGGGATCGCGGGCTACGACCGCGGTGAGTCGCTTGCCTTCGGCTTTGCGAGCCTCCGCAGTACGGCCCTGGCCCAGGACGACAGCAGTCGCCTGGGCCAGGGTGAGCGCGAGGTCGGCGGTGAGGATGCCATTGGCGAGTCCCCGCACACCGTCCGTGCCAAAAATCGGCATCGGAGCGGTTGACCTTAACGCTTCGAGTACTGAGGCGCCTTACGGGCCTTCTTGAGTCCAGCCTTCTTGCGCTCCTTGACGCGAGCGTCGCGCGAGAGGAAGCCGGCCTTCTTCAGGGTCGGACGGTTGTTCTCCTCGTCGATGCCGTTCAGCGAACGGGCGATGCCGAGGCGCAGCGCGCCGGCCTGACCCGAGGGGCCACCGCCGGAGATGCGCGCGATGACGTCGTAGCCGCCGGCGAGGTTGAGGATCGTGAACGGGTCGTTGATCAGCTGCTGGTGCAGCTTGTTCGGGAAGTAGTCCTCGAGCGTGCGACCGTTGACCGTGATCGTTCCCGAGCCGGGGACGAGACGCACGCGGGCGATGGCCTGCTTGCGACGGCCGACAGCGGCACCCGGGACGCTGAGCACGGGGCGGGGGGCCGCCTCGACTGCGTCGGTCTCGGGAGTCGAGGTCGAGAAGTTCTGCGGGTTTTCGGTGGTGTCCTGGATGTCAGCCACGAGTATGTCCTTAAGTCTTTACGGCGCTTACTGGGCGACCTGGTCGAGGGTGTACGTCTGCGGCTGCTGCGCGGCGTGCGGGTGCTCGGCACCGACGTACACCTTGAGCTTCGACAGCTGCTGACGGCCCAGGCTGTTCTTGGGGAGCATGCCACGGATGGCCTTCTCGACAGCGCGGATCGGGTTCTTCTCGAGGAGCTCGGCGTAGGTGACCGACTTCAGTCCGCCCGGGTAACCCGAGTGGCGGTAGGCCAGCTTCTTCTGGAGCTTCTGACCGGTGAGCGCGACCTTGTCGGCGTTCACGATGATGACGAAGTCACCCGAGTCGATGTGGTTGGCGAAGGTGGGCTTGTGCTTGCCACGCAGGAGCGTAGCGGCGTGCGAGGCCAGGCGGCCGAGAACGACGTCAGTGGCGTCGATGACGACCCAGTCACGCTGGACCTCGCCAGCCTTCGGGGAGTAAGTGCGCGTCACGATAGTGCTGCTTTCTTGTTCGAACGGAGAAGTTCGTGAATCCCACTCCGGGGTGGTTCTTCCCTACAGGGATGAACACGCCAGTGGAGGGCTCACGTTCGTTAGTGCTCGGCAGTCGAGTACCAAAGTGACAGCTTACGTCATTCCGGACGTTCTCCCAAACCGAGTCGGTCGGCGATCAGTCGAACTGCGTCGTCACCAGGATCGGTCGATGGTCGCTCATCCCCTGCGGGAGTGTGGTCACCCGCTGGATCTCGAAGCCGACGGAGGTCGCGAAGTCGTAGTGCCCTCGGAACACGCGGTAGCGGGTGTAGGTGTGGTCGTCGCTCAGCGTCAGCGCGTAGCCGTGCCTGCGGATCGTCTGACCGAGGTTCTCTTTGAACACCGGGTAGTTGTAGTCGCCGACCATCAGCTGCGGCAGCTCTTCGCCCAGGGTCGCGAGCTCGGTGAGGGCGGCCCGGATCTGGTGCCGACGCAGGGAGTTGAGCGCGGTCAGCGGCGCCGCGTGGAACGAAGCCGCGATGAACTCGCGCCCCGCGTCGATGTCTCTCAGCCGTGCGCCCAGAACGCGCTCGTGCGCGGGCTTGGCGATCCGATCGTGCAGGGACTTCTTCAGCTCGATCGTCTTGATCGCCTGCAGGTGGAACTCGCTGGCGCGATAGAACATCGCCAGTCCCAGCCGATTCCCCTGCGTCGCATCGGCGAGGGTGAGGTCGCCGATCGTCTCGGGCAGATCTGCGACATCGCATTCCTGGAGGCACAGGATGTCAGGATCGTGCGCCGAGACCAGTGCCGCTAGTTCTCCTGCGGCGCGGTGCTTCTGCAGGTTGTACGAGATGACTTTCATCGCACCTCACGCTAGTGGCTCAGTCTTGGATTCCGGTGGAAATCGCCGTGTGATCCGCTGCACGTCGCCCGCGCGACGTCACCCGTCGTATCCCCACCGGAGGTGCGATCGGCCCCAGGCGCGAGGTCGGGACCAGCAGGCTCCCGAGATGTCCTCGATGCAGACCGAGACGGTCCTCGATGCCGTCGACGACGCTCAGCGATTGCGGTCCTTCGGGCTGCCGATCACCGGAGCGCCAGTAGCTCAGCGTCGCCATGGACACCCGGTTGCCGTCGTCGATCAGCTGACTCCGCAGCCGTGCGAGGGTGATTCCCCGGTCTGAGATCGCCGCACGGAGCGCAGCGGCGAATGCGCCGCTCTGGTCATCGATCCGATCCGTCACAGTCCCCCGCCGCAGTGTGAAGGCGCCCTCCGTACGATCAGCATACGGTTCAGCAGCGCCACACCCCTCGGCCTGCACGAGTCGTCACCGCCGCGGACGGGCTGGGGCCCGCCGTCCGTAGCGGCGCTCCCGCATCGTGGCCGTCCTCGTGGGGAGGGCGGCCACGAATCGGTCAGCTGCGGCGCCGGCGTCTCCGCGCGTGCTCCGGCGTGTCGACACCGACGCGTCCGACGTCACCCGGGAACAGGACCTCCCGCACGAGCTGCCGCTCTCTGCGGCTGCGGCGCGCATCCGCCCACCCGACGACGAACCCGAGCGCGATCAGCACCACGGCGGCGAGGAGCACCGCGCGAGTGTCCACGGCGGCCCACTCCGCCCAGAGCGCCCCTGTGCCCACGACCACGGCACCCGCGCCGACGGCTGAGAGACCCAGCTGAAGACGCATCATCGACCGGTTGCCCGAGATCAGAGGCTCGATCAGGCTGACGTCGACACGACGAGATGCTCGGTCCGAGACCCACCCCACCAGCGCACGCTCCCGAGCGAACTGCAGGACCACACCTCCGATCCAGGCGAGGATGCCGAGCGCTGCGCACACGGCGATCGCCGCACCGCTGCTCAGGCTCAGCACATCGATGCCGTTCTCGATCGGCTCGTTCCAGTAGACCGGGTCGCAACCGCGACACTGCTGACGCATGAAGACCGAGAGCATGAAAGCGCCCAGTGCGACGAGCGTCGCGGTCAGCAGCACTCCGGAGATCCGATTGAGAGTCCGTCTGCTCGGAGTCGAGAGCCACTGCGGAACGACGGCTCGGACCGACGCCTCGCGACGATCCGCATCGGACGCCTGAGCGCGGGGGACGAGCTGCTTCCACCGCGACCACTGGTCGCGCATCCGCGCGTCGTCACGTTCGACGAGTCGTCGCCCCAGCCGCCGCAGCATCGCCGCGCCGAGGGCCAGCACCGCGAAGACGAGCAGCACAGCCCAGATCACGCCGTCTTCTCGCAGGTCCTCCGTGAAGAAGACGGCCAGCGCGAAGAGGGCTCCGATCCCGACGAGGCACCAGAACAGCACGGTTCCCGTCGTCTGGAGAAGTGTGGCGGGAGCCTTCGACAGCTCCATCCTCAGCGATCGCTGCGGCACGGCATCCGGGTTCGCGCGTGCGCTCGCCTCGACCGCGCGCAGGGCGGCGAACCGCTCGGCGACCAGCACGAACGGCACGGCGATGGCGAGCACCGCGGCGACGAGCAGGATCACCCCCATGCTCGCGCGGAACAGCGGATCGAGGTCGATCTGCCAGTACAGGGAGGACAGCGCCTCCTCCCCCACGATCCCGACCACGATGATGCCGAGGAATGTGTAGAGCGTGCCGACGCTCAGGCCGACGCAGGTGTCGAGAGCCGCCCGCCAGAACGCCCACCCGGGCGATGTGACCTCGACGAACACCGCAGTGCGGCGAGTCATGCGCTCGTGCTGTCGCGGCGAGCGCGCGTCTGCTCCGCCCTGGTCGACAGGAGCTCGTCTGCCGGGTATCCGACCTCGGTGAGCGTCAACCCCCTGGCCGCCAGCACCTTGAACTCGCTGGTTCGGGTGAGCGCGTCGCGCAGCACGACCAGATCGTCGACGTCGAGCCGCCCCTCGCCCACCGCGACGCACGCGCCCACCAGCGCCCGCACCATGCTGTGGCAGAACGCGTCGGCCTTCACCTCGGCGACGAGCACGCCCTCGGAGTCGCGCGACCATCGGTAGTCGAGGAGCGTGCGGATGGTCGTGGCCTCTTCACGGGGCTTGCAGTATGCCGCGAAGTCGTGCAGGCCGATGAGCGTCCGCGCGGCGGCATCCATCGCCTGTGCGTCCAGAACACCCCGGTGCGCGGCCGTGTCATGGCGACGAAGGGGGTCGTACCCGGCGGTCGAGTCGGCGAGCCGATATCGGTAGCGGCGCCAGACCGCCGAGAAGCGGGCGTCGAACCCTTCAGGCGCGATCGATGAGCGGGTGACTGTCGCGTCGGGGTAGGCACCGAGCACACCGCGCATACGCCGCGCGATCGACGCCGCGGGGTCTTGCGGGGCGCGACCCTGACGCGATTCGATGCGTGACCACTGCGCCTCGTCGAGGTCGACGTGAGCCACCTGGCCCTGGGCGTGCACTCCGGCATCCGTCCGCCCGGCGACGACGAACTGCACGTCCGAGCCGACGATGCGAGCGAGCGCGGCTTCGAGAGTCCCCTGCACGGTGCGCAGGGTCGGCTGCTTCGCCCACCCGCGGAAGTGGGTGCCGTCGTAGGCGATGTCGAGCCGGATGCGCACGGATAAAGCCTAGGCCGTACCCGTGCGCGATCCGGCTTCGCTCAGATGCCGCCGTCGATCGAGCGGATGACCTCGCCCGGCTCGTCCGGAACCATGACCTGGGTGTCGCGGTTCAGGCTCTCGCCGCGGAAGAACCGCTTCGAACGCGGGAACAGATACCAGGCGAACATGAGCACGAGACCGAAGGCGAGCGAGCCGATGCCGATCACGAACGTGCCGCCGATGCCGAAGAGCACCGTGTAGCCGTAGTCCACATCCCACATGTCGATCGCCGACTGCACGAACGCGCCCGTCAGCATGAGACCTCCGAGCAACGGGAAGAGGCCCTTGAAGAAGAAGTCCCGAGCCGAGGTCGTGAGGTCCTTGCGGAAGTACCAGACGCAGGCGAAGCCGGTGATCGCGTAGTAGAACGCGATGGCGAGGCCGAGCGACAGGATCGAGTCCTGCAGGATGTTGTCGCTGATCAACGTCATGCCGACGTAGTACACCGAGGCGACGACGCCCATGACGATCGTCGAGAACGAAGGCGTCTTGTAGGTCGGGTGCACGTCCTTGAACTTCGCGGGCAGAGCGCGGTAGACGCCCATCGCGAGAGTGCCGCGTGCGGTGGGCAGGATCGTCGTCTGCGTCGAGGAGATCGCCGAGATGATCACGGCCACCACCAGCACCCAGCCGAAGGGTCCGAGCAGTCCGTCCTTGATCGCGAGGAAGAAGTCGTCGGCGTTGGCCTCGTTGCCGAGCCCGGTGCCCGTGTCTCCGAGACCCGCGTACATCATGGCCGCGATCGTGACGCCCACGTAGGTGAATAGCAGGATGACGGTGGTCAGCAGCGCGGCACGACCCGGGATGCGCTTGGGGTCCCTCGTCTCCTCGTTGAGTGCGAGACAGGTGTCCCAGCCCCAGTAGATGAAGAGGGCGAGCAGGATCGACTCGGTGAAGCCAGACCAGGAGGTGAAGCCGAACGGGTTGAGCCATTCCATGTCGAACGGGGTGGGATTCGGCGCGGTGCCCGCGAAGAACTGCCAGAGGGCGGCGACCACGAAGATCGCCAGCGCGAGGTACTGGATGCCGAGCAGGACGTTCTGGATGCGCTCGCCGATCTCGACACCGCGCCAGCTCACCCACGTCATCGCGGCGATGAAGAGCACCGCCACCAGGATGATGCGCCAGTCGTTGTTCTCGAGATCGAAGCCGATCAGCGACCAGAAGTAGACCGAGGCGATCTGGGCGAGGTTGGCGAGCACGACCATTCCCGCGACCGCCACACCCCAGCCGCCCATCCATCCGACCCAGGGTCCGAAGGCCTTGGTGCCCCAGGTGAACGTGGTGCCGCAGTCGGGAACGGCGTTGTTCAGCTCACGGTAGGCGAAGGCGATCAGCAGCATCGGCACGAAGGCGATGATGAAGGCGATCGGCGCCTGCGCGCCGACAGCCAGCACCACGAATCCGAGCGTGGCCACCAGTGAATAGACCGGTGCGGTGGATGCGAGCCCGATGACCGTGGACCCCCACAGCCCGAGCGAACCGGTTGCGAGCCCCTTGCCGTCGGGGCGTTCGAGATGGATCGGCGTCGTAGCTGACATGCTCAGAACATACGGCTACCACGTATATCGCGTCAATCCTTTTCTTTGACCGACGGATTTCGTGGCTAACCGCGCTGACGAGCGACGGAATCCGTCGAGCTAGTCCCGATCGATCATTCCGTCGGCATGGTCGGCGACCCACTCGACGAGCGGCAGCATCCGCTCCATGAGATCGCGGCCGAGCGGAGTCAGGCTGTACTCGACGTGCGGTGGCACCGTCGGGAACGACTCACGGCGCACGAGCCCGTCGTCAGCCAGGGTGCGCAGGGTGGAGGCGAGCATCTTCTCGCTGATGCCGCCGACCTCGCGGCGGAGTTCGCCCCAGCGACGGGTTCCGTCTGAGAGCGACGAGAGCACCAGCACCCCCCACTTGCTCATCACGTGGTCGAGGATCACTCGCGTGCTGCATCCGGGCTCGAAGATCTGCGGGGTCGCCTCGCGGATCTGCGCATAACTAACCGTCATGTACGTACCTTACTTCAAAGTGGGTACCCTCAGCCTGGAATGTTCCTCACCGGTGGGGAGGTTGTCGCTCATGTCACCTACGAAAGGACATCCCATGACCATCCTCGTCACCGGCGCGACCGGCAACCTCGGACGCCTCGTCATCGCCAGCCTCCTCGAGCGCGGCGCCGACCCGCAGGCGATCATCGCCGGCGCTCGCGACGTCGCCAAGGCCGAGGATCTCGGCGTGCGGGTCGCGCGCCTGGACTACACCGACCCCTCCTCCGTCTCCGCTGCACTCGAGGGCGTCGACAGCGTCCTGCTGATCTCGGGCTCGGAGGTCGGCCAGCGCGTCGCCCAGCACCAGGCCGTCATCGATGCCGCCAAGGCAGCCGGAGTGACGAAGTTCGTCTACACCAGCGCCCCCAAGGCGACGACGAGCGATCTCGTGCTGGCCCCCGAGCACAAGGCGACCGAAGAGCTCATCGCAGCCTCTGGCCTCCCCTCGGTGATCCTGCGCAACAACTGGTACACCGAGAACTACGCCGCCGACGTCGCCCGCGCAGCCGAGACCGGCGTGCTCGCCTCGGGAGCCGGCGACGGACGCGTCGCCTCCGCGAGCCGCAAGGACTTCGCCGAAGCCGCAGCCGTCGTGCTGCTCGAAGACGGCCACATCGGCCAGGTCTACGAGCTCGGCGGCGACGTCGCGTGGGGCTACACCGATCTCGCCGGTGCGATCGCCGAGGTCACGGGTCGCGACGTGGATTACCAGCCGCTGACCGCCGACGAGCAGCTCGCCGGTCTCCAGGCGGCCGGTCTCGACGAGGGCACGGCAGGATTCGTCGTCGCTCTCGACGCCGGCATCGCTGCAGGCGCGCTCGCCGATACGGACGGAACCCTCGCCCGGCTCATCGGTCGGCCGACCACGCCCCTCGTCGAGGGCCTCCGCACGATCGCCTGATCACCCGTTCGCAGCGAAGAGGCGCCGATCTCCACCCAGGATCGGCGCCTCTTCACGCTCACGCGCACTCAGTCAGACGAGGCCTCTCGAGGATGGACGTACGCGATCGTGAGCGCGATCTCGACGGGCCCCAGCCCGTCTTCCGCGAGGACCTTCCCGATGGCCGCGCGAACGTCTCGGAGCAGCTCGAGGGCACTCGCCGAGTACTCGATGCCCAGCGATGCCTCGACCTCGACGCCGTCGTCCGTCACCCGGACCGCGACGAGAGGCTCGTCGTTGCGGCTGATGCCGAGCGCCACCGCCCCTTCTCCGACGAGATTCGACACCAGCGAGCCTGCTCGGTAGACATCGCGCATGCCGGGCGTCGCCAGCACCGCCGCCTCGATCCGCTCGGCGAGTCCGGGTAGGGCTGTCGTGCTCATGAGGTCTCCTCCGCCGCACTGCTGATCCGTTGGATGTCTCGCACCGTGACGTCGATCGAGGTCACGGTGAGATCCGTCTGGCGGCGCAGACGCTCCGCAATCTCGGTGCGAAGCCGTGCCACCGCCGTCGGGATCGATTCCCCGTAGACGGCATTGACCTCGATCGAGATCCTGATCGGCTCGCCCACGACGGTGACGTCTCCGTCGAGAGTCGACCGGCCGACCAGGATGCCCGGTACGGCGTTCTCCGCCGAGCGGATGAGTCCCCGAACCGCACCCTCCGTGATTCCGAAGTCCACGGACGGGTCAGGCTCGGCGAACGGGATGCGGCGCCCTGCACGGGCATCGAGCGCGATCCCCGAGAGGATGCGGTCGACCCAGCTGTCGTCGACCTCCGGACTCGCCGCGGCATCCGCCTCGATCAGCTGTCCGCCCAGACCGCGCAGCCGTTCGAGCGCGTCGAGTGCGAGCTGGCACCCGGGCGAGCCCTCGATCGACGGGTCGACCGGAAGCCTGTCGGCCTCGAGATAGTCGCTCAGCTCTTCGAGCGTGTGTCCGTCGAGATCACCCGGCTCGAGTCCGAGCTGGCGCACGTCGGGAGTCTCCTGCTCTTCAGTCATCGCCAGGCCTCCATCCGCACGATCATGAATTTTCTGGCTCGGGCGAGAAGACCACGTGCCGTCGACACCGAGATGTCGAGCTCCGTCGCGATCTCGTCGTACGAGTAGCCGCCCATCTCCCTCAGCACCCAGCATTCACGCTGAGCCGCGGGCAGCTCCTGCAACGCCGCACCGAGCGCCTCGATCCCCGCTCGTGCCTCCACCACGCGCGCGGGCGCGGCGTGCGACGGAGCCGCCTGCTCCAGATCGTCGACGTCGAGCATCGGTCGCAGCGCACGGATGCGGTCCACCGCCTTGCGGCTCACGATGCGCATCAGCCAGCTCTTGACCTTCGCCGGGTCATCGAGCTCGGAGAACCGCTGCCATGCGGTCACGAACGTCTCTTGAACGATGTCATCGACATCGGCCGAGGCGTTCAGCATCCGCTGCGTGTACGCGCGCATCATCGGGGTGTACCTGCGCACGAGCACCGCGAAGGCGGCCACATCGCCGTCCATCGCGCGACCGGCGACGATCCGGTCGTCGGCCTGCTCGAGAGCAGAGCGAAATCGTTCCCCGGCCATACGTCGACTCCCTCTTCCATGCCCCGCAAGAGATTCGGAGCGGACCGGCGATCGGATCGAGCCAACGACCCGATCGCGTGGTCACGAGATGCTGATCCGATCACTCGTTCGCATCTCGATGGGTCACAGGACACGCGTCTCCGCGTCGGCGTCGACGACGACGGTCTCGTCGGACGCGTCATCATCGGAGGGGATGTGCACGTCGTTGATGGTGACGTTGACCTCGACAGCCTGCTTGCCGACGAACTCGCTCATCGCGACGGAGATCGCCGCGCGGACGTCATCGGCGACCTTCTGCAACGACACCGGGTACTCGGCGACGATCGTCACATCGACCGCGACCTGGGTCTCGCCGACCTCGACGCTCACGCCCTGGGTGAGGTCCGTGGAGTTGAGGGCGTCGCGGATGGCACCGACCGCGCGCGCGGCTCCGCCACCGAGCGCGTAGACGCCGGGCACCTCACGAGCCGCGATGCCCGCGATCTTCGCGACCACGCCGTTCTCGATGATCGTCGCACCTGTCGAGGCGACGGTCGAACCTGCCGGGGCGACCTGGACCTTGGGCTGCTGTGCGTTCGAGACGTTCGCCATCGTGTGCTCCTTCATCAGTGTGTGGGATCCCCAGCGGGGAGGTCGCAGTGCAGCGACACCACTAAGACGGATGCCGGAAGCAGATCGTCACAGATTCGTCTGAGAATCTCTTCACAGTGCACTCTTAGGTTGAGAGTGCAACATTGCACTCTATGAGCGAGAGTGCAGATTCATTGCGAGAGCAGCGCAGACGCGAGACGACGCGCGCGCTCACCGATGCGGCGCGGCGCCTGACGACCGAGCGCGGCTTCGCCGGCTTCACGGTCGAGGAGCTCTGCGCCGAGGTCGGCGTCTCGCGACGCACGTTCTTCAACTACTTCGAGAGCAAGGAGAACGCCGTCTTCGGGTTCGCCGCGATCGACTCGAGACAGGAAGCGCTCGAAGCGGACTTCGTCGCGCAGAGCGGCGACCTGCTCGACGACTTCATCGAGCTGACGACAGCCCGCTTCGAGCTCTTCAATCCGCTCGACGACGCGCCCGCGATGTTCGCGGTGATCGAGCAGGAGCCTCGACTGCTCAAGGCCGCGTTCGAACAGCTGGCGAAGAACGAGCGGCGTGACATGGAGCTCGTCGTGCGGCGAAGCGGTGAGGGCGCCGACTCCGAGTTGCACGCGCAGGTCATGGTCCACACCGTCGGCGCACTGGTGCGCCTGTGCATGGACCAGCTGCTGCACCACCACTCGACCGATTCCTTCAGCGATCTCGTCAGCCGACGCCTCGAGATCGCTCGCGCCGTGTTCGCACCATCACAGAAAGCCGACTGAATGTCCGCCACAGCCACCAAGGATGCGCCTTTCCTGCTCACGAAGCGGCGCATCTGGATCATCTTCAGCGCCCTGATCGCCGGGATGCTGCTCTCGAGCCTCGACCAGACGATCGTCTCGACCGCCATGCCGACGATCGTCGGACAGCTCGGCGGCGTCGACCATCAGGTCTGGATCACCACCGCCTACCTCTTGGCGACCACCATCGTCATGCCCATCTACGGCAAGTTCGGCGACGTCCTCGGTCGACGCAACCTCTTCCTGGTCGCGATCGCCCTGTTCACGCTCGCCTCCGTCGGTTGCGCCTTCGCCACGGACTTCTGGATGTTCGTCACCTTCCGTGCTCTGCAGGGCCTCGGCGGCGGCGGACTGATGATCCTGTCGCAGGCGATCATCGCCGACATCGTGCCCGCCAACGAACGCGGCAAGTACATGGGCCCGCTCGGCGCCGTGTTCGGCCTCTCGGCCGTGGCCGGTCCGCTGCTCGGCGGGTTCTTCGTCGATCACCTGACCTGGCAGTGGGCGTTCTACATCAACATCCCTGTCGGCATCGCGGCGTTCATCATCGCGCTCGTCGCTCTCAAGCTACCGAGCAAGAAGGCGCAGAAACCGATCGACATCTTCGGCGTGATCTTCCTCTCGATCGCGACCACCTGCCTGATCTTCTTCACCGACTTCGGCGGCGACAAGGAGTTCGGCTGGGACTCCCTCGCCACTTGGGCCTGGGGCGCCGGGCTGATCGTGGCAGCGACAGCGTTCGTCATCACCGAGGCGAAGGTGCAGGACCCGATCATCCCGCTGAGCCTCTTCCGCAATCCGATCTTCGTCAACGCGACCGCGATCGGACTCGTGCTCGGCATCGGCATGTTCGCCGCGATCGGCTTCGTGCCCACGTTCCTGCAGATGTCCTCCGGAACGTCGGCCGCGGCATCCGGTCTGCTGATGATCCCGATGATGGTCGGACTGATCGGAACCTCGATCTTCTCGGGCATCGCGATCTCGAAGACCGGAAAGTACAAGATCTATCCGATCGTCGGCACGATCCTCACCGGCATCGCGATGGTGTCGATGACCACCTTGTCGGCTGCGACGCCGATCTGGTTGATCTGCACCTTCCTGTTCGTGTTCGGCGCCGGCCTCGGCCTGATCATGCAGGTGGTCGTCCTGGTCGTGCAGAACGCAGTGCCCGCGAGCGAGATCGGCACCGCGACCAGCACGAACAATTACTTCCGCGAGGTGGGCGCCTCACTGGGCACCGCCGTATTCGGCACGATCTTCACCACCCGGCTGACCGAGAACCTGCTCGGTGTCTTCGCTGATGCCGGGGCATCGCCCGAGGATGCATCGCAAGCGGCGTCGACCATCGACCCGGCGACGCTCAACGCGCTCCCGGATGAGGTGCGAGACGGGATCGTCACGGCCTACGCGGATGCTCTCGCACCGGTGTTCTGGTTCCTCGTGCCGTTCATCGTGCTCGCACTCGTGCTGTCGCTGTTCCTCAAGCAGATCCCGCTGTCGGATCAGGCCGGGCTCGTCGCCCGAGGCGAGGCCATCAGCGGCGAGGAAGCAGAGCGCCTCGAGGCCGAGCAGCGAGGTGCGGTCGTACGGACCATCTCCGGTTCGGACGGCGAGGGCCGCGTCGCTGTCGAGAGCGACGCGCCACCGACCGCTCGCTGACGTCTTTCGCACAGATCACGGGCCCGCTCCTCACATCGAGGAGCGGGCCCGTGGTGTCTGCGGAGTCAGGGAAGGTCGCCGACCTCGAGCTCGTCAGGGTGATCGGCGTTGTCGCCGTCGGCCTTCTGATCCTCACCGGGGGTCGCGGGGTCGACCTCGGGATCCGGGTCGTTCGTCACGAAATCGGCGTCCACGCCGGTCGCGTCGATCTCGGCACCTTCGTCCGGGCCTGCCTGAGGGTCTGACATGATCGCTCCTATCGTCGGGGGTAGTGGACGATCAGTGTGACCGCGGCAGACCCCGAGACGGCATCCCCTTGACATCCCATCTCCGCACCGTGCGGCGTTCGATCGGATGAGAGTCGTGCGACCATCGGATCATGCGCGATGCCCCTCTCGTCCTCCCGAGCCTCTCCGGCAGACACGTGCGGCTCCGCGCATGGCGCGACACGGACGTCCCCCTCGTCCAGGAGGCATCGCGCGACCCGCTCATTCCCCTCGTGACCACGGTTCCGCGGACGTCGGACGAGCCAGCGGCCCTGGCGTTCATCCGTCGTCAGCATCAGAGGCTCGAATCGGGCGCGGGCTACGCGTTCGCGATCGCAGACCTCGATGACTGCGCGGTCGGTCATATCGGCCTCTTCCCCGTCGGCAGCACGCGCGCGAGCATCGGCTATTGGATCGGTGCATCCCAGCGCCGACGCGGCTATGCAGCCGATGCTCTCGCCACCCTGACGTCGTGGGCATCGACTCTCGAACGCCTCGACCGCCTCGAGCTCTATGTGGAGCCGACCAACGAAGGATCCTGCCGCGTGGCGGAGAGCGCAGGCTACGAACGTGAGGGCCTTCTGAAAGCCTGGCAGAGGATCGACGGGCGTCCACGGGACATGTTCATGTATGCGCAGCTCACCGAGCATGCCCGGGCCGGAGCCGGTCGGCCCTGAGCCCGGATACGACAAAACCCCCGGGAAACCGGGGGTTTTGATCTGTAGCAGGAGCGGGGCTTGAACCCGCGACCTCACGATTATGAGTCGTGCGCTCTGACCAGCTGAGCTACCCTGCCACACCGCATCCGCATCGCAGATACGAACGCTGTGAGCCCCGAGTCAGGATTGAACTGACGACCCCTTCCTTACCATGGAAGTGCTCTGCCACTGAGCTATCGGGGCGTGCTGCCCCTCGCGGGGCAACCACACGAGAATACCATCACTGTGGCGTCCTCATGAAATCGAGGTGTCAATACGAGGTGCGACCCGCGTTCTCACGCAACCACGGCAGCGGGTCGATGGTGCCGCCGTTGATGATGATCTCGAAGTGCAGGTGCGCGCCGTACGAGCGGCCGGTGTTTCCCGTGTGCCCGACGATGTCGCCGACCTTCACGGTCTGCCCGGCCTTGACCTGCAGCGAGCCGTACTGCATGTGCGAGTAGTGACTCGTGACGATCTGTCCGTCGATCACGTGATCGATGTAGACGGTCACGCCGTAAGCGCCGCCCTGCTCGGTGGCGATGCGCACGACACCGTCGGCGATCGCCTGAATGGGAGCGCCCTCGCCGGGGACGAAGTCGATGCCCTCGTGCAGACGGCCCCAGCGCATGCCGTATCCCGAGCTCATTCCCACGCCGACCTTGAAGGGCCACTGGATGGCGGCCTCTGCGTCGTTGGTGAAGACCTCGTTGGAGTAGTTGATGCCCTCTTCGGACGCCACCTGGATCAGGGAGACCGTCGAGAAGCTGTCGGAGCGCGCGAGCGACTCGTTCTGCACATCGGAGGAGGTGACGAAGGCCTGGATCTCGTTGTCGGCGGTGTCCGCCGACTTGGAGCCCGATGCGGCGACGAGAGACGTGGCCGCGAGGGAGGGCGAACCCTGCACTGCGGCGACGGCCTCAGCAGGAAGAGTCATTCCGACCGCGAGGAGTCCGGCAAGGCTCATCACACCGACGGTCGCGCCGACCGTAAGGAACTTGCGAGCCGACGGACGGCGACGAGCGACATGCTCTGCAGGCGTCTCTTCCGCAGCAGGGGCCTCGGGCTCGACGGTCGGCTGGGACGCAGTCTTCGGGGCAGCGCGGCGGAACGCGCGGGCCGCGGTCTCGAAGGCATCGTCGGAGCTCGAACGCTGCTGGCCGGCGTCGTCACGCTCGGCGTGCGCCGGCTCGGACTCTTCCCGCTCGACTGATGCGGGCACGGCCTCGGACTCGATGGCGACCGGCTCTGGAGCCTCAGTCGGCTCGACCAGGGCGACATCCGCGGAGTCGGATGCTGCTGACGCTGCGGCTACCGCGCTCGCGGCGATGAACACCTCTGCGGTGTTCAGTCGCTGGCGGGCTGCGCGGCGCGAAGTCGGGGTCTCGAACGCGACGGACGCGGATTCGGATACGGGTGCAGCTTCGGAGACGGCTTCCGTCACTCCTGCCGCAGAGGCCTCGAAGGCCGCAGTGCGGGGACGGCTGGACCGGCGCGTGGGCGCAGAGGCAGCCTGGGGATTCTCGAAGGGCAAGTCAGATTCTCTCGGGTTCAACGTCAAGCTCGGGGGCGCTTACGACCTTCATCGATTCGGGCCGATGAAAGTAACGATCGGATAAACCCTAGCCTGATCCACCTGTGAATGCCATGAATCGTTCACGTTTCATCTCGAAGAATATCGAGCACGCGCCGGTGAACCTCGGTTCCACCCGCGATGAGCATGGGTCTCGTCGTGTGTCGATCGATCAGCGAGACGCTGCCCCCGGCCTCGGCGACGAGCAGCGCGCCCGCCGCGTGATCCCAGGGCTTCAGGCCGCGCTCGAAGTATCCGTCCAGGCGTCCGGCGGCCACGAACGCGAGGTCCAGCGCGGCTGAACCCGCACGTCGGAGGTCCCTCGCGATCGGCATGATCCTGCGCACTGTGGCGAGGTCGCCGTCGTGCGTCGCCGGGTCGTAGCCGAAGCCGGTGGCCAGCAGCGCACCGGCCGGCGTCTCGGTCGTGACCGAGAGCCTCGTCTCTCCCAGAAACGCACCGTGCCCCGTCGCCGCAGTGAACATCTCTGCGGATGCCGGGGCATAGACGGCAGCGGCGAGCGCCTCCCACTCCCCCGCGACAGCGCTGCCGCGCACCGCCGCGATGCTCACCGCGTAGGAGGGGATCCCGTAGGCGTAGTTGACCGTGCCGTCGATGGGATCAACGACCCAGGTGATTCCGCTCTCGCCCCGCTCGGCCTCCGATTCCTCACCGAGGAAGCCGTCGCCCGGTCGAGCGACCCGCAGCCGTTCACGGATGAGCACCTCGACCTCGCGGTCGGCATCGGTCACGATGTCTGCAAGCGTCGACTTCGTCGCGGCGAGGTGCACGCCCTCGGCGCGACGAGTGCGCGCCAGGTCGCCGGCCTCGCGTGCGATCCGGGAGGCGAGGTCGGCGAGCTCGAGTTCGAGGCTCACTGCGGCGGGAACGGCGGAGCCGGCGGGTAGGCGGCGGGGGCGTCGGGCGCATGCGGCACCGGGGGCGCCGGCTGGACCTGCGAGTACGGCTCCGGGGCAGCCGGGAAGGGTGCGACCGGGAACGGCTGCGGGGCCGGAGCAGCCGGCAGCGCCTGCTGCATGGCCTGCGGCGGCTGAACCGACGGGTGACCCGTGTAATACGCGTTCCAGTCCGGCGAACCATCGGGCAGCACCGGCAGCGGGCTGCGGCCGTCTGCATACGTCGGCCATGCGGGAGCGGAAGCGACGCCCTGAGCGGCGACAGCACGAGCGCCCGCAGGCTTGCGAGGAGCGAACAGAGCGTTCAGCAGAGGGATCAACGTGGTTCCCACCGCCGCGAGGATGGTGAGCGCGACGACGATACGCCAGTAGAGCTCGCCGTAGTCGAAGGTGTTCGGGAACGTGAGGAAGAAGATCAGCATGCCCACGAGACCGCCGAGGAACACGATCGTCGCGATGTAGATGATGCGGGTGAACGTCGTCACGTGGCGCTGCGCGGCCGGAGTGAACAGTCGCACATGCAGCAGCGCGAGCTGGAGGATTCCCACGACCAGGAGCAGCTGGAAGAAGCGCTCTGCGCCGGTGAAGAACTGATCGTCCTCGGGCAGCCAGATCTTGACGGCGCCGACCAGCAGAGCGACGATCCAGCTGACCATGCTCGACAGGGCGAGCCAGTCGGGACGGTTCGGTGCGAGTCCCGCCTCGAGGATCGCGATGCCTGCGAACGCGGCGAGCAGGAGGATGGTGAGGAAGGCTCGGCCGATCAATCCGTCCTGGTCGCCGACCAGCACCCACACGACGCAGACGAGCGCGGCGGCGATGAGCGCCCCGATGGCGATCCAGATCGCCCCCCTGATGAGAAGGGACATGTTCTTCTTCTCGACCAGCGCAGGGGGCTGCTGGGCGATCTCCGGCTGCGTCATCGCGTTCCTCTCGTTGGGCGGCGTTGCGTTCATCCTTGCATGCACCGGGGCGAGGGCAGCCGCGGCGGCACGATCCGTGGACACATCCGGGCGAATCGGATCCGGTGCAGTGTTCAGCGCTTGCGTGCGGAGGAGGCTGCGAAGGCGGCGATCCTGGCCTGGGCATCCGGTGTCGCCATGGCGGCGCCGATCGACCGCGCCTCTTCGCTCAGCTGCTCTGCGAACGTCCGCTCGGGCTGCGAGCGCACGAGTCGCTTCGCGTTTCCGTAGGCCTCTGCGGCCCCGGCCAGCCAGAAGCGGGCGACCTCCGCGGCGCGGGCTCTGACCAGGGCTGCTTCGTCCGCTGAGTCGGCCCCCTCGACGGCCTCTGCGACGAGGCCCCATTCCACGGCCTCGGCGGCGGACAGCAGGCGGTCCTGCAGCACCAGCTGCAGCGCTCGACGCTGCCCGACCGCCCGAGCGAGCTGGGCCGAGACCGAGAGGTCGGGGGTCAGCCCGATGTTCGCGTACAGACTGCCGAGGCGAGACCGGGAGCCGACGACGGCGTAGTCGCTGCTGAGCAGGATGCCGAGTCCACCGCCCGCCGTCGTCCCGTGAGCTGCAGCGACGACGGGCACCGCGGACTCCGTCAGCGAGCGGATGCCGGTGTTGATGACTTCGGCGAGCGCGGTGATGTCGTCGGCCGACCCCATCGTCGTCGCCATGTCGATCACGTCGCCGCCCGCGCAGAATGCCGGACCATGTGCGTCGATCAGGATCGCCTTGACGTCCGACCGCGACGTGGCCTCTGCCGTCGCATCCCGCCAGGCATGCGCGAGATCGGCGTTGAAGGCGTTGAGTCTCGCGGGGCGGTTCAGCGTGAGCCTGGCCAGTCCCTCATCGACGGTGAACAGGATGGCATCGTTCATGGCTTCTCCTTCGAGCACAGGACGTATGCCCCCAGGCTAACCGCGATCAGGCCTGCTGCCTCACGCGCTCCACGAAGCCCTCCATGCGACGCCTGGTGCCGTCGAGTCGGAAGTCCACCTGCCCCGGCGCCCTGACCTCGTTCGGGGCGAGCGGGTGCGCGAGCCTCACGTTCTCGTGGCACGAGAGGTCGGCGCAGATGTAGGTGCCCACCGAATCGCCGCGCACTCCGGCCTCGCCGGCGCGTCGCGCCGAGAAGAGCGCGACCTGGTTTCCGGGTTGCATCGTGTGGCAGATGTTGCACATCCCTGAACGCCCGCGGCCAGGGTCGGAGACTCGGAGGACGACTCCGGAGATCTGCCCGTCGTGCTGGGTCAGGACGTAACCGCGACGCCCAGCGCTCGGATCGCGCCATGCGAAGAAGTCGAGGTAGTCCCAGTCGATCAGCACGAGGTCGAGGGGCATCTCCATGACCCTCAGCTCGTCGGCATCCGCGTTGACGAAGGACGCACGGATGTCTGCCTCGGTGAGCGCTCGCATCCGACCAGTCTATGAACCCCCTCAGCCCCCGGCGCCCGCGCATCGCCATGATGAGCAGCTCCTCAGCGGCCGGGGTGAGTTCCAGGGTGAAAAGCGAGCCGAACAGCTCCTCACTCTCACCGGTCGCCATGCCGGCGCCTACGGTGAACACAGGTCGACCAGAGCACCGAACCCCCCGTTCGGTCCCCATGCTCCCGGCCAGGAGGCGCATCGCACACCCCACCTCCCAGACGTGCGGTGCGCCTCAGCCGGGCGGGGGCGCATCGTCGAGCAGGCCGAGCTCTGCCGCACGCAGAAGCGCCTGCTCTCTGGTCGCTGCGCCCAGTTTGCGATACGCACTGCGACGTTGGACCTTCACCGTGTTCGGCGAGACGAAGAGAGCTTCTGCGATCGCAACCGTCGATGAGGTCTCGCGAAGCTCCCGCATGACTGCGAGCTCTCTCGACGTCAGGCTGACAGGCGGTGGCAGCGCCGGAAACGGGCACGTCTCGGCAGCTCGGGCGAGGTAGCGGTCCAGGAACTCGACATCCGCGGGGTCGCAGAATCCCCGCACGGCGAGGATGAGGTCCTTGTCGAACAGCGCGAGCGGCGCGTCGGTGTGCTGCTCCCGCATCAGTGCGACAGCCAGAGACATCCCCCGCGCCGCGGCCTCCGGCTTGCCGAGGCGCGCCGCTGCGACTGCCGAGGTGATGAGCCCGAGGCAATGCCGATGGAGATCGGTGTCACCGTCCGATCGCGGGCTCGACGCTCCGGCCGCCGCGAACGCGCGCGCGTCGTCTCCGGCGAGGAGGGCGATGAAGCCGTCGACCGTGTTCCTCGGCGGGCTGGCGCCCGGCAGATCGGCCAGTGTGCGGCGCGCGCCGATCTGGTCGCCGAGCGCCAGCAGCGCCAGCGCATGGGCGACCGTCACGCGGGATGTTCCGTACGCGGAGGCCGCCGAGTTCACTCCTCGGCCGAGCGCATGTGTGATCGCGAGCAGCGCCTCTGCGCTGCGCCCCGCGCGCACATCGATCTCACTCTGCACGCAGACGACGAAGGGCCAGAGTTCGGCGGTGCCGAGGTGATGGGCGATGGAGTCGGTGCGCCGCCGGGCTTCGTCGAGGTCCAGCGCCGCCACTGCCACGAGAGCTCGGGCGAGCTGCTCGAGGATCCCGAAGAGGTCGTAGCGCCAGGCGGGAGGCGGATCGGCGCCGTCGATCTCGTGCAGGATCCGACACGCGTCGGCGATTCTGCCGTGCAGGGCGTGGACGCCGGCAAGCGTCGCCGCGCAGTGATACCAACCGCCATCGTCGTTCGGCATGCGCAGGGCGTCGCCGTCTTCGAGGATCATGACGACATCTGCCACTCGCAGCGTCATCCCGAGTTCGAGCACGTCGACGGCATCCGCGATCCGACCGGACTGGAGGTAGCTGAGGCCGCAGTTGCTGAGCAGTAAGGCGGTCACCCCCGCGCACTCCGCACGGTCCTCCGGGCGCATCGCCTCGAGGGTCGCGATCACCCGATCTGCCGTCGCCGCAGAACGCTCGAAGTGTCCGGCGTATCGCTCCGCGAGTGTCTTCGCGCTGAGCATCCAGAACCGTTCGACCGGATCATCGTCGACCCCTCGCCGACGCAGTGACAGAGCCGCGCTCTGGAAGTAGGCGAAGGCGCGCAGTCGATGGCCGAGCCGCAGCAGCACCATCGCCATGATCATCGCCAGCACCGGGTGACGCACGAGCACCAGCGGGTTCTCACGCCGCAGAAGTGCTTCGACATCTGCGGGCGCAGTGCGGGAGAGGACGAACCAGGACTTGCGTCCGAAACGGGATGCCAGGGGGTAGTCCTTCGCCCTCACCGCGTTCGTGAGTGCTTCGAGATGGCGCCCGTGCTCGAATGCCCAGACCGCGACCGCTCGGCGGATCGGTGCGACGATGTCGATCGGTCGCTGATCGAGTCTGCGGGTGAGGGCCTCCCGCAGCAACGGCGTGTAGACGAACGCAGGACCGTCGTCGGCGAACTCCCACATCCCCAGCCCGTACAGCTCCGCCCGCTCGAGATGCTCCGTCCCTCCGTCGGCCCACCCGAGCCGCATGGCGATCTCTGCCGTCACGGCTCCGGGAACCGACGTTCGGAGAAGGAACTCCTGGAAATCAGCCGGAGCGTCTGGGCCCACAAGCCTCGACATGAGCACGTCCGCCACATCGCGGAGCTCCACCTCGGAGAGGTCGACGGGCCGGCGCTGCGTCGCCAGACTGAGCCCGAGCGTGCGGGCGGCGAGCGGCAGCGCAGCAACCTCGCCCAGGGCGTGCAGCGGCAGCGGCTGACCGGACACGCGCTCCACGACCTCTCGGGTCTCGTCAGGCGTGAAATACAGATGCGCAGGCCCGATGACGCAGACGTCAGCAGCAGTGAGCATCTCCAGCGTTCTCGAGACGATCGATCGCCGCGTCGCGATGACGATCCGCAGCAGTGGGGCTGCCTCGAGGAGCTCGAGGCTCCGCTCGAGCAGCGCCCGTTCGTCGACCCGCTCCGCGTTGTCGATGAGAAGCACACAGGGAGCCGCGAGACCCTCGAGGACGCGCCGCAGCTCATCGGCCGGATCTCGGACGCTGTCGAACCCCCGGAGCGCCGACCCTGCCGTCTCTCGGTCGTCGACCAGGTCGTGGTCCACGAGTTGCACCAGCAACTCACGCAGCAGGAGGTGCTCGTTCGTGATGCGTTCGTCGAACGCCAGTCGCAGCGGAGCGACCCCGTCGGCCGTCTGAGCCTTCTGAGCCCACTGATTGATCAGGACCGACTTGCCGCCCCCTGCGGGGCCGCTGATGACCGTCAGAGCGTGTCCGCGATCGAGGATCGCGGTCAGCCTCGGCCTGTCGACCGTGTGCACAGGCAGGCGAGCGCTGCGTGCGCCTCCTTCACGACCCTGAGCCATGTGCCGCCCCCACACGATCGCTCCACCCTGCGCGATCCTGACCCCGATCGTAGAACTGCGGGAGGTCGCGGAGGCGTGTCAGACGTGACGTATACCGGGATACCGGGCCGGGGCGAGCGCTCTCTCAGGCGGTCTGCGGCTGCCTCGTCGCAGCATCCGAGCGATCGCGGATGAGGAACCCGAAGCCGAACGCGATGAAGAACATCAGCACTCCGTAGACCGCCGCCGGCAGACTCAGCTCGACGGATCCGAGCACGGACTGGGCGATGACGATGGCGAGGGTCGCGTTGTGGATGCCGATCTCGAACGAGGTAGCGATCGCCTGACGTCGGCCGACGCGGAGCAGACGCGGGACGAGGAAGCCGATCGCGAGACTGATCACGCAGAACAGCACGGTGATCAGGGCGAGCTGCGTGAAGTTCGCCACCAGCAGCGACCAGTTCGAGGCCACCGCCCCGCCGATCACGACGATGAGGATCACGACCGAGGCGATGCGCACCGGCTTGTCCATCCCCTGGGCGAACTTCGGCGCGAGCCGGCGGATGAGCATGCCGAGGGCGACGGGCAGCAGCACGATCGCGAACACCTCGAGAGCCTTCGCCCACTGCAGACCGAGTTGGTCGTCGAAGGGCTGGAAGTACGCGATCGCGAAGTTCGTGATGAGCGGCAGGGTGATCACGGCGATCACGGAGTTCACGGCCGTGAGCGAGATGTTCAACGCGATATCGCCACGGAACAGATGGCTGTAGAGATTCGCCGTGGTGCCTCCGGGAGAGGCGGCGAGCATCATCATGCCGACGGCGAGCACAGGTGGCAGCTGGAAGAGGAGCACGAGACCGAAGCAGATCGCCGGCAGGAGGATGAGCTGGCAGAGCAGCGCGATGATCACCGCCTTGGGCTGCTTCAGCACTCGAGCGAAGTCGGCGAGCGTGAGGCTGAGCCCGAGACCCAGCATGATGATGCCGAGGGCGACGGGGAGTCCTATGGTGGTCAACGCTGATCCCATGGGACTCAGTGTGACGGACGCAGGGCCTCGGTGTCACGCGTCTCGCGCCGCAGACGCGTGCGTGCCGCGCTACTCCGCGGCGCGCTGCATCGCCTCGTCAGCTTCCGAGACGATGTTGCGCATGGCGGCCGCCGCCGCATCCGCGTCGCCACTCGCCACCGCGAACGCGACATCGCGATGCCACTGCACCGCGTTCTGGTTGGCCACGTGAGGCATGAGGGAGTGGGCGGTGCGCCCGCGGAGCACCGCCTCCACCGTGCCGCCGAGCGCGGCGAGCATCCCGTTGCCCGATGCCTCGAGGAGGAGTCTGTGGAATCGGATGTCGGCGGTGAGATAGCGCTCGCGATCCGCCTCGTGGTCTTCCTCCGCCATCGCGACCACGAGCGAGACGAGCTCGACCTTCTGCTCCGAGGTCGCCGTGACCGCAGCGAGGCGGGCGGCGAGCGGTTCGACGACCGAGCGCAGCTGGCTGAGCTCGCGCAGCTGCTCGTCTCGGCCCGGTCCTGCGAGCCGCCACGCGATCACCTCAGGGGCATACACGTTCCAGTCGGCGCGCGGCCGCACCTCGACACCCGACTTGCGCCGCACCCAGACCAGGCCGAAGGACTCGAGGACGCGAACGGCCTCGCGCGCGGCGGAGCGTGACACGCCCCTCTCCCTCGCGAGCTCGACCGTGAGCATCCGCGAACCAGGGAGGTGCTCGCCATCGACGATCGCGCGCCCGAGCTCGGCGACGAGCGAGTCGTGGACGGGGCTTGCAGGGCCGGCGACGGTCATATGTCGAGTATGCCCGCAGCGACTCCGTGACGTGGGACGTCTCACACCATTGTTTCGTTTATGTTGCGCATGACGTGGTATGCGTGCTTATTATGTACGGCATAAGGTCGTAAACCACGCCCGGATCAAGGAAGCTCATGGCACTCTTCACCCCCGCCGCCGACGCGCTCATGATGGCCGCCGCCGACACCGCAGCCCCTGACCGCCCCGCAGGTCAGCTGATCACCGCCGCACTGCTGGGGATCGCGATCATCATCGTCCTCATCACCTGGGTGAAGCTGCATCCCTTCCTGTCGCTCACCATCGGCGCGCTCGCCACCGGCGCGATCGCCGGCATGGACATCGCCGCGTCCGTCACCAGCTTCTCGACAGGCTTCGGAACGACCATGGGCGGGGTCGGCATCCTGATCGCACTCGGCGCGATCTACGGAAAGCTCCTCGCCGATTCCGGCGGCGCCGACCGCATCGTCGACACGCTCGTCAGCCGCGCCAGCGCACGTTCGCTGCCCTGGGTCATGGGGCTCATCGGTGCCGTCATCGGCCTGCCGATGTTCTTCGAGGTGGGCCTCGTGCTTCTCGTTCCGGTCATCATCCTCGTGGCGCGCCGCTCGGGTGCGCCGCTCATGCGCATCGCGATCCCGACGCTCGCCGGCCTCTCGGCCATGCACGGCCTCGTGCCGCCGCACCCGGGCCCTCTCGCGGCGATCGACGCGCTGGGAGCCAACCTCGGCCTCACCCTCGCCTTCGGTGTGATCGTCGCGATTCCCGCCGTGATCATCTCGGGTCCCCTCTTCGCACGTTTCGCCGAGCGCTGGGTCGATGTGCCGGTGCCCGAGCTGTTCGTCACCGAAGAGGACGAGGGCGTCGAGCAGCGTCGTCGCCCCTCGTTCGGCGCCACGCTCTTCAGCATCCTGCTGCCGGTGTTCCTCATGCTCGCGAAGGCGATCGCCGACATCTCGGCCGCAGGGTCGGACGCCCCCTGGAAGCTCGCACTCGACTTCCTCGGCACCCCGGTCATCGCACTGCTCATCGCCGTGCTCGCCGGCTTCTTCATCCTCGGACGCGGCGCCGGCTTCGACCGCACCAAGATCAACGACATCGTGGGATCGTCGCTCGGCCCGATCGCCGGCATCCTGCTGATCGTCGGCGCTGGCGGCGGTTTCAAGCAGGTGCTGGTCGACACCGGCATCGGAAACGTGATCGCCGAGTTCGTCTCCGGATCCTCGGTCTCGGTGCTGATTCTCGCCTGGCTGGTGGCCGTGGTCATCCGCATCGCCACCGGATCGGCTACCGTCGCGACGATCACCGCCGCCGGCATCCTGCAGCCGCTGACCGAGACCCTCGACTCCCCCATGGTCGCGCTGCTCGTGCTCGCGATCGGCTCGGGCTCGGTGTTCCTGTCGCACGTCAACGACGCGGGCTTCTGGCTCATCAAGGAGTACTTCGGACTCAGCATCCCGCAGACCCTGAAGTCGTGGACGGTGCTCGAGTGCCTGATCTCGGTCACCGGGCTCGCCGGCGTCCTCATCCTGAGCGTCTTCGTCTGAGCGCGCCATGATGTCCGTCAACGCACCCGTCCTCGTCTTCATGGGCGTCGCCAGCACCGGAAAATCGACCGTTGCCGCCATGCTCGCCGGACGTCTCGGTTGGGCCTTCGAAGAAGGCGACGATCTGCACCCCGAGGCGAACGTCGCCAAGATGGCCGCAGGCCATGCGCTCAACGACGACGACCGCTGGCCCTGGCTCGACCGCATCGCCGAATGGATCGACGAGCGCATCGAGGCGGGCGAGCCCGGCATCGTCACGTGCTCGGCCCTGCGCCGCAGCTACCGCGACGTGCTGCGCCGTGAGGCAGTGACGTTCGTGCATTTCACGGGCTCGCGCGAGCTCATTCTCGATCGGATGCTGCGCCGCGAGGGACACTTCATGCCTGCGACGCTGCTCGACTCGCAGTTCGCCACCCTGGAGCCCCTGCAAGACGACGAGAGGGCGATCGAGATCGACATCGCTCTGACGCCCTCCGAGCAGGCCGCGCAGATCGCCTCGCGGCTGCGCCTGCACCCCGACTACTGAGACGATTCCTCGGCTCGCGACACTGAAGAGTCATGAGGAACTCGACGCGGCACCCGATTCGCACACTGCTCGTGGCGGTATCGCTCAGCGTCGGGCTGGCGGGATGCTCGCCACAGGCCATCACCCCCGGAACCCAGCACGATCCGACCAGTGACGCGTCAAGCACGGAGAGCGGGGAGCTCGCGACCACTCCCCCTGCCACCTCGCGAGCCTGCGAGGGGCTGGCGCTGATGCTGACGATCGATCCCGCATCGCCACGCGCGGGCCACACGGTCTCCGTATCCGTCGATCCTGCCGAGTGCCCCATAGACGAGCAGTGGGCGGGAGAACTCATCGTCCGCACTGGCGATGGTGACACGAGCACCGGCTCACGCCTCGAGACCGGAGCGACCACCGTCTCGGTCGAACTGCCGCCCGATATCACGGGGCCAGCGCTGCTGATGCTCGCGCCCGATCTGGACTGCGAGCAAGCGGGCGCGACCGGCGACTGCCACTATCCGTTCGTGGAGATCCAGATCCGCCCCTGACCGCGCGAACACGCGGAGATCTGGACGCCATCGCCCGCTCTCACGTCGTCGGCGTTCCGCAGCGCTCCTTGCCTCATTTCTCGTGCAGCCCCAGCGCCGTGATCCCCTCGACGACGAGGTCGTGATCGTCGGCTGAGGGAAGCCCCGACACCGTCGCGACGGCGACGACACCCACGCCTTCGACACGGATGGGCACCGAGCCGCCGGCGACGGCGTATGTGACGGGGTCGAGCCATCCAGGCTCGAACATGTCGCGCTCGCCGTGCTCGACACGGGCCTCGAGCAGCGCGGTGCTGGTCTCGAAGCGCAGAGCGGTCGCGGCCTTCTTCTGCACCCAGACGTCATTGTCGGCCGTCGCGCCCGGAAGTGACGCGTGGAACAGGATGCCCGAAGCGGTGCGCACGTCGACCGCGACCGGAGCCCCCTGTGCGAGCGCCCGCTCGGCGATGGAGCGTCCGAGCTGCCACGCATCCGCGCGGTCGAACCGACGCACGACCATTTCGACGTGCTCTCTCTCCAGCTGTGCGAGCCTCGTCTGGTCAGTCATCAGCAGTGCCTCTTTCGTAGATGGTTCGACTGCGACTGTACCCGCGGCGCATCGCTACTCACGAAGTGCGCGCCGCGCCCGGAGCACGCCGAGCACGATAGGGCTCCCCTCCGTTGGGCGGAATCGGTCAGCCGAGCTCGCCCGACCCGTAGGGCCGCACAGGTTGCTGCTTCTGGAACTCGTACTCGCCTCCCTGACGGCCACCGAAAGGACGCCCATGGTCGGCGAACTCCTCCCGGTAGTACGCCAGACGCCAAGGTCCGATCTCGATGCGGGATCCGGTCCGCAGAATCCTGGCGTTCTCCGTGCTGTGCGGGAGATTCGGTCTGCCGCCACCGGTCGCCGCATACGAGTAGAGGACGTACTCGTCGTCGTCGTTATGACGGACTTCGGCGTGGCGGGCTTCGAGCCCCTCCAACCGCAGGTCGGCGTCCGGCCCGGAGCCGATGACCGTGCGCCCCGGAAGCAGGTCGAACTCTCGCGGCCTGCTGAAGTTCCAGTCGCCTGAGCCGACCGCGAAGATCAACCGAGGACGGCCGGACCCTGGCAGGTAATGGGTCGTCGTGACTCGCCGAGGGACTCTCCGCGCCACCGTGGGGACGAGCGGGAACAGCGTCGACGGAGGGAGGGGAAGCCGGAATCCGCTGCCGCGTTCCCGATGCTGGGCCTCCGACAACAGCGCGGAGAGATGCCCCAGCTTGATGTGCGGCGAACCGGCGATCGCCCGCCCCACTGGCCCCGATTTCACATCCCCGAGCTGAACGAGAGTGCCCTTCGGTCCTTCCACGCGCACGCGGATGCCGCGTCGCGCGAGCCCATCGGCGAGCGGTACGAGCTGAGTCAGGTCACGACGGCTCATACCGCCGAGCCCCGGAGTGGACTCGAGGGTCACGACGACCTCCTGAACCTCAGCTCGCACGCTGAACCGCATCGGAGGGCCGCCGTCCGGGGCGGCCTGCTCGACGTGCAGGTCGATATCGAGGCGAATCATCGCAGGAGATCGTTCTCAGACCGAGCCCGTGCCACCGGACGCGCTGTCGCTGGTCGTCACCCGAAGGGTGCCGTTGAACTTCCAGGTCGCCCGCGGGGCATCCGGCCCGATATCGCGAGGCACCTCGACGGTCATGTCGTCGAACGTGTAGTTGACCGCGGCTCCACGACCTGTGAGGTATGCCCACATCTCCCGACCGAGATCTGTCCAGTCGGTGATCGATGCACCGGTAGGCCCAGAGGCCGAGTCAAACAGTTCCGTCGGTTCGTTCGCGTCACTCATGGCGTGCTCCTTTGCTAAGCCCATGTCCTGTGGATCAGATTATGCGCCCGCTGCACCGAGCTGTCCAGAGGTTTCTGAACACCGTCCAGAAATACTTATCGAGCCGCCCACGATCCCTGCGATTCGCATGGCGATCGACCCGTTTCTCAGCGCGGGGCCGAGGTGTCGATGCCGGCGTGTGAGCGCAGCGACTCAGTGACCTGTCGGAGATACCTGGTGATCACGTCCTGTTCGCCTGGAGTGAATGAGTCCAACTCCGCATCGACCCCCATGATCATGGGGATCAGACGCCCCATCGCCCTGTCGCGCGACTCGGGCCGCGGAGCGACGAGGATTCCCCGGCGGTCGTTCGGGCGGGGTTCGCGAGAGACATGCCCGAGCGCGACGAGGCGATCGACAGAAGTGGTGGTCGCGCCGGCAGAGAGCCCCACTCGCCGAGCGAGCTCGGTCGGAGCCAGCGGGCCGCTCATGATCAGGTGCTCCATGACCTGCAGGTCGGTGGGGTTGACCCCCAGCTCGTCGGCGAGCGAGGACTCGAACAGCTCGCTGAGTTCGATGAAGTCCCTCAGCAGCGCCGTCGCCGGTCGGGCGGGCGCGAACGCAGCCCTGTCGACCTCTGGTGAGGGCCCCTCGCTCGCTTGCATGACTTCTACGATATCGCTATTGTCTTTCGATAGTCGTATTATTTGATCAACGAACTACTTACCAAGGTGGAGAATCCTCGTGAGCGCACTGACTCGCTTCCTGACGTCTGCGAAGACGTCATGGATCATCCTCGTCGCGACCGCCGTCGCGGCCGCCGCTCTCTTCGCCGTCGCGGGGAGCAACGATTCCGAGACAGCCCCCTCTGTGGGGCTCCCCTCGTCGGCAGAGTCAGTCAAGGTCGACGAGCTTCTGGAGGAGTTCCCGAGCGCCGACGCGACCTCGGCGCTCGTCGTCTTCGCCGCCGAAGAGGGAGAGCTGGATGCTGAAGCGCTCGCTCTCATCGACGAGAAGGCCTTCGGCGATCTGGCGGACCTATCGCGCGACGGCGCCGTCCCACCTGCGCAGATCTCGGACGACGGAACGGTCGCACTGGTGATCGTGCCCCTCGAGCCAGAGCCCGACGTCGCCGAGCAGTCAGCCCGCGCACAGGAGATCCGCGACATCGCCGCCGCAGACCTCGATGGGGTTCGCGTCTACCTCACCGGCGCAGAGGGTTTCGAAGTCGACATCGCCGCCGTCTTCGACGGAGCGGACTTCACCCTGCTGCTCACGACCGTCATCGTCGTCGCGGTGCTTCTGCTGATCACCTACCGCAGCCCCTGGCTGTGGATCGTGCCGCTGGTCGTCATCGGCCTGGCAGACGCCCTCGCCGGAATCGTCGCGCGACAGGTGGCGAGCGCCGTGGGCATCCAGCTCGACGCGTCGATCACCGGCATCCTCTCGGTGCTCGTCTTCGGTGCAGGGACGAACTATGCACTCCTGCTGATCGCCCGATACCGCGACGAACTGCGGTTGCATCAGGATCGTAGGGAAGCGATGCAGCAGGCGCTCCGTGGCGCCGGCCCCGCCATCATCGCCAGCGGATCGACCGTCGCTCTCGCCCTCCTCACGCTCCTTCTCGCCGAGATCGCCGGCAACCGCGCGCTGGGGCTGGCATGCGCCGTGGGCATCCTCGTCGCGATGTTCTTCGCCCTCTTCGTGCTCCCCGCTGCACTCGTGCTCTTCGGCCGGGGTCTCTTCTGGCCCTACATCCCCCGGTTCAACTCGCCCGATGCCATCTCGCGCAGCGTGTGGGGCAAGCTCGGTCGCGGGGTCTCCAAGCGGCCGGTGGTGGTGGCATCGATCGGTTTCGTGGCGCTCGGCGCGATGGCCAGCGGGCTGTTGTTCGTGCAGACCGGACTCTCGCAGAACGACCGGTTCCTGCAGAAGCCTGAGGCTGTGCAGGGCCAGGAGGTTCTCGCAGACGCATTCTCGGCTGGGACCACGTCCCCCGCGATCGTCGTCGTTCCTCTCGAGGATGCCGATGCAGCGACCGCCGCTCTCGGAGACCTCGACGGCGTCGATTCGGCGACCATGGGCGAGACGACGGATGACCTGGCGCGGATCGATGTCACACTCGACGCCAGCGCCGAGACCGATGCCGCGTTCGCGACAGTAGAACGTATGCGTGACGCGCTCGACGACGTCGGGTCCGGCGAAGGCCTCGTCGGGGGGCTCGACTCTCAGGCACTCGATGTGGCCGATGCGCAGGCCCGCGACCAGGCTCTCCTCATCCCGCTGATCCTGGTGCTCGTCTTCGTCGTCCTCGTGCTGCTGCTGCGGGCGTTCGTCGCCCCGTTGCTGCTTCTGGTCGCCGTCGTGGCCAGCTTCTTCTCGGCCATCGGCCTGAGCTGGTGGCTCTTCCAGTCGCCGCTCTTCGGATTCCCCGCCATCGACACGAACGTGCTGCTGTTCAGCTTCCTGTTCCTCGTCGCGCTCGGTGTCGACTACAGCATCTTCCTCGTCACCCGCGCGAAAGAAGAGGCTGCACACCTCGGCACCACGCAGGGGATGATCCGCGCTCTCGCCGCCACGGGCGCCGTGATCACCAGCGCCGGCATCCTGCTCGCCGCAGTGTTCGCCGTCCTCGGGGTCCTGCCGCTGATCACGCTGACGCAGATCGGCATCATCGTCTGCATCGGCGTGCTGATCGACACGCTGCTCGTGCGAACCGTCATCGTTCCGGCGCTCGCCTTCATCACGAAAGACAGCTTCTGGTGGCCTCGCCGTCCGCCGCTCTCCGATGCCGACGCCGCCCGGCAGGGCTCTGACGCGCTCTCCTCCGAACAGAGGACTGAAGCCGTGAGCGTCCGCTAGGACCGCGGGCTCCGGCTCAGGCAGCCCCGAGGACGAATCGATCCGAGAGCACAGAAACGAGAAACGCCCCCGAAGCACGGGGGCGTTTCTCATCGTGTGGTGGCGAGTGAGGGATTCGAACCCCCGAATGCTGAGCAGTCTGATTTACAGTCAGATCCCTTTGGCCGCTTGGGTAACTCGCCAGAGCGCACCCGTCCGACTTCGACAGCCAACCGGGGGCACGATAAGTAATCATACCTGCCGAGGGCAGGCCTGAGAAATCGAGCGCTCAGCTCCCGAAGACGCCCTGATCGGGGTCGGCCAGCGACTCGGGAGTCCGCAGCAGGCCCCCCTCGGCGCGGCACGTCGCAGCGGCCACGTCCATCGCGCGAACGAGCAGCTGCTGCCACCCGTCGGCGTCGGAGGGCATGCCGTGCGCCAGCCCCGTAGCGACGGCGGCGAGGGTGGCATCGCCGGCTCCGACGGTGTCGACGACGCGTCCGGGAAGCGTCGAGATCGGCGCCGTGACGATTCCGGCGTCCGACTCGAGTGCCGCGCCGTCCGCCCCCGCGGTCGCGAGAACGGCGCTGACCCCGAGCGCGCGCAGCCGTGCCCTGAGGGCGTCGAGATCGCCGTCATAGAGAAGAGACGCATCATCGCCGCCGACCTTGACGATCGACGCCCCGGCAGCCGCACGCTCGAAGCCCCGCACGAACTCGGCGCGGTCGCTCAGCATCCCCGAACGCGGGTTGGGGTCGACGGCGAGACGAGCATCGCCGACGGCCCCGAGCAGCGCATCGACCTCGGCGGGGACGTCGAAGGGGAAGCAGCTGACGGCCACGAGGCCGGCGTCGGCGATCACCTGCACGGCTTCGTCCGAATAGCGGATGCTGCGCCGCTGCGCCGCCTCGTTGAAGACGTAGACGGGCTCGCCGTCAGCTCCGCGCTGCACGATCGCACGAGACGACCCCAGGGGCGCGTCGCTCGCGATCAGGCGCACATCGTGATCGTCGAGGTACTCGCGGATGTGTGCACCCGCTTCGTCCTCTCCAACCATGGCGATCAGCGTCGTCGGCACGCCCAACCGGCGAAGGCCGACGGCGACGTTCAGCGCTGCGCCGCCCACCAGCTCTCGAACCCCGCCGATGTCATGGATCTCGTCAATCAGCGCGTCACCGACGACGACCGCACCGGGCACACGGGAGGAATCAGCACTCATTCTGCCGACACTACCGCGAGAGCGGCTTCTGCGCCGGTTCGGTCAGCCTCCCGGCGTGGGCTGTGCGCAGCGCTACGGTGAGCGCATGAACGCTCGAATCGCCGCCGGAGCTGCGGCGCTCCTCATCGTCGCGGTGCTCACCGGCTGCGGTCCGGCCGGATCCGGATCCGGAGAGTCGAACGAATCCGCGGAGCCGTCGTCGAGTTCTACGCCCGACGCGTCAGCGAGTCCGTCGCCCTCCCCCACGCCGACTGAGACGCCGGTCGCTCTGCCCACCGATTGCCGGGCGATCCTCTCGGACGACGTGCTCGCCCAGCTCGACGGCATCCCGCTCAATGATGCGGCCTTCGGACCCTCCGGCGTAGGAGACGACGGCACGCTGACGTGCATCTGGGCAGATCCGAAGGCCGACACCACCCGTCTCGTCACCACGATCTCCCTGATCAACCGCGGCCCGGCCCTCGACATGCTCAACACGCTCGTCACGACCGAGGGCTTCACGTGCTTCACGCCCGACGGCGGCACGCGCTGTGAGAAGACCTGGCCGAACCCGCAGTACCCGGTGACGGACGGCCGCACCCTGTTCTGGCGTGACGACGTGCTGATCGACTCCAAGTACTCGAACCTGGCCCCCGAGGGCTACACCTCGAGCATCGTGGCGCACCTCTTCGACTAGCCCGGTCGTCTGCTCGTCGCCTGCTTCTGCTTCTGGCCCCGGGCACAGTTTCGGATGCCGGGTTCGCCACGCCGGGCCGACAGGCCCTGTGACGGCGAGCCGCCCACCATCTCCGAAGTTGTGTGCGTGAGAAGCGGCACCGGTCTCCGGCATCAGGGCACGAAGAAGGCCCCGGGCGAATCGCCCGGGGCCTTCTCACTCACTCAGTACGTCAGTTGTACGTACCCGGCGTGATGTCGTCCGTCGAGAACGCGTCGAAGTCGACGTAGCCGAAGTCGCCGTCAGCGTACGCGCCGTCGGATGCGAAGATCCGGTTCGGGTAGCGCTCGCTCTTGGCTTCCTCGGTGGCCTCGACCGTGACGTCGCGGTACTTCGAGAGACCGGTTCCGGCGGGGATGAGCTTACCGATGATGACGTTCTCCTTGAGACCGACCAGCGGGTCGCGCTTGCCCTGCATCGCAGCCTCGGTGAGCACGCGGGTCGTCTCCTGGAAGGAGGCGGCCGACAGCCACGACTCCGTCGCGAGCGACGCCTTCGTGATACCCATCAGCTCCGAACGGCCGGACGCGGGGCGCTTGCCCTCTGCCACAGCCTCGCGGTTGATCGCCTGGTAGCGCTTGAGGTCGACCATCTCACCCGGAAGCAGGGTCGTGTCGGCGTGATCAACGACGGTGACCTTGCGGAGCATCTGACGGACGATGACCTCGATGTGCTTGTCGTGGATCGGCACACCCTGCGAGCGGTACACGCCCTGAACGCCACCGACGAGGTAACGCTGCACCTCGCGGGCACCCATGACACGCATGACCTCCTTGGGGTCGAGCGTTCCGACCAGGAGCGGCTGACCGACGCTGACGTGCTGACCGTCTTCGACCAGAAGCGTTGCACGCTTCAGGACCGGGTAGATCACTTCCTCGTCACCGTTGTCGGGCGTCAGGATGAGCCTCTTGGCCTTGTCCGTCTCGTCGATCGTGATGCGACCGTCAGCCTCTGCGATCGGCGACGCAGCCTTGGGGGTACGCGCCTCGAAGAGCTCCTGCACGCGGGGCAGACCCTGCGTGATGTCATCGGCCGAAGCCGAACCACCGGTGTGGAAGGTACGCATCGTCAGCTGGGTACCGGGCTCACCGATCGACTGGGCCGCGATGATGCCGACGGCCTCTCCGATGTCGACGGTCTTACCCGTCGCGAGCGAACGGCCGTAGCACTGTGCGCAGACACCGACAGCGGAGTCGCAGGTCAGGACGGAGCGCACCTTGATGCTCTCGACCCCGAGTCCGACCAGCTTGTCGATGAGCACGTCACCCACGTCGTCACCGGCAGAAGCGAGGATCTCGCCCTTGCTGTCGACCACGTCGGAGGCCAGCGTACGAGCGAACACCGAGTTCTCGACGTTCGCGTCGCGCACCAGCTCGCCCTGCGAGTTCGGAGCGGCGATCGGGAGCTCGAGGCCCTTCGACGTGCCGCAGTCCTCTTCGCGGATGATGACGTCCTGCGAGACATCCACCAGACGACGGGTCAGGTAACCCGAGTCGGCGGTACGCAGAGCGGTGTCGGCCAGACCCTTACGGGTACCGTGCGTCGCGATGAAGTACTCCGCCACCGACAGTCCCTCGCGGTACGAGGAGATGATCGGACGCGGGATGATCTCACCCTTGGGGTTGTTGACGAGACCACGCATACCGGCGATGTTCCGGATCTGCAGCCAGTTACCACGAGCACCCGACGACACCATGCGGTTGATGGTGTTGTCTTCGGGGAAGTTCGCCCGCATCGCGGTCTGAACCTCGTCGGTCGCCTCGGTCCAGATCTTGATGAGCTCCTGGCGACGCTCGGTGTCGGTCGTCAGGCCCTTCTCGTACTGGGACTGGACCTTCGCGGCCTGCTTCTCGTAGCCGGCGACGATCTCAGCCTTGTTCGGCGGCGTGAGGATGTCGCTCAGAGCGACGGTCACACCGGAGCGCGTGGCCCAGTAGAAACCGGCGTCCTTGATGCGGTCCAGCGACGCAGCCGTCTCGACCTTGGGGTACTCCTCGGCCAGCTTGTTGACGATCTGCGACAGCTTGTTCTTGTCAGCCTGCTCGCGGACGAACGGGTATCCCTTGGGAAGCGTGTCGTTGAAGATCGCCTGACCGAGCGATGCGTCGACGAGACCGTGACGCTCGTAGCCCTCGGGAGCTTCGCCCTCGAGGAACGTCAGACCCGGGATGCGGATGCGGACCTTGGCCTGCAGGTCGAGGGTGCCCTCGTCCTTGGCCAGGATCGCCTCGCCGACCGAACCGAATGCGCGACCCTCACCGGATGCGCCGACCTTGACCGTGGTCAGGTGGTGCAGACCGATGATCATGTCCTGCGAAGGCAGGGTCACCGGGCGGCCGTCAGACGGCTTCAGGATGTTGTTCGACGCGAGCATCAGCACGCGGGCCTCGGCCTGAGCCTCGACCGACAGCGGCAGGTGGACAGCCATCTGGTCACCGTCGAAGTCGGCGTTGAACGCCGCGCAGACGAGCGGGTGCAGCTGGATGGCCTTGCCCTCGACGAGCTGAGGCTCGAAGGCCTGGATGCCCAGTCGGTGCAGGGTGGGTGCACGGTTGAGCAGCACCGGACGCTCGCGGATGATCTCCTCGAGCACGTCCCAGACCTCGGGACGGGTGCGCTCGACAGCGCGCTTGGCTGCCTTGATGTTCTGCGAGTGACCGAGGTCGATCAGGCGCTTGATGACGAACGGCTTGAAGAGCTCCAGCGCCATCTGCTTGGGCAGACCGCACTGGTGCAGCTTGAGCTGCGGTCCGACGATGATGACCGAACGGCCCGAGTAGTCGACGCGCTTGCCGAGCAGGTTCTGGCGGAAACGACCCTGCTTACCCTTCAGCATGTCGCTGAGGGACTTCAGGGCGCGGTTGCCGGTACCGGTGACGGGGCGACCACGGCGACCGTTGTCGAACAGTGCGTCGACGGCCTCCTGCAGCATCCGCTTCTCGTTGTTGACGATGATCTCGGGGGCACCGAGGTCGATCAGACGACGAAGACGGTTGTTGCGGTTGATCACACGACGGTAGAGGTCGTTGAGGTCGGAGGTCGCGAAGCGGCCACCGTCGAGCTGCACCATCGGGCGCAGCTCCGGCGGGATCACCGGAACGACATCCAGAACCATGGCGGCCGGGCTCATGCCGGTCTCCAGGAACGAGTTGACGACCTTCAGACGCTTGATCGCGCGGATCTTGCGCTGGCCCTTGCCCTCGGAGATCTGCAGGTGCAGGCTCTCGGCCTCGGCTGCCAGGTCGAACGCCGCGAGGCGACGCTGGATCGACTCGGCGCCCATGTAGGCCTCGAAGTACTGGCCGAAGCGGTCCTGCAGCTCGTGGAAGACGTCGTCTTCGGGGCGCAGTGCGCCGACCTCGAGGGTGCGGAAGTCTTCCCACACGCGCTCGAGCTTGGCGATCGCCTCGTCGGCACCCTTGCGGATGAGCGACATCTCCTTCTCGGCGGCGTCCTTGACCTTCTTCTTCGCGTCGGCCTTGGCGCCCTCCGCCTCGAGGGAAGCGAGCTCCTCCTCCAGGCGAGCCAGGCGCTCGGCGATCTTCGCGTCGCGACGGTCTCCGAGCGTCTTCAGCTCGAGACGGATGTTGTTCTCCTGCGTGCCCAGGTCACGGTGACGAGCATCCTCGTCGACCGAGATGACCATGTAGGCAGCGAAGTAGATGACCTTCTCGAGGTCCTTCGGCGCCATGTCGAGCAGGTAGCCCAGACGCGACGGAACACCCTTGAAGTACCAGATGTGCGTGACGGGAGCGGCGAGCTCGATGTGACCCATGCGCTCACGACGGACCGAGGACTTGGTGACCTCGACGCCGCAGCGCTCGCAGACGATGCCCTTGAAGCGGACGCGCTTGTACTTTCCGCAGGCGCACTCCCAGTCGCGGGACGGGCCGAAGATCTGCTCTCCGAAGAGACCGTCCTTCTCCGGCTTCAGGGTGCGGTAGTTGATGGTTTCAGGCTTCTTGACCTCGCCGTAGGACCAGGCGCGGATGTGATCCGCGGTTGCCAGGCCGATGCGAAGCTCATCGAAAGTGTTTGACTCGAGCACAAATTCTCCTGTGTAGGAATTCTTCTGAAGAAATCGGGGAGGTGGGCCGCCGACCGAGCGTGCTGCTCAGTCGGCGGCCTGAACCTTAGATCTCGTCGATCGAGGCGGCCTCGAAGCGGCTGGAGATGTTGATGCCGAGCTCTTCCGCTGCGCGGAAGGCCTCATCGTCCGTGTCACGGAGGTTGACCAGCGTGCCGTCAGCCGAGAGGACCTCGACGTTCAGGCAGAGCGACTGCATCTCCTTCATGAGCACCTTGAAGGACTCGGGGATGCCGGGCTCCTGGATGTTCTCGCCCTTGACGATGGCCTCGTACACCTTGACGCGGCCGAGGATGTCGTCGGACTTGATCGTGAGGAGCTCCTGGAGCGCGTAAGCGGCACCGTAGGCCTCGAGGGCCCACACCTCCATCTCACCGAATCGCTGGCCACCGAACTGCGCCTTACCACCGAGCGGCTGCTGGGTGATCATCGAGTACGGACCAGTCGAACGCGCGTGGATCTTGTCGTCGACCAGGTGGTGGAGCTTCAGGATGTACATGTAGCCCACCGAGATCGGCGCCGGGAACGGCTCGCCGGAGCGGCCGTCGAACATCTGGGCCTTTCCGGTGGAGTCGATCAGGCGCACACCGTCACGGGTCGGGGTGGTCACGTCGAGAAGACCGGCGATCTCCTCCTCGCTCGCACCGTCGAACACCGGGGTGGCGACCTTGGTGCCGGGGGCGGCCTCGAAGGCGTCCTTCGGGAGCTTCGCAGCCCACTCCGGGTTTCCTTCGACCTTCCAGCCCTGCTTCGCGATCCACCCGAGGTGGGTCTCGAGCACCTGGCCGAAGTTCATTCGACCCGGGATACCCAGCGGGTTCAGCACGATGTCGACCGGGGTTCCGTCCGCGAGGAACGGCATGTCCTCGATCGGGAGGATCTTCGCGATGACACCCTTGTTGCCGTGACGACCGGCGAGCTTGTCACCCTCGGTGATCTTGCGCTTCTGGGCGATGTAGACCACGACGCGGCGGTTGACGCCGGAGCCGAGCTCGTCGTCGCCGTCCTCGGCGTTGAACTCCTTGACGGCGATGATCGTGCCCTGCTCACCGTGGGGCACCTTCAGAGAGGTGTCACGGACCTCGCGGCTCTTCTCGTTGAAGATCGCGCGGAGCAGACGCTCTTCCGCCGACAGCTCGGTCTCGCCCTTCGGCGTGACCTTGCCGACGAGGATGTCGCCGGGGCGGACCTCGGCACCGATGCGGATGATGCCGCGCTCGTCGAGATCCTTCAGCAGCTCAGGGCTGACGTTGGGGAGATCACGGGTGATCTCCTCCTTGCCGAGCTTCGTGTCGCGGGCGTCGACCTCGTATTCCTCGATGTGGATCGAGGAGAGGGTGTCGTCCTTCACGAGGTCCTGGCTGAGGATGATCGCGTCCTCGAAGTTGTAGCCTTCCCACGTCATGAACGCGACGAGGAGGTTCTTTCCGAGGGCCAGCTCGCCGTTCTCGGTGGCGGGGCCATCAGCGATGACCTCTCCGACCTCGACGCGGTCGCCCTCGTTGACGACGACCTTCTGGTTGTACGACGTGCCCTGGTTGGAGCGGTCGAACTTGCGCAGGTGGTAGTCCTGCGTTCCACCCTCGTCGAGCATGACGGTGACGCGGTCTGCAGAGACCTCGGTGACGACACCCGGCTTCTCAGCCGTGAGCACGTCGCCGGCGTCGATGGCGGTGTAGCCCTCCATACCGGTTCCGACGAGCGGCGAGTCGCTGCGCAGCAGCGGCACAGCCTGACGCTGCATGTTGGCACCCATGAGGGCGCGCTGTGCATCGTCGTGCTCGAGGAACGGCACGAGCGAGGTCGCGACCGACACCATCTGGCGCGGCGAGACATCGATGTAGCCGATGTCCTCCGGCAGGAACATGTCGACCTCGCCGCTGCCGCCCTTGGGGCGGGCCAGGACGTGGCTCTCGATGAAGCGACCGTTCTTGTCGAGCGGGGCGTTGGCCTGCGCGATGTTGAAGTCGACCTCTTCGGAAGCCGTCAGGTAGTCGATGTCCTCGGTGACGACGCCCCCGGTGACCTTGCGGTACGGGGTCTCGATGAAGCCGAAGGAGTTGATGCGCGCGAAGGTCGCGAGAGCACCGATCAGACCGATGTTCGGGCCTTCAGGGGTCTCGATCGGGCACATGCGGCCGTAGTGCGACGGGTGGACGTCACGGACCTCGACACCTGCGCGGTCACGGCTCAGACCACCGGGGCCGAGAGCCGAGAGGCGGCGCTTGTTGGTCAGACCCGCGAGCGGGTTGTTCTGATCCATGAACTGCGAGAGCTGCGAGGTTCCGAAGAACTCCTTGATCGCGGCGACGACGGGGCGCACGTTGATCAGGGTCTGCGGGGTGATCGCCTCGATGTCCTGCGTGGTCATGCGCTCGCGGACGACGCGCTCCATGCGGGACAGACCGGTGCGGACCTGGTTCTGGATCAGCTCGCCGACCGCGCGGATGCGACGGTTGCCGAAGTTGTCGATGTCGTCGGTCGCGATGCGGATGTCGGCCTTCTTGCCCGAGCGGATGCCGGGGAAGGTCTCTTCCGTGCCTGCGTGCAGACGCACGAGGTACTTGATCGTCGCGACGATGTCCTGAACCGTGAGGACCGAGTCGGTCAGCGGCGCGTCGAGACCGAGCTTGTGGTTGATCTTGTAACGACCCACCTTCGCCAGGTCGTAGCGCTTCGGGTTGAAGTAGAAGTTGTCGAGCAGCGCACGCGCAGCCTCGGCAGCGACCTGCTCGCCCGGACGGAGCTTGCGGTAGATGTCGCGGAGCGCATCTTCCTTCGTGACGATGGTGTCCTTCGCGAGCGTCTCCTCGATCGAGGTGTAGCCGGCGAACTCCGTGAGGATCTCCTCGCTGGTCATGCCCAGCGCCTTGAGGAACACGGTGACCGACTGCTTGCGCTTGCGGTCGACGCGGACGCCGACCTGGTCGCGCTTGTCGATCTCGAACTCGAGCCATGCACCACGGCTCGGGATGACGCGCGCCGACACGATGTCCTTGTCGGACGTCTTGTCGGGGGTCTTGTCGAAGTAGACACCGGGCGAACGCACGAGCTGCGAGACGACGACGCGCTCGGAGCCGTTGATGATGAACGTTCCCTTGTCGGTCTGCAGCGGGAAGTCGCCCATGAAGACCGTCTGGGTCTTGATCTCGCCCGTGAGGTGGTTCATGAACTCGGCCTCGACGTACAGCGGAGCGGCGTAGGTCTTGCCACGCTCCTTGCACTCCTCGATCGAGTACTTCTCCGGCTCGAGGTACGGGTTCGTGAACGACAGCTGCATCGTTTCGCCGAGGTCCTCGATCGGTGAGATCTCCTCGAAGATCTCGCCGAGGCCGCTGTTCTCGTTCACGTCTGTGCGGCCGGCCTTCTTGGCCTCTGCGACACGAGCCTTCCAGGCGTCGTTGCCGACGAGCCATCCGAAGGATTCGGTCTGCAGAGCGAGAAGGTCAGGGACCGTCAGCGTGTCGGAGATCTTGGCGAACGAAAGACGGGATGCTCCGCGTCCGTTCTTAGTGGTGGTGGTGGTGGATGCGTTGCGAGCAGCAGCCAAGGGAATAACCTCCGTGAGCCCCGCAGGGCTTCTCGATTCCTTTGTCGTCAGGTGAGTGTGCGCCCGAATGCTCAACGAAATGCCGACCACCATATGAGGGCAGGGAGAAGCGAGCGCAACTACCAACTATACGCACGAACTTGCGACATGGCAAGCTCAATCCTTGACCTTCTTCGGATGCTGCGGTATTGGCACCCGAAGAAGGCCGAGAGGATCCTCCGCGGATCGCCTCAGGAGGCGATGTTGAGTTCGTTCCCCGGGATCGACGCCAGCAGGCGCCGCGTGTACGGGTCGCGCGGGTTCGTGAAGATCTCCTCCGACGAAGCCGCCTCGACGAGCGATCCATCCTTCATCACACACACGTAGTCGCTGATCAGTCGCACGACGGCGAGGTCGTGCGAGATGAACAGATAGCTCAGCCCGTATTCGGTCTGCAGGTCGCCGAGCAGCGTCAGGATCTGATCCTGCACCAGTACGTCCAGCGCCGACACCGGCTCGTCGCACACGATCAGATCGGGTGAGAGAGCGAGCGCCCGAGCGATCGCGACGCGCTGCCGCTGACCGCCCGACAGCTCCGACGGATACCGCCGCAGCATGGATTGCGGCAGCGCCACGTCGTCGATCAGCTGACGGACGCGCTTGCGCCTGTCGGCGCTGCTCCCCCGCTTGTAGAAGTCGAGCGGCTCGGAGATCAGGCGCTCGATCGTGAACATCGGGTTCAGGCTCGAGTACGGATCCTGGAAGATCGGCTGCACCCGCTGACGGAAGTCCTTCGTCTCCGCTCGATCGAGGGATGCGATGTCCTTGCCCCCGTAGCGGATGAGGCCGCTGGTCGGCTCGATGATCTTCAGCAGCATCCGGGCCGTGGTGGTCTTGCCCGACCCGGACTCGCCCACGATCGCGACCGTCTCACCCCGAGGGATCGCGAGCGAGACGTCGTTCACAGCGACGAAGTCCTCCTTCTGCCCTCGCACGGGATACACCTTGGTGAGGTGCTCGAACTCGACGATGTGGTCGGCGGCCGGAACCCCGGGCGTCACCTCGTCGGCCATGGCCGGAGCATCCGTCGCCTCGGTCGGCCGGTCCTCGACGCGGAACGCCTCCGGCCGCAGGCGCGCCGCCGCCACGGACGGTGCCGCCGCCACCAGCGACTGGGTGTACGGATGCTGCGGCGCCTCGAGGATCTGCTTGGCCGGCCCCTGCTCGACGACCCTGCCACGGTGCATCACGATGACGCGCTCGGCGCGCTCCGCGGCGAGACCCAGGTCGTGCGTGATGAGCAGCACTGCCGTACCGAGCTCACGCGTCATCTGACCGATCTGGTCGAGGATCGTGTGCTGCACCGTGACGTCGAGCGCACTCGTCGGTTCGTCTGCGATCAGCAGACGAGGCTTGCACGCCAGACCGATCGCGATCAGCGCGCGCTGGCGCATGCCACCCGAGAACTCGTGCGGATACTGCTTCGCTCGACGTTCAGGATCGGGCAGCCCTGCGGCGGTGAGCGCCTCGACGACCTTCTCCTTCACGTTCTGCCTGGTCGCGAGACCGTGCGCGAGGAGAGTCTCGGCGACCTGGGTGCCGATCTTGGCGACCGGGTTCAGGTTGGACATGGGGTCTTGAGGCACGAGGCCGATGTCCCGCCCTCTGATCGTCCGCAGCTCGTTCTCGGAGGCACGCGTGATGTCGCGGCCGTCGAGGCGGACGCTGCCGGCGGCGACGCGACCGCCTCCGGCGAGCAGCCCGATGATGGCCATCGCGGTCGTCGACTTGCCCGACCCCGACTCCCCCACGATCGCGACGGTCTCGCCCGGGGCGATCTCGAGGTCGACACCCTCGACCGCGTGCACGACGCCGTCCATGGTGGCGAAGTCGACGGCGAGGCCCTCGACCGACAGCAGGGGTGCGTCCGGCACCCGGTTCTCTTTCGCAGCGTTCATCGTGCTCTCGTCCTCGGGTCCATGGCCTCGCGCAGAGCCTCACCGAACAGGGTGAAGCCGAGTGCGGTGACCGCGATGCAGATACCTGGCAGGAACGCCAGCCATGGCGCAATGGCGAGTTCGGCCTGCGCGTAGGTGAGCATGCGCCCCCACTCGGCCGTCTCGGGTCGACCGCCGCCGAGACCGAGGAACGACAGCGCCGCCGCATCGATGACGGCCGTCGCGAGCGTGAGCGTCCCCTGCACGATGACCGGGCCGATCGCGTTGGGCAGCACATGCGACATCGTGATCTGACCACGGCCGAGACCCAGCGTCTGGGCCGAGAGCACGTAGTCGCTCGATCGCTGCTGCAGCATCGACGCGCGCAGCAGGCGCGCGAAGATCGGCACCTGCGAAGCGCCGATCGCGATCATCACCGCGAACTGCGTCTGACCGAGGATCGCGGCGATCGAGACGGCCAGCAGCAGGTTCGGCACCGACAGGATGATGTCGACGATGCGCATGATGACGGTGTCGACCCATCCGCCGAACGTGCCGGCGAGAAGCCCGAGGATCATTCCGCCGACCAGACCTAATGCGGTCGAGATGACACCGATCAGCAGCGACGCCTGCGCACCCCAGATGAGTTTGGAGAGCACATCGCCGCCGAAGCGGTCGAGGCCGAGCGGGAACTCCGGCAGCTCCCCTGGTCCGGGGATGTACGTCGGCGTGATGTACTTCGCACCGGGCAGCGCCGTCTCGGGGTAGGGAGCGAGCAACGGCGCGAGCACGGACACCAGGATGAAGATCAGGACGATACCGGCGCCGATCCAGGCGGTGGGGTTGCGGCGGAGGCGACGGAACACATCGCGCCAGAACCCGCCTGGTCCTTCTTTCAGGTGGGACTGCGCGATCGCGACGGTGTCGATGATCTCGCCGCCCTGTGCGGGTGGGAGTGCGACGCTCATGACGTCACCTCTTTTCGGAGGATGGGTCTGCAGAGAACGAGACGGGACATCACTGCACCCGCACTCTCGGATCGATGAAGCTGTACGACACGTCGACCGCCAGGTTGATCAGCGCGTAGGCGATCGCGATGAAGATGATGAATCCCTGAAGGACCGGGAAGTCCCGTGTGAAGATCGCCCTCGCGAGAAAGGACCCGATGCCGGGGAACGCGAAGACGGTCTCGGTGAGCACCGCCCCCGAGATCAGGAGTCCGGTCTGCAGACCGATCGTCGTGATCACCGGCAGCATCGCGTTGCGCAGGATGAAGCGACTGCGCAGCGTCGACGAACCGACGCCCTTCGCACGGCCAGTGCGCACGTAGTCGGCGTTCTGCACCTCCAGAACACTCGCCCTTGTGATGCGGACGATGATCGCGAGCGGGATCGTGCCGAGCGCGAGTGCCGGGAGCACCAGGTGCATCAGCGCATCCCAGGAGGCGTCGAACTCGCCGGTGATGATGCCGTCCCACACGTAGAACCCCGTCGGGTGCGTGGCATCTATTCGGGGGTTCTGGCGGCCGTCCGAAGGAAGCCACCCGAGCTGCACCGCGAACACGTATTTCAGGATGAAGGCCAGGAAGAACACCGGGATGGTGATGCCCACCAGGCTCAGCACCACCGACGCATGGTCGGTGAACTTGCCGTGGCGGCGAGCCGCCCAGTAGCCGAGCGGGATGCCGACGCCGATCGCGAAGATGAGCGCGAGAACGCTCAGTTCGAGCGTCGCGGGGAAGCGGCGGAAGAACTCCTCCGTCACGGGTCGGTTCGTCTGGATAGACGTTCCGAAGTCGCCCTGGAGGAGGCGGCCGACCCAGATGAAGTACTGCTCCAGGATCGGCTTGTTGAAGCCGTAGAGTTCGTTGACCCTGGCGACGGCCTCCGGAGTCGCCTTCTCACCGAGAAGAGCGACGGCCGGGCCGCCTGGCAGGGCCCTGACCCAGGCGAACAGCAGGATGCTGAGGCCGATCAGGGTGGGAATGAGGAAAAGCAGTCGCCTGCCGATGGTGCGCAGCAAGAGGTCTCCGTTGATCAGAAGGTACGCCGGTCCCGGGCCTCCGCGGCGAGCGCGGAGACCCGGGTGGGCATCTCAGTCGGTCAGACCTACTCGGTGAGGACGATGTCCGTGAAGACCTCGTCGTTCACCGGGCTGGCGGGATAGCTCTCGACGCGAGGGTCGAATGCCAGTGTCGGCGCCGGGTGCGCGATCGGCACACCGGGGATGAACTGCGCGACCATCTCGTTGATCTCCTCGTAGAGCACCGTCTGGTCCTCGAGGTTGGAGACGCCGCGAGCCTCGTTCAGCTTCTGGAACAGCTCGGGGTTGTCGAAGCCCCACTCCGAGCTCTGCTGGCCGAAGAAGACGCCGACGAAGTTGTCGGTGTCGTTGTAGTCGCCGGTCCAGCCGAGCAGGTGGATGCCGTGGTCGGACGTTCCCGTGGTGCGGTCGAGGTACTCGACCCACTCCTCCGAGACCGGGGTGGTCTCGACGCCGACCTCGGAGAGCTGCGACGACAGAACCGTGAAGATCTGCTCGGGGTCCGGCATGTACGGACGCGAGACGTTGACCGGGTAGTTGAACGTCAGCTTCAGCGGGTTGGCCTCGTCGTAGCCTGCCTCTGCGAGCAGCGACTTGGCCTTCTCGGGGTCGTAGTCGTACGTCGTGACGTCGGGGTTGTAGCCGTTGACGGTGTCGGGCACGAACTCGATCGCCTTCTCGGTGCCCTCGGGCAGGACCTGGCTGATCAGCGCATCCTTGTCGACCGCGTACGAGAGCGCCTCACGGACCTTCGGGTCCTGCAGCTCGGGGATGGCCTGGTTGAAGGCGAGGTAGAGGATCGTGAACGGAGGGCGCGACACCATGGTGAAGCCGTCGTCCTCGAGTGCCTTGGTGTCGGCAGGGCCGACGAGGTCGTAGCCGTCGATCGATCCGGACTCGAGGGCCTGGCGACGCGCGGTCGGGTCGTCGATCGTGCGGAAGATGATCTCGTCGATCTGGCCCGCCTCGCCCCAGTAGTCGCCGTAGGCCTTGAGCGTGACCTGCTCGCCCGGAGCCCACTCGTCGAACTGGTAGGGGCCGGTGCCGACCGGGTGACCCATCGCGTACTCGGAGAGCACGGGAGCCTCGGCGGAGCCGCTCACGTCGTCGGCGCCGAACTCCTGCAGCGCCGACGGGCTCTGCATCGAGAACGACGGCAGCGAGAGGGATGCGACGAAGCCGGCGAACGGCTTGTTCAGGTCGATCGTGACGGAGTAGTCGCCGTCAGGGGTGCAGGACTTGTAGACGGCGTCCGCCGGGCTGTCGGCGTAGCCCTTGAAGAGCTTGTTGTAGTAGTAGCCGAACGCCTCCGATGCGGCCAGGCCGGTCCAGTTGTACCAGCGGTCGAAGTTCGCGCACACCGCCTCGGCGTTGAACGGGGTGCCGTCATGGAAGGTGACGTCTTCCTTGAGGGTGAAGGTGTGGCTCATGCCGTCTTCGGACGACTCCCACGACTCGGCGAGCAGGGGTGCCGGGTCGGCCGTGCCTGGTTCGGTGCCCACGAGGCCCTCGAACATCTGCCGCGAGACGCGGAAGCTCTCGCCGTCCTGGGCGAATGCCGGGTCGAGGCTGGCCGGGTCCGAGGATGCGGCGAACACGAAAGTGCCGTCGACATCGCCGGCAGCCTCTCCGCCGTCGTCGCTGCGCTCGCTGGCGACGCATCCTGAGAGGACCAGCGCCGCGAGTGCGGCTCCGGTGACGGCGAGGAGTCCTCGCCGACGCATGACTGAGTGGTGCATTGTGTGACCTTCCTGTCGAGCGCTGCTGTGCGCGTTCCGAAGACATCGTCGACTTCGGAACCGTGATGCCTCGACGCTACCCAGTGCGCATACCGATGCAAACACCTCCAGGTTGCATTCCTGTTACGGATGTTCAGCGCCGTGGCCGATCCGGTAGCCTCCTGAACGTGCCCGACACATCTCCCCTCGTCGTCTGCGTCGGCGAGGGCCTCGTCTCTTTCGTCCCCGCCACTGCCGCTCCCCTCGAGGACGTGCGCACCTTCCATCGATCGCTCGCCGGGGCGGAGTGGAACACCGCGATCGCACTGGCGTCGGCGGGCATTCGCGCCGCTGTCGTGTCTCGCGTGGGTGACGACGGCTTCGGGCGATTCCTCACAGCGGAGCTGCGCAGGCACGAGGTAGACGATTCGGCCGTGGACATCGACGCAGAAGCCCCCACCGGTCTCTACGTCAAGGAGCTGTCACCGCGCCCGGACGGCTCGGTCGACGGGACGATGCACTACTACCGCTCGGGTTCAGCAGCCGCGGCGCTGTCGCCCGAGACCCTCGCGTCCCCCGCAGCATCCGCTCTTCTGGCCCAGGCAGCACTGGTGCACACCTCTGGGATCACGCCAGCCCTCTCGGAGTCCGCTCGTGCGGCGCAGGATGCGCTGTTCGCTGCGCCCCGCGACGGTCGGCTGCTCAGCTTCGACGTGAACTGGCGCCCCGCGCTCTGGCGCGGCCGCCAGGACGAAGGGCGCGCGGTGATCTCGGACTACGTCCGCCGCGCCGACATCGCTTTCTGCACTCGACCCGACGCGGAGTCGGTGTTCGGCACCGCCGAGCCGGATCGACTGCGCGAGCTGTTCCCCGAACCGAGGTATCTGATCGCCACGAGCCCCGACGGCGCTGTGGCGTTCGACGGAGTGGAGCGCACCGACAGCAGGTCGCTCGACGTCTCCGTCGTGGAATCCATCGGGGCCGGAGACGCGTTCGCCGCCGGGTTCCTCGCCGGCGTGCTGACCGGCCTCTCGCTCACCGGCAGCCTCGCCCGCGCGCACAGGATCGCGACCAGAGCGCTGCTCAGCACCCGCGACCACGTCGACTGATCGGCACCTACCGGCGGCGACGAGACGCCGCCGCGTCGTGCGTGAGCTGCAGCGGGATGACCACGGGTTCGCCCCGGTGCTGCACGACGCGCACGAACAGGATGTCGACCAGGGCCAGCTGCGCGATGCGGCTCGACATCGCGGCCATCCGGAATGGCGACTCCTGCGCATACGTGATCAGCGCGATGTCGGCAGCGAGCGCGAGCGTCGAGTCGGGGGCGCTCGTGATCGCCACGGACAGCGCGCCGGCGTCTCGGGCGATCTCGACGGCGCGGACGACCTCCTGGGTCTCGCCGCCATGCGAGAAGGCGATGACGACGTCGTCTGCGGTGCGCAGCGACGCCGTCGTGAGAGCGAGATGCGGATCAGCGGAGTGCGCGACCGAGCAGCCGATGCGCGCGAGCTTCTGCTGAAGGTCCTGGGCGGTCAACGACGAGGCCGCCTGCCCGAACAGATCGACGTGGCGGGCTGCCACGACGGCCCTCGCGACCCGGTCGAGAGCGTCTGCATCGAGCCCGCGCGCCGTCTTCTCGATCGCATCGATCTCTTGAGCTGCGAGCTTCGCAGCGATCGCCGACGGCTCGTCGTCAGGGTCGATCGCCGTGGTGTCGAGGCCGAAACGCGCCCGCTGCGCCTGGGCGAGCGTGACCGTGCGAGCGACCGCGACCCGCAGCTCGCGGTACCCGCTGAAGCCGAGCGACTGCGCGAATCGGGCAACGGTCGACAGAGACGTGTGACAGAGCTGCGCGAGATCGTTGATGGCGAGATCGACGACGAGCGTGGGGTCGCCGAGGATCGTCTCCGCGACCCGTGCTTCTGCAGCACTCAGTCGAGGAACGGATCGGCGCACCAGCGCGAGAACATCGTCGTCCACGGTGTCATCCTGCCTCAGTCGGGCGGACCTGCGCTGGTGGGCGAGGAATCGGCGCGGCGCGAAGACCCGCCGGTCAGTCGATCTCTGGCGGCCTGCGCACCGATCCTGCTCGCGGATCCGACCTCCACGACAGGAAGCGGCAGAGGCCGCCGGGCCGCGAGTCCGACGTTGACCACGACCGCCTCGGGGTCGCGCAGAGCGGCGCGCTCGACCAGCGAGCGCTGCGCGTCATCGGCGTCGGGGCGATCCAGAAGGACGACCGTCAGCCCCTCGGCGAGAACCGCCCGCTCGAGGGCGACGTCCTGCTCTTCGATCGACGTTCGCGCGACGTCGACACGAACACGGTGGCCGTCGGCGGCGAGCGTCTCAGCCACGTACGCCGACGCACTGTCTACGGCGAGAGTCGAACGACGGCGGGCGTCGACCACTGCGAGCACCCCGGCATCCGCCGTCGCACCGGTGATCGCTCGTCGGACGATCTCCGATCCGTCGTAGTCGATCGGAGGAGCGGTCGTCGCGCGGGTGCGGAGGGTCTCTGCCAGACGGGCGACCCGCTCGGCCGCAGCGGCGAGTCGCTCGCGGGGCAGCGAGCCGTCGCTCACCGCCGCGAGGATCCCGTCGCGGGCAGCGAGGAAGTCTCGCCGGTCCTGGTCGGGCAGCGTGGCGTCGCCCCGGTTCGTCGGGTTGCCGATGCACAGCAGATCGGCACCGGCCGCCAGGGCAAGCGCAGCGCCCTGTCCGATGCCGACGGTCTCACGGATGGCCGCCATGTCGAGGGCGTCCGAGATGATGACGCCGTCGAAACCCCAGTCGCGCAGCATCCCGAGCACCCGAGGATTCAGCGTCGCCGGCTCTTCCCCCCACGCGGGAACCACGATGTGCGCGGTCATGATGGCGTCGACTCCCGCAGCGATCGCCGCACGGAACGGCTCGAGGTGCACGCGCTCGAACTCGTCGATGCCGAGCGAGATCTCGGGCAGCGAGTGGTGCGAATCCAGATGCGTGTCGCCGTGTCCCGGGAAGTGCTTGACGCACGCAGCGACCCCGTTGCTCTGCAGGCCGTCGACTGCCGCCTGCACGTGTCGGGCCACGAGTTCCTCGTCGCTGCCGAAGGAGCGCACGCCGATCACGGGATTTCGCGGATCCGTGTTCACATCGGCGACGGGCCCGAGCACCACGTTGGCACCGACCGAGGCGACCCGTCGAGCAAGCTCCGCACCGGAGTCCCTCGTCGCCTCGACATCGTCGACGACTCCGAGCTGGGCCGCCCCTGGGAGCGTGGAACCGGCCGTGGACTCGAGGCGTGTGACGTTGCCGCCCTCCTCATCGATCCCGATCAGGGCGGCCGGGTTCGCGCGAAGGATCTCGTCACTCAGGGCAGGCAGTCCGTCGCCGACGTTCTGGCTGAAGTAGACCGCTCCCGCCAGGCCGTCGAGCAGCTCGGCGAGAAGCCAGTCCGGCGCCTCGGTGCCGAGGAACCCCGGCCAGAGCACCGCATTGGCGAGGCGGACCAGCTCGTCGGTCATCCCTTCACCGCTCCGGCGACCATGCCTGCCGAGAGGCGACGCTGCACGATCACGAAGAAGACCATGACGGGGATCGTGATGATCGTCGACGCGGCCATGATGCTGCCCCAGTCGTTGGAGTGCAGACCGAAGAAGGACTTCAGACCGATCGAGACCGTGTACTGGTCGGTCTCGCTGCCGAGGATCGTCATCGCGAAGATGAACTCGTTCCACGCCGTGATGAAGCTGAAGATGCTGGTGGCGACGAGGCCCGGCATCACGAGCGGCAGCAGGATCGAGCGGAACATCCGCCACCAGCTGGCGCCGTCGATGTAGGCGGCCTCTTCGAGCTCGACGGGAACCGCAGCGACGAATCCGCGCAGCATCCAGATTCCGAAGGCGAGTGAGAGCGCGACGTAGACGACCATCAGGCCGAGGATGCTGTTGAGCAGTCCGAGGCTCTTGACCTGCAGGAACAGGGGGATGACGAGAGCCTCGAGCGGGACCATCTGCACGATGAGGATCATCATGAGGACGGTCGTGCGGAACTTGAAGCGGAAGCGCGCGACGGCGACCGCCGCGAGCAGGCACACCAGTGCGCTGACGAGCACTGTGACCAGAGCCACGATGGCCGAGTTGCGCAGGTAGGTGCCGAAGCCGCCGTCGGTGAGGACGAAGGCGAAGTTGTCGAACGTGAACTCCTGGGGCAGCAGCGACTGACCACCGCTGGATGCCTTGGCGTCGAACGCGCTGGAGACCATCCAGTACACCGGGAACAGCGTGAAGATCAGGACGGCGGCGATCGCGATGCCGGTGCCGAGGCGCGACATGGCAGACGGGCGAGGGTTCACAGCTCGTCCTCCTTCATGAGGGATCGGATGTACACGATCGTGATTCCGATCAGCACGAGGGTGAGCAGCACGGCGAGAGCGGCGCCGAACCCGTAGCGGTTCTGACCGAAGGATTCGACGTACGACCAGACGCCGAGGTTGAGCACCGACCGGTTGCCTCCCCCTCCGCCCGGCATCAGATAGACCTGCGCGAAGACCTTGAAGTCCCAGATCGTCGACAGGATGATGACGACCGAGAAGACGGGCTTGAGCGTCGGGAAGATGATCTTCCAGAAGCGCATCCAGGCGTTCGCGCCGTCGAGTGCGGCCGCCTCGAGCATCTCCTTCGAGACTCCGAGGAGACCGGCGAGCACCGTGATCGCCACGAACGGGAAGCCGTGATGCACGACGTTCAGCAGCACGATCGCGTAGAACGACCACTGGTTGGTGAACCAGTTGACCGGCTCGTCCATCAGGCCGAGGTTCTGCAGGGTGGTGTTGAAGATGCCACGGTCGGCGTCGAAGATGAACGTCCACACGTAAGTGCCGGTGACGGCGGGCATGGCCCACGCGACCATGATGCAGCTCGAGACGATGGTGCGCCAGACCGTGCCCAGCTTCGCGAGCAGGAGCGCGACCAGTGTGCCGACCGCCACGGTGACGAACACGGCGACGGCGGCGAAGCCGACGGTGTTCGGCAGGACGACGGCCCACAGCGTCGGGTTGGTGAGCGCCTCGACGTAGTTGTCGACGCCGATCCAGTTGTTCTCGCCGGTGTTGATCTCGCGCAGACCGTAGTCCTGCAGCGAGAAGATGAAGACCTGGATGAGCGGCCAGAGCATGAGCACCGCGAGGATGACCAGCCCGGGAGCGAGAAGAAGCCAGGGGCGGGCCGTGAGCAGCGAGAGTCCTCGCCGCCGGGGCTGGCCGCCGGCCACGGAGGCGGAGGTGGACTCCGCCTTCGTGGCCGGCAGTGGCGCTTGCACCATCGACATGAAGGGATACAGCCTTACTTGTTGAGCAGCTCGGTCATCTCAGCTGCGGCATCCTTCGTCGCGGTGGCGACGTCCTTCTGCCCGCCGAGGATCGCCTGGATCATCGAGTTGGTGGTCTTCTTCGCCTGGACGGCTCCGAAGTTCGGGGTGACGGGCACGGATGCGCCGCCCTCGACCATCTGCTGCGCGAACGGAGCGACGAGCGGGTCGGTCGAGGCGAGGGCCTCTTCCATCGCCGACTGGACGCCGGGGAAGTAGCCGGTCTCGTCAGCCCACTGCTCGGCGAACTCGCCGGTGCTCATCAGCTTGACGAACTCCCACGCGAGGTCGGCGTTCTTCGTCGTGTTGAAGACCGACAGGTGCGAGCCTCCGAGCACGGACGGAGCGATTCCGCCGTCCTCGCCGGGGATCACGGCCGCGCCGATCTTGCCGTCGAGTTCGGGGTTCGCCTCGATCAGAGCCTTCGGCGTCCACGAGCCCGAGAGCATCATGGCGACGTTCCCCTGAGTGAACGAGTCACGGAGGTCGGTCTCCTTCCACGTCGTGGCACCGGCAGAGGAGAAACCGTGCTCGGTCGCGAGTCCGGTGTAGAACTCGATTCCGGCCTGCGACTCGTCGCTGTCTAGCTCGCTCGTCCAGGTCTTGCCGTCGAGGGTCGCGACCTCGCCGCCCGCACCCCAGACCCAGGGGTAGACCTGGAACTCGGCGTCACCCGCGACGGGGAACGGCAGCATGTCGGGCTTGGCGGCCTTGATCGCCTCACCGGCAGTGACGATGTCGTCCCACGTCTTCGGAGCCTCGAGACCGAGCTCCTCGAACACGTCGGTGCGGTAGACGATCGAGCGGACACCGGCGTACCACGGCATGCCGTAGAGCTCGTCCTCGTAGGTACCGGCGACCGCGAGGCCCTCGACGAGGTCGTCGCGCAGGCCCTTCTCGGCGTCGACGTACTCGTCGAGCGGCTCGAGGGCACCAGCGTCCGCGAACTCCGCTGTCCAGGTGGTGCCCGTCTCGGCGATGTCGGGGGTGGTGCCACCGGCGATCGACGTGACGAAGCGGTCGTGAGCGTCCGCCCACTGGATCTCTTCGATCTTGACCGTGGCCCCGGTCTCGTCTTCGAAGGCGCTCGATACCTCGTCGTAGAACGCGGTCGCGTCGGGGTTCGTGCCCTTCATGATCCAGACGGTGAGCTCCTGGCCCTCTCCGTCGACGGCTCCGCCGGTGTCTGCTCCGCCACCGGCACAGGCCGCCAGGCCCAGTGTGGCCACGGCGCCCAGCGCCATGACCGGAAGAATGCGCTTGTGCATCAGGGATCTCCTCTTTGAACGTCCTGGCGGCATCGGGTGCCTACCACGTAGGAAAAAGTATTCATCACTAACTAATTCCCTGCAAGTTATTCTCGGAAACGTCATGCGGCCGTAACATCGACCTCCGCGGGTAGGCTCGCGGCATGTCAGGGGCCCTCGACGACGCGAAGCGCTCGACGGTTGCACGCCACGCAGACCTCCCTACGCCCAGTGCGTTCTCGACTCTGTTCAGACTCCTCGGAGTCGCCCTGGCCGTGCTCCTCGTCTCGTCGATCGCGGTCGCGGGCTTCGTCGCCGCGGACGTGCTGAACCGCGTCGGCGAAGGCGCCGTCGCCCTCGAGGGCGACGTCGAGGTCGCCCCTCCGTCGCTGGGCGCGTACCCGAGCGACAAGGCCTTCAATCTTCTCATCGTCGGGACGGACGAATGCGGCGAGGTCTCGACGAAGATCCTCGGCGACCGCTGCGCCCAGAGCGATCAGGGTGCCCTGAACGACGTGACCCTCCTGGTGCACGTCTCGGCGGCGCCTCGCGCTGTCACGGTCGTGTCGTTCCCCCGCGACCTCGGCCTGGAGGTGCCCGAATGCGAGAGGGCCGACGGCTCGACCGCATCGGCGATGTCGAAGGGGCGGATCAACGAGGTCTTCGAGCACGCCGGCGTCTCGTGCGTCGCGAAGACCGTCACCGATCTCAGCGGGCTCCCGGTCGAGTTCGCGGCCAAGATCAGCTTCGACGGCGTGATCGCGATCACGGATGCGATCGGCGGAGTCGACGTGTGCGTCGCAGGCGAAGGGATCCACGACACCCTCGCGGGCGTCGACCTGCCGGTCGGCACGCACACGGTCTCGGGGGCCAGCGCCCTCGCCTTCATCCGCACCAGGCACGGAGTCGGCGACGGGAGCGACCTCGCCCGCATCTCGAATCAGCAGCAGTACATGTCGCGACTGGCCAAGAAGATCCTCAGCGCGGAGACCCTGACGGACCCCTCGAAGGTGCTTCGACTGATGAACACGGTGGCCGACAACATCGTGCCGAGCGAGTCGCTGAGCAACGCCCTGACGCTCACGCAGTTGGCGCTCGCTCTGAAGGACGTGCAGTTCTCGGACTTCGTGTTCGTGCAGTACCCGAACCTGGCTGACCCAGAAGACAGCAACAAGGTGGTGCCCGACTACGACGCAGCGGCCCCGCTGTGGGCGGCACTCGTCGCCGGAGAGCCCATCGCGCTCGCCGGCGACGTCTCGACGCATCGCAGCGTGGAGCTCGCGACGCCGCCACCCGCAGGCGCGCCGGTCGAGACGGCCACCGAGGCGCCGGAGGCGCGGGCGACCCTTCCCCCGGAGATCTCGGGGCAGACCCTCGACCAGGACACATGCTCGGTCGGCGTCCAGGCGGAGTGACCGCGTAGTCTCGAAGCATGGGCAGGACGCGAGCGAAGGACACCGAACACCCGCAGGCCCGTCTCGACCACGGCGGCATCGCCCGCATCGTGCCGTCGGAGTTCACCACCGGATTCGAGCTCATCGTCGACGACACCCCGCAGTCGCACGTCGACCTCGACGACCCCACGCATCTGCACTTCGAGTACATCGTGCGCATGGGCGCCGTGATCGATCAGCTCGCGGCAGGTGCCCTCACCGCGGTGCACCTCGGAGCGGGAGCGCTGACGATCCCCCGCTACATCGAGGCCACGCGGCCCGGTTCGCGGCAGCAGGTGATCGAACTCGAAGCTCCGTTGGCCGCACTCGTGCGCGAGCACCTTCCGCTGCCGAGAGGCGCATCGATCAGGCTGCGGATCGGAGACGCCCGTGAGGGCGTCCGCCGTCTTCCGCCGGCCATCGTCGGCAGCTGCGATCTGGTGGTGTCCGACGTGTACTCCGGCGCCCAGACGCCCGCCCACCTCACCAGCATCGAGTTCTATCGCGAACTCGCCGAGCTTCTCGCGCCAGGAGGCGTGCTGCTCGTGAACGTCGCCGACGGCCCCGGCCTCGCCTTCGCTCGACGTCAGGTCGCGACCATCGCGGAGGTGCTTCCCGAGATCGGCGTCCTCGCCGATACGCAGGTGCTCAAGGGCCGCAGGTTCGGCAACCTCGTGATCGCGGCGTCGGCCGCTCCCCTCCCGACCGAATGGCTGCCGCGGATGCTGGCAGCCGGACCGCATCCTGCGAAGATCGCCCAGGGCGCCGAGGTGACCGCGTTCGTGCAGGGTGCCCGCGTGGTCACGGACGCGGATGCCGTGGCCTCCCCTCGCCCGGATGCCTCGCTTTTCCTCCGCTGAGCACCTCGATCGAGATCGGATGCGAGGACCCGGGGCGTGCCGCCCCGACGACGGCGCCGTCGCGAGGCACACTTGTGGGGGGACGCTGCGGAAGGAGAGCAATGAGTTTCATCAGAGGCTATGACCACGAGACCCTTCGCGAGCGCGTCGATCTCGATGAGTGTTCGGCACGGCTGGAGGAGATCGACGGTCAGCGCAGCCTTCCGGCACTGCTCGAACGCGTCTGGCTGCTGAAGGTGCTCGATCGCCTGGACGAAGCCCTCCCCCTCGCTGACGAAGCAGTGCGTCAGGCTCGCATGGCCGGAACCCGCAAGGATGTCCTTCGCGCCCGGGTGCTGCACGCCACCATCCTTCAGCACCGCGGCGCGCACGCCGCCGCCGCGCAGGAGCTCGCCACGTGCGCCGCCGAGGCGGAAGGGCAGCGCTGGGTCTCGATCGCCGCGTTCGCCCATCACCACCACGGCAAGAACGCGTACGAAGCCGGCGACTACGAGACCGCCCGCGAGAGCTTCAAGCAGTCCCTCTTCCTTCGTCGCGAAGCGGGAGCCCAGGACCGGGAGCTCGAGACGGTGCTGCTCGCGATCGAAGCCGCCGAGCGGCGCCGCACGACTCAGCTCGTCGCGGGCTGACGCTGCACGTCGCGCGCCCGCCTCGGGTTGACGCTGCGCTGAGCGGCGATGTCGGCGGTATGGCTTAGCCTGATCGCATGGCGGAACTTGACCGGGTGCGCGTCTGGGGCGAGGCACTGATCACGATGCACCTCGACGACAGCTGGTCGTTCGGCTTCGACCATGCCAAGCGTCGAGCGGGGCAGTGCGACTACACGAAGAAGCGCATCACCGTGTCGCGATACCTGGCAGCCCGGTTCGAAGACGACGAGATCCATCAGGTGCTGCTGCACGAGGTGGCGCATGCGCTCGCCGGTCATGAGGCCGCCCACGGCGCGACCTGGAAGCGCTTGGCCCGCGACCTGGGTTACGTCGGCGGAACGACTCATCATGGCGAGACCGCGGTCGAGCTCGCACCATGGGTCGGCCGGTGCCCCGCCGGTCACGTCAGCTACCGGCACCGGCGCCCGTCACGGGCCACGTCGTGCGCACGGTGCTCGCGCTCGTACGACGCCCGCTATCTCTTCGACTGGACGCGTCGCGAGATCACGGCCGACACGAAGCTCGCCGCCCAGATGTCGCGCTGACAGCGTCAGGCCGCTGCGGGGCCGGAGCGATCATCGAGGTCCGCGCTGCAGAGCGAGCTGCAAGGTCGAAAGCGCATCGCACACAGCCGATACAGGTGCTTCATCGACCACCCATGCGCCGCACCCGGACACCCGTCCGCTGTCAGCGCGGGTGAGCACCCGATTCGGGATCGACCCCGGGCGCCGACTCTGGCCCTGATCGCTCATCGACGGCAGCCTCGCCTGCGGCGACCTCGTCATGCACGACTCGATCGGCCGGGACCGCGTCATCCACCCGGTCGTCAGACCACTCGTCATCCACTCGCTCATTCATCGCACCGGTGTCGCTCGTGCGTCCGGCGCGCCGACGCAGGAACGCCGCCGCGGCTCGCCAGCCGACGATGAAGACGCCGAGCACGAGTGTCGTGACGATGATGAACGCGATCTGAGCGGTGTCTCCCGCCGCGACCCGCAGCAGGAGCCCGCCGACGACCGTGACGAGCCAGACGACGGCGCCCCATCCCAGCGACCACGGACGACGCGGCCGCGCCGGCAGCAGAGCGGCCACGACGTGACCCACCAGCAGCGCGACGATGAAAGGCCAGGCGGTGATCAGGAACCCGCCGGGGCTCTCGCCGTGCGAGGCACGGCCGATCACGGCGAACACGAGCACCAGGACGGCATCGACGATGAACGCGGGGACGAACCTCATGCCATGACCCTACGTGGCACGAGCCGAAACCCGTGCCGGGTGCGCGGCCTGTTGCCGACCGCACTGCGAGTCGACGTCGGCGCGGCGCTCGATCACGGGCGTGCGGTGCGTCCGTCGCCGCGAGTCGGGGTGACGAGTCAGTCGAACGCGACGAAGACCCCGTCACGCAGCACGGGCACGGCATCGATGGCATCGAGCTCGGCGGCACTCGACGTCGTCGTCGGGACCGCGCCGGATGCCCGCATCCGATCGGTCGCGGCCACTCCGTCGGCGAGTTCGCGGGCCGATCCGCTCGCGCTGACCATATGGCGCAGCGCCCGCTTCAACGCTCGGAATCCCTCGGCTGCCACGGCCGCATCGGGTGCGGTGTGATCGATGCCGAGATCGGTCAGCGCGGCGACGATCGCTCCGGCCCCGAGGTGGTCTTCGACCGCGAACCGCACTGCACCGTCTGCGTCGGCTTCGCCCGCCGCGATCACGCTCACCGACGTGCGTGCCTGGTTGCGCTCCTGCAGCGTCGCGATCGATCGCGCGACCGCCGACGCGTTGCGGAGACTTCCGATCAGCACCACGGCCTCACCTGCGCGGGCGGCGACCGCAGCACCATTGCGAGACCACGCACGTGCGTCGTCGAGCGAGACCGAGGACCCGGAGGCGACGGCATCCGCGACCGTCGACGAGAAGCGGAGCACGTCGACGACCACGACGACGTCGGCGGGTGCGAGGCGGTCGAGCCCTTCGACGCCCCACTCGAGGCGCACCTGATAAGTGGACTGGTCGAACGGAGACGGCATCCGTCCAGCCTAGAGCGACCGGATGCGCCAGAACGCCCCGATGACCGATTGGGTCACGGGGCGCTGGCGCACGCACGTCGTCAGTCTGCGGCGAGTGCGTCGACCGGCGCCACCCGGGTGGCGAGACGGGTCGGAGTGGCGGCCGCGACCAGGGTCAGCACAGCGGTCGCCGCGACGATGATGACGACCGGCAGCCACGGCACGTGAGGGGCGACGAGCCCGGCCGGCTCGAAGTCGGGCAGGGTCGGCACCGAACCGAGCAGAGACTGCGCCGCGATCCACCCGTACACGATGCCCAGGATCAACCCGGTCAGCGTCGCGGCCACCGTGATGTGTGCGGCCTCGAGCAGCACCATACGACGCACCTGCACGTTGGACAGTCCGATCGAGCGAAGCAGTCCGAGCTCGCGACGACGCTGCACGACGCCGATCGTCAGAAGATTGACCAGGCCGACCGCGGCGATCACCGCCGACACGGCGACGAGCACCATCATCACCGATGCGAAGGCGTCGAAAGGAGTGAAGAACTCGGCGGGCGTCTCGCCCTCGACCTGGCCGATCAGCATCTGCTTGACCGACTCGAGCGCGACGGCGAACATCGTGACGAGCGTGACCCCCATCACCACGCCGATCGCCATGCGCGAGGAGCGCTCCGGGTAGCGCAGGGCGTTCTCGGCCGCGAGGCGTGCGGTGGCACTCGAGCCGAACATCCGCCCCACCAGACGCAGCACGGGTGGCATGAACAGCACCGATCCGAGCGCGAGTCCCGTGAACGACAGCAGTCCGCCGAAGAAGGCGACGACCACTCCGAGAGGATGGGCGAGTCCGACGACGACCCCTGCCGCCAGCAGGACGGTGCCTGCACCCAGCAGCACCCATGCGCCGATGTGACGCCCAGGGCGGGACATCTCTTCGTGGCTGCGCTCGACCGATCCGCCGATCGCCTGCAGAGGTGTGACGGCGAGTACGCGTCTGGATCCTGCCCAGGCGGCAGCCCAGGTGGTGAGGGCTACGCCGATCACAGGCAGGGCGATGAACGGCTGTGCGAGTGAGAACCCCGTCGGCACGTTCTCGATCAGTCCCGAGCCGATCTGCACGCCGACGGCCGCGATCGCGAGGCCGGAGAGCAGCCCCAGTGCCGCGCCGATGACGCCGACCACCAAGCCCTGCTTGCCGACCTGCGCCCTCTGCGACCGCGCGGTCGCACCGATCAGGCGCATCAGCGCGATCTGACGAGTGCGCCCGGCGATGATCGTCGAGAAGGTGTTGGCGGTGACGATCGCCGCGACGTACATCGCGACGCCCGTGAGGAGCACCGAGAGCAGCCCGACCACGAAGGCGAGGGTCTCGCTGTCGCCGATGAACGGGTCGGCCTGCAGCACCGCTCCGAGGTAGGCCGTGGTCTCGACCAGCACCACTCCGAAGGCGGCCGAGAGCGTCGCGACCAGGATGCTGGCTCCCATGCCGCGGTCGCGCAGCCATGCGAGGCGCGGACCGGTCGCCGACGTCTGAGCGACGACCGTGCGGACCGGAGAATCGATCACGGCGCTCATGCCGCGACCTCGGCGGCGAGCATGTAGGCCGAGATCTGCTCAGCGCTCTGACGCGGGTGATCGGCGACGATCCGTCCGTCGCCGAGGAACAGCACCCGGTCGGCATAGCTCGCCGCGATCGCGTCGTGCGTGACCATCGCGATCGACTGCCCGTGCTCGCGGCTCGCGGTCGCGAGCAGCTGCAGCACCTCGCGTCCGGTCTTCGAGTCGAGGTTGCCGGTCGGCTCATCGGCGAAGACCAGGTCAGGTGCCGTGGCGAGAGCGCGGGCGATCGCGACCCGCTGCTGCTGACCGCCCGACAGCTGGTGCGGTCGGTGCTGCAGCCGTGATCCGAGCCCGAGCGTCTCGATCAGTCCGTCGATGCGGGCCTTCTCGATCGCGCTGGGGCGGCGTCCGTCGAGCTCGAACGGCAGCATGATGTTGCCGAGGGCGGTGAGTGTCGGCACGAGGTTGAACGCCTGGAAGATGAATCCCACTCGGCGGCGGCGAAGGATCGTCAGGTCGAGGTCTCCGAGCTGGGTGATCTCGGTGTCGCCGATCCAGCTCCTCCCCTGCGTCGGGGTGTCGAGGCCGGCCATGATGTGCATGAGCGTGGACTTTCCCGAACCGGACGGACCCATGATGGCGGTGAACTGCCCACGACGGATGCCGACGCTGACATCGTCCAGCGCGTGGACGGTGCCCTCGCCGGAGCCGTAGGTCTTCGTGAGGTGCTGGACGCGGGCTGCGAGCCCGAGGTCGGTGGTCGTGATCTCCATGCCTTCGACGCTACGGACGGCGGGTGTGCCGCCGCGTCGGCCTGACGACGCATCCGCCTACATCGCAAGGATGATCCCGCGAGCGGGCGGGTGTTCTGTCAGGCGAGCCCGTGCTCGAAGGCGAAGACCACGAGCTGCACGCGGTCGCGCAGAGTGAGCTTGGTCAGGATGCGGCTGATATGGGTCTTCACGGTCGCCTCGCTGAGATACTCGCGAGCGGCGATCTCGGAATTCGAGAGTCCCCTGGCTGCGAGCGCGAAGATCTCGCGCTCACGGTCGGTCAGCGCGGAGAACTGCACGGGCACTGGCTTCGGCTCCTCGGCGAAGTGCTCGAACAGCTCACGTGTGGCGGAGGCGGCGATCACGCTCGACCCGGAATGCACGGTGCGGATCGCCGCGAGGAGGAACTCGGGGTCGGCGTCCTTGAGGAGGAACCCGCTGGCACCGCCGCGGATCGCACGGGCGGCTGCCTCGTCGAGGTCGAAGGTGGTCAGCATCACGATGCGGGGCGGGTCGGGCTGCGCGAGGATCTCGGCGGTCGCGGCGAGACCGTCCATGACCGGCATCCTGATGTCCATCAGCACCACATCCGGTCGGGTCGCGCGCACCAGGGCGACGCCCTCTCGTCCGTTGCCCGCTTCTCCGACGACGTCGATGTCGGGCTGCGAGGCGAGCAGCATGCGGACGCCGGCGCGGAACAGCGCCTGATCATCGACGAGGACGACCCTGATCATGCGACTTCTCCGATCGGGAGCGACGCACCGACGACGAACTGCGCGCCTTGACGCTCCGCCTGAAGGCTACCGCCGACGAGCTGAGCCCGTTCGCGCATGCCGATCACACCGTGCCCGGCACCGACCTGCGTCTGCGCCTGGCCGATCGTGTTGCGCACCTCGATGTCGACGCGGTCGGGAAGCCAGGCGAGGTGCACATCGACCGCCCCGTCGCCGTGTCGGATGGCATTGGTGAGCGCCTCCTGGAGGATCCGGTACACCGCGAGCTGGATCGCCCCCGGCGGCTCTCCAGGGGGCATCGGATCGACGGTGATGCGCGGCTCGACGCCTGCCTGACGCACCTGCGCGAACAGCGCCTCGAGGTCCGCGAGCGTCGGCTGAGGACCGTCGCCCTGTCGGTGGCGCAGCTGGGTGAGCAGCAGGCGCACGTCACTCAGGGCGCTGCGAGCGGTCTGCGCGATGGTTCCCAGGGCCTCGGTGGCCATCTCGGGCTTCGCGGCCGCCGCGTACCTGGCTCCGTCGGCCTGGGCGATCACCACGGCCAGCGAGTGCGCGACGATGTCGTGCATGTCGCGGGCGATGCGCACTCGTTCCTGCTCCTCCGCCGCGAGCGACTCCGCCTTCAGCTGCGCCGAGCGGGTGCTCCGCGCACGCAGCACCACACGCCACAGCAGCCCGCACACCCAGGCGAAGCCGAGAGCGAGCACCGAGACGACGAGGAGCAGAGTGCCGGTGGTCAGTTGATCCCAGCCGCTGGCTCCGGAGGTGACACCGGTGACGACCACCAGGTAGACCGCCGACACGAAGGCGCCCAGCAGCGCGGAGCCGAACCCCCACCACAGCACGACCCGCGACCCCCAGGCGGCGGTGGCGTAGAGCACGAGAAGGATCGCGACATCGATCGGAAGCGGCCCGAATCCGGAGAGCATCTGCACGATGGCGCCCGCCCAGGCCGCGGCGAGCGCGAGTCCAGGAGCCAGCCTGCCGATCGCGACGCCGCCGAACATCAGGATGCCCGCGACCACGACCGCCGCGACAGCAGCACCGCTGATCCCCTGGCCGGCCGCCCCCGGACCGTAGAACGCGACCGAGAAGGGAGTGAGGATGACGAAGAGCAGCGCCGCCCCGACGATGTCGAGCACGAGCGCCGTGCGGGAGAGCGGGCGGATCACTCCCCCAACGCTACGCGGCACGGCATCCGCCTCGCATCCGCCTGGAGATGTATCCGGCGCGTGTCAGGCGCGGGCGATGATCTCGCCGTGCGGCACGAGGTACCAGCCGTCGCCGTCGTCGGCCCAGCGCATCCAGGCGTCGCTGATCGCCTGCAGGTCGCTCGACGTCGCCATCTCGCTGTCGACCAGCTGCCGTGCGAGCGCCGACTCGAGGATGCGGTCTGCCCACATGCCGCCCCACCAGGCACGATCCTCGGGGGTCGCGTACGTCCAGGTGGAGGTCGTCGCGGTCACTTCTTCGAACCCGGCCTCCCGTGCCCACGAGAGGAGGCGGCGTCCCGCATCGGGCTCCCCTCCGTTGGCTCGCGCGGCACGGCGATACAGGTCGAGCCACCGGTCGAGCTCCGGCAGCACCGGGAACCAGATGAATCCGGCGTAATCCGCGTCCCGGGCGGCCACCACGCCGCCGGGCACTGCGACCCGGCGCATCTCACGTAGCGCCTGCACCGGATCGCCGACGTGCTGCAGCACCTGGTGCGCATGCACGACATCGAAGCTGTCGTCGGCGAAGCCCAGCGCATGCACGTCCTCGATCGCGAAGTCGAGGTTGTGCAGACCTCTGCTCGACGCGAGATCGCGCGACAGCGAGAGCGCGTTCTCATCGATCTCGGTCGCCGTCACGTGGGCGACGATCCCGGCGAAGTCGACCGTGATGCTGCCTGGCCCTGCTCCGACGTCGAGAAGCCTGGTGGTCTCGGTCAGGTGCGGGCGGAGGTACTCCGCGGAGTTGGAGATGTCGCGGCTGCTGTGAGAGCGGAGGACGGACTCATGGTGCCCGTGCGTGTAGGTGGCCATGCCTCAGTCTGGCAAGAACCCCTCGCCTGACCGAATCGACCGTCAGTGCAGCTCGAGGACGGCCCGTCTGATCGATTCGCGATCCGGTTTTCCGGAGGCCAGCGCGGCAAGCTCGTCGACCATGACCAGGCGTGCCGGTCTGGCATGCTTTCCGAGCTCCTCCGCCACGAGATCCCGCGCATGCGCGAGCTGCTCGGGCTCGCTGCGCCGCAGCGCCTCGCCTCTGGCCGCGACGATGACCGAGGCCTCGCCCCATCGTTCATCCGGCACGCCGACGACCACGGCGCCGGTGAGCCCCGGAACACTGCGAACCAGCCGTTCGACACGGTCGAGGGAGATGTTGATGCCGCCCGAGACGATCACGTTGTCCGCACGACCGTGCACCCGCACCACGCCGTCGTCGAAGAGCCCGAGATCGCCGGTGTGGTACCAGCGGATGCCGTGCTCGTCGCGCGAGAAGTTCTTGGCGGTCAGCTCCCCGTCGCCGAGGTAGCCGTCAGCGAGCATCGGACCGGCGATGCGCAGCTCCCCGTCCACCGTGCGCACGGCGACGGTGTCGAGGGGAACACCGTCGTACACGCATCCGCCGCTGGTCTCGGTGGAGCCGTAGGTGCGCACGAGCCGGACGCCGAGATCGGCGGCCCGTTCACGGAGGGGCACCGGCAGCGCCTGTCCCCCGACGAGGATCGCCCGGTAGGCCTGCAGTGCGGCGCGCACCGGTCGGTCGTCGGCGGCGTCGAGCAGTGTCGACAGCTGTGCGGGCACGAGAGAGGTGTACAGCTCGGGGATCGCTGCGGAGCCGCCCGGAGTCGGACGCAGCATCGACAGCGTCGCATCGGCGAAGGTCTCGGGTGAGAACCGACCGCCCAGGGCCACCGGGTGCGTGCCGGCGATCAGAGACCTCACCAGAACCTGGAGCCCCGCCACGTATCCGGCCGGAAGCGCGAGCAGCCATCGTCCGCCGCCCACCCTCGCCGCCGTGGCTTCGACACTCGCTCGCAGCGCCTCGCCGCTCAGGACGACGCGTTTGGGGACGCCGCTGGAGCCGGAGGTGGCGATCACGACCGCCGTGCCGTCGGGCACGCCCCTGGGCGCGTCGCCGAGCATCCCGAACCCGAGCGCCGGTCCGCCGTCGAGCGCCCGCGCCAGGGCGTCGCGCAGTTCGGCCGGATCCTCGGCATCCGTGGGCGTCAGCGCGACCATGTGCGTCTCGATCCGCTCAGTAGTGCCAGGGGAACGACGACCAGTCGGCGTCGCGCTTCTCGAGGAACGAGTCGCGGCCCTCGACCGCCTCGTCGGTGCCGTAGGCGAGACGCGTGGCCTCGCCCGCAAAGACCTGCTGCCCGACGAGCCCGTCGTCGACCGCGTTGAACGCGAACTTCAGCATGCGGATCGCCGTGGGCGACTTGGTGAGCACGGTGCGCGCCATCTTCAGCGCCTCGCGCTCGAGCTCGGCGTGGGGAACGACCCGGTTCACGGCTCCTGCCTCGTAGGCACGCTGAGCCGAGTACTCCTCCGCAAGGAAGAACACCTCGCGTGCGAACTTCTGACCCGTCTGCCTCGCCATGTAGGCCGACCCGTAGCCGGCGTCGAAGCTGCCGACGTCGGCATCGGTCTGCTTGAACCGCGCCTCCTCGGCCGAGGCGATCGTGAGGTCGCAGACCACGTGCAGCGAGTGCCCGCCGCCCGCGGCCCACCCCGGTACGACGGCGATGACGACCTTGGGCATGAAGCGGATGAGGCGCTGGACCTCGAGGATGTGCAGGCGACCGGCTCGCGCGGGGTCGTGCACGGTCGTCTCGTCGTCGGAGTACTTGTAGCCGTCGCGTCCGCGGATGCGCTGGTCACCGCCCGAGCAGAACGCCCACCCTCCGTCCTTCGGACTCGGCCCGTTGCCCGTGAGCAGCACGGCGCCGATGCGGGGGTTCTGCCGTGCGTCGTCGAGCGCGCGGTAGAGCTCGTCGACGGTGTGCGGACGGAAGGCGTTGCGCACCTCGGGGCGGTTGAACGCGATGCGGGCGACTCCGCCGTCCGTGCTGACGTGGGCGGTGATGTCGGTGTAGTCCTCGGCACCGGGCGCGAGCACCCATTCGTCCGGGTCGAACAGGTCTGAGACGAATGCGCTGGTCACAGCATCCAGCCTATTCCCGCGGGGGTTGCAGACGCAGACGGCGTCGCCCCGAGAGGCGACGCCGTCTGCGTTCTGGGTTCAGGGGCGGCGGGCTCGAGCCGTCTTGATCCAGCCGTCCACGATGTCCCAGATCGGGAAGGCCACGAGGCAGAACCCCGTGATCACCGTGAGGATCCGCATCGTCTCGTCGGTCACCCCGTTGTCGGTGAAGACGTAGTCGAGGAACTCCGGATTGACCAGCTCTCCCTGCACCAGCAGCGTCAGCGACCAGGCGGCGAACACCGCCGCGAGCACGGTGTTGACCACCGCGGCGCCGATCGTCCAGCGACGCTGGGCGTAGACGAACACGGCCAGCAGCGCCTCGGCGACGAAGAGCGCGAGGAGGAAAGTGATGCCCCACGGCCAGAGCGCCGGATTGAGCAGGGCGATCGGAGCGCCCTCGGTCGGGAAGAAGCCGACGAATGCGTCCCAGAACACCGCCCCCGCGCCGAGCACGAGGAAGACGATCGAGGCGATGGCGTCGGCGCGACCGGCACCGTTCTGCGTCGGCTCAGGCAGCTGGTCGACACTCCACCTCACCCCGGTGTCGGCGCCGGTGCGCTCGAGCACGAAGAAGACGAGTGTCACCCAGAACCCGACATGGACGACGGATCCGAGAGCCGCCACCACCGCCGTGCCGATGATCTCGCCCGTCGGGGCGCCGTCGATGAGCTGTCCGAGCATGACGCCACCGAATGCACAGATCGGAACGATGATCAGCAGCAGCTTGAGCAGCCGCCACCAGACGAGGTAGTACTTCGGCCCGATCAGGTGCAGCGGACGGTCGGCGTACCCCGCGGCGAGGATGCCGGGGTCGCCGAGCTCGGTGAGCACGGCGCGTTCAGCGGCTGCGGGGGTCTCCCCCTGCTCGAGCTTCGCATCGATCGCATCCGCGATCGACCCTTCGAGCTCTGCGCGAACGTCGTCCTGCACCTCGGGCGTGAGGCTGCGGATCGTGGCGCTGATGTAGCGCTCGGTGAGCGTGGCTGTCGTGGTCATGTCAGTGCTCCTCGGAGGTGAGGGTCGCGATCGCCGCGGTGAGCGATCGCCATTCTTCGGTCAGGGTGTCGGCGAGCCGGATGCCGGCGTCCGAGGTGCGGTAGAACTTGCGGGGCCGCGCCTCGTCGGTGTTCCACTCGCTCGTGAGGTACTCCTGCTTCTCGAGCCTGCGAAGCAGCGGGTACAGCGTGTTCGCGTCGGTGGCGAAGCCGCGGCGCTCGAGGTCTTCGAGCAGTCCGTAGCCGTACCCCGCCGTGCGCAGCAGCTGCAGGCAGGCCAGCACCACGGTGCCGCGGCGCAGTTCCTGCAGATGCGTGTCGAGGGTCTCGTTCATGTCCGTCACATTACTGTGCGTCACACACCATTGTCAATCACACATCTGTGTAGCGGACCATGGACCGCGACAGTGCCCCCTCGGCGCCCTCCCCTCGAGCAACTACCGTGGGGGAATGACGATCGAGATCTCCCGCGTCGATCCCTCCGACGACGCCGAGGTGGATGCGTGGTGGGACTGCTACGCCGCCGCCGAACGAGCGGACCGCGGTGCGGATGCCGTCGTTTGGTCTCTGGCCGAGTGCCGCAGCGAGCTACGGCAGGCGTCGGCTGTCGTCGACCGGCGCGCCTATCTCGTCCGCGACGGCGCAGACATCGTCGGATCCGCGAGCCTCGCGCTGCCCCTCAAGGACAACACGCACGTCGCGCACCTCGCGATCAGCGTGCCGCCGCGACACCGACGCCGCAGCATCGGCACCGAGGCGCTCGCTTTTCTCGAGCGCGAAGCCGTGGCATCCGACCGCACGACAGCGCAGGGTTCGGCGTCGTGGCCGTATGAGCTCGGTTCGGAGGGAGCGGGGTCCCCGGGCCGCGAGTTCGCGAGGCGACACGGCTACAGCCTCGCTCTCGGCGACGTGCAGAGCAGACTTCCCCTGCCGGTCGACCCCGCACTGCTCGACCGGATCGAGAGCGACATCGCCTCTGCGATCGCCCAGTACGAGGTCCGCAGCTGGGTGGGCCACATCCCCGACGACGTCGTGGAGCGCTGGACGGTCCTCGACGCCACGCTCGAGACCGAGGCGCCGACCGGCGAGCTCGACATCGAGCCGCAGAAGCCCGACGTGGCCAGCATCCGCGAGAGCGAAGAGCTGCTCGACCTGCAGGGCCGCATCTCGTTCGGCACGATCGCTCTCGCCCCTGACGGCGACGCCGCGGCCTATTCGCAGCTCGTCGTGTCGACCGACGACGGCAACGCCTATCAGTGGGGAACCCTCGTGCGCGCGGCCGACCGGGGCCACCGGCTCGGCATCGCGGTCAAGGTCGCCAACCTGCGGATGCTGCATCGCGGGGCGCCTCAGGCGCGCGCCGTCTACACCTACAACGCAGAATCGAATGCGCACATGCTCGCCGTGAACACCCTGCTCGGCTTCCGCCCGAGCGAGCGACTCGGCGAACTGCAGAAGCGCCTGATCTGAGGAGCGTCCGTCGGCACGGCGGATCCCCGGAGGCCGCTCCGACAGAGCAGAATGAGCACATGCTCCCACCGCTCGCAGATCTGCTCGGCTCGGCCAGGGTCGTCTCGCTTCCGATGCACACCCGGTTCCGCGGGGTCGACACTCGCGAGGCACTGCTGTTCGAAGGCCCCGAGGGATGGGCCGAGTTCTCCCCGTTCCTCGAGTACGACGATGCCGAAGCGGCGACCTGGCTCGCTGCGGCGATCGACTTCGCATGGCGGGCGCCGCCGACGCCCCTGCGCGACCGCATCGGCGTGAACGCCACGATCCCCGCCATCGAGGCGGCACGGGTCGCCGAGGTGCTCGCCAGGTTCGCCGGGTGCCGTACCGCGAAGGTCAAGGTCGCAGAGCCCGGCCAGACGTTGGCCGACGACGTCGCCCGCGTGCGAGCCGTGCGCGAGGCGATGGGGCCGGAAGGACGCATCCGGGTGGATGCCAACGGAGCCTGGAACGTCGACGAGGCCGAGCATGCGGTGCACGCCCTCAACGAGTTCGATCTCGAATACGTCGAGCAGCCCTGCGCCACGGTGCCCGAGCTCGCGGAGCTGCGCACCCGTGTGAAGTACATGGGCATCCCGGTCGCGGCAGACGAGAGCATCCGCAAGTCATCCGACCCGCTCGCGGTCGCTCGGGAGAAGGCCGCCGACCTGCTCGTGATCAAGGCGCAGCCCCTGGGAGGAATCACCCACGCTCTGCAGATCGTCACCGCAGCCGGCCTACCCGTGGTCGTCTCGAGCGCGCTCGACACCGCGATCGGGCTCTCGCAGGGGGCGGCGCTCGCTGCCGCGCTGCCGACGCTCGACTACGACTGCGGGCTCGGCACCGCATCTCTGTTCCTCGACGACGTCGCCGATCTGCGCCCTGTCGACGGCTCGATCCCTGCCGGACGCGTGACGCCCGATGCCGCGGCGTTGACTCGACTCGCCGCTGCCGACGACCGTCACGACTGGTGGATCGCGAGGCTCAGCCGCTGCTACGAGGCGCTCGCCGCGCGCTGAGCGGCGTTCGTCTGCAGCGCGAGCAGCCGCGTCACTCCGCGAGCAGCAACTGCACGAGCCTGCCCAGCTCCTCGCTGCCCGAGTGCCGCAGCTGATCGGAGTCCTGGCCGGCCATCACACCGCGAACGGTCATGCCCTCCCAGAGGATCATGAGCATGCGCGCGGCCTCCTCGGCCGGTACCTTCAGCTCGAGCGAGCTCACCGAGACGATGTCCGCGATGATCACCGCGATGCTCGAGACCATCTCGCTCTCCTGCACGAGGTAGGCCGAGCCGAACTGATGATCGCGCAGTGCGCGGATGCGGATCTCACTCATCAGCATCACGCCGAGCCGGTCGTCGCCGCCCGCATCCATGATGCGCTGAACGAGCTCTACCGGGTCGCACCCCTCTGACAGGCCGCCCTCTGCGGCGATCTCCTCGACGCGGGCGCGCACCCCATTGACGCGCTGCTCGCCGACGCTGCCGGCGAGCACGAGGAAGAGCTCGTCCTTCGACTCGAAGTTCGAGTAGAAGGCTCCGCGCGTGAATCCGGCGCGGTCGCAGACCGCTTCGACCGAAGCGCCGTCGATTCCGACCTCTGCGAAGACCTGCGCAGCGGCATCGAGAAGCCTGGCTCGCGTGTTCTCACGACTGCGGGTGGCGGGTGTCGTCATCGAATCCTCCTGCTTCTCATTCTCACACCCCGCACACAGACTCCGGGGCTCGGACCACCTTACGATACAGGTATGTATTGGATACACCTGTGTATCCAGCCCGCATTCCCTGAGGAGCCTCGTGTCCACACTCCTGTCCTCGCTCGGCCGCTGGTCTTACCGGCACCCGTGGCGCGTCCTCATCTCCTGGCTCCTCGCGCTCGGCATCGCCGGCGCCGGCGCGCTCGTGCTCGGGGCGGGGACGGACAACTCGTTCTCGATTCCCGGAACCGAGTCGCAGGCGGGTCTCGAGCAGCTCAACCGCTCGTTCCCTGCAGTCAGCGGCACCAGCGCGCAGATCATCGTGGTCGCCGCGGACGGCGACTCGATCACGGATGACACGTATCGGGACGACATCGAGGACACCGTCGACCAGCTCGCCGATCTCGACGATTCCGTGCTCTCGGCCACCTCCCCGTTCGACGAGATGGTCAGCGGCATGATCAACGACGAAGAGACCGCCGGCATCATCCGCCTGCAGTTCGACGGTCAGGCGAGCGATGTCTCGGCCCAGACACAGGACGACCTGCGGGCCGTCGTGGCCGAACTCGCCGACGAGCTTCCGGACGGATCGCAGACCTCTCTCGGCGGCGAATTGTTCGCCACCTCCATCCCCGGTGTCACGCTCACCGAGGCGGTGGGTCTGCTCATCGCGTTGCTCGTGCTGATCGTCACCTTCCGCTCGTTCGTCGTCGCAGGGCTGCCGCTGCTCACCGCCGTGCTCGGTGTGGGCATCTCGATGGCCGGCATCTTCGCCGCGACCGCCTTCGCCACGGTCTCGTCGACCACTCCTCTCCTCGCCCTCATGCTCGGACTCGCGGTCGGCATCGACTACGCGCTGTTCATCATGGCCAGGCATCAGGATCAGGTGCGCGACGGGGTCGACCCCGAGGAATCCACCGCTCGCGCCGTCGGCACGGCCGGCTCCGCAGTGGTGTTCGCAGGTGTGACCGTGCTGATCGCCCTGATCGGACTCGGCTTCGCCGGCATCCCGTTCCTGACGACCATGGGCATCGCGGCATCCGCCGCTGTCGCGGTCGCCGTCGCGATCGCGGTGACGCTCACCCCTGCGCTGCTGGGCTTCATGAAGGGCCGCGTGGCGGGTCGGCCGCGCAAGGCGCGAAAGGCGAAGGAGGGCAAGCCCGCTCCCGCTCCGCGTGTGCGGTTCAGCGAGCGCTGGGTGACCGGCGTGACCAGGCGCCCGATTCTCGTCTCACTCGCCGTCGTGATCGGCCTCGGCATCATCGCGGTTCCGGCTCTGAGCCTGAACCTCGCGCTGCCCAACGCCGGCGTGCTGCCGAAGGACTCGGAGGCGCGGCAGAGCTACGACCTCGTCGCCGAGGAGTTCGGCCCCGGCTTCAACGGACCCATGATCCTCACGGGCACGATCGTCACGTCGACCGATCCGCTCACGCTGATGGAGGATCTCGGTGACGAGGTCGCGAAGATCGACGGCGTCAAGGAGGTAGCGCTCGCGACGCCGAACGAGACGGCCGACACCGGCATCGTGCAGATCATTCCCGAGACGGCACCCGACGACCCCGCCACGGCCGACCTCGTGCGCGAGCTGCGGTCGCACCACGACCAGTGGCTCGACGAGTTCGGCATCGACCTGAAGGTGACCGGGTTCACCGCGGTCGGCATCGACATCTCCGACCAGCTGGGCAACGCCCTGCTGCCCTTCGGCATCTTCGTGATCGGCCTCTCGCTGATCCTGCTCACGATCGTGTTCCGCTCGCTGTGGGTGCCGATCACCGCCGCAGTCGGCTACCTGCTGTCGATCGTCGCCGCGTTCGGCATCGTCGGCGCGGTGTTCGAGTGGGGCTGGTTCGCCGATGCCCTGCATGTCGCGAAGGTGGGCCCGATCATCAGCTTCATGCCGATCATCCTGATGGGCGTGCTGTTCGGACTCGCGATGGACTATCAGGTCTTCCTGGTGTCACGCATGCGCGAGGACTTCGTGCACGACCCCGACGGCAAGAGCCCCGACCGAGCCACGCGTCGCGCCGCCGCGCTGCGTGCCGTGCGCAGCGGCTTCACGGGGTCTGCGAAGGTCGTCACCGCGGCCGGACTCATCATGTTCGCGGTTTTCGTGGCATTCGTCCCCGAGGGAGATTCGTCACTCAAGCCCATCGCGCTGGGCCTCGCGGCCGGCATCGCGATCGATGCCTTCCTGGTGCGGATGACGCTGATCCCTGCTCTCATGGCCATTCTCGGCGAGCGGGCGTGGGAGATCCCGGCGTGGCTGGAGAAGATCCTTCCGAGCGTCGACATCGAAGGTGAGGCTGTCGAGCGCGAGCGCCACCTGGCCGGATGGCCGGGAGACGACTCGGTCGTGGCCGCCGACGATCTCACGGTGACGGATGCCGGCATCGACGGCCTCCACCTGCGCCTCGCTCCCGGCGGGTCCGCCGTGCTCACTGGCTCGTCCGCCGGTGCGCTGCGTGCGCTGGCATTGACGATCGCCGGCCGTGCGACCCCCGACGACGGGCGCCTCCGGGTCGCCGGTCACCTGCTCCCAGGGCGAGCGGCGTGGGTGCGCGCGCATGTCGGAGCAGTCATGACCGCGGATGCCGGAAGCCTGTCTGCCGACCTCTCCGAGGCGCTGCGCGGACGGCCCGCACTCGTGGTGATCGACGGAGCCGACCGGCTCTCGCGCTCCGAACGCGATCAGCTCGCGGCACGACTGCGTGACTCCCGCAGTACGACCGCGATCCTGCTCACCGCACTCGACCCCGAGATCGGCCTCGAGATCCTCGCAGACGCTGGCCGCTCCCCCGCCGACGTGGTCGACATCGACGCGCCCGCAGCACAGACACGACCCGAGTCCTCGGTGCCCCGCACCGCCGACGACACCACCGAAGGCACCACCGAATCGACCGAGGTGAACGCATGACCCTCCCCATCGAACGCGCCCGCTCGCGCAAGCCCATCACGTGGCTGACGATCCTCGGCGTCCTGCTGCTGCCCGCAGCCGTCGGCGGCATCCTGGTCGCCGCACTGCAGAACCCGACCGAGCGTCTCGACTCGATGACCGCCGCGATCGTCAACCTCGACGAGCCGGTGGAGATCGACGGACAGCTGACGCCGCTGGGGCGGCAGCTCGCCTCAGGACTCGTCGAAGGATCGGACGAACTCGACTCCAACCTCACCTGGGTGATCTCGAACGAGGATGACGCAGCCGATGGGCTCGCTGACGGGTCGTATCAGGCCGTCATCACGATCCCCGAGGAGTTCTCCGCCGCCGCGACCTCGGCTGGACAGGCGATCTCGGACGGCGGAGGTGACGCCGAGCAGGCCACCATCCAGGTCACCACGCCGGATGACGGACTCGTCGCCGACGATCTCATCACCAGTCAGATCGCGAATGTGGCCGCATCGAGCATGGGCACGCTGCTGTCGGAGGCGACGACCGAGAACATCCTCGTCGGCTTCACCACGATCGGCGATCAGATCGGGGAGGCCGCCGACGGTGCCGCCCAGCTGGCCACCGGCGCGCGGGATGCGGCGACGGGCGCGGCCGCTATCCCCGACGGCGCGACACAGCTCGCCTCGGGCGCCGCCGAGCTCGGAGACGGCGCGTCGTCGCTCGCGTCAGGACTCGACACGCTCGCCTCGAAGACCCGCGAGGCTGCGGGTGGCGCGAGTCAGATCGGCACCGGTCTGACCACAGGAGCGACGGAGCTTCAGAACCAAGTCGCCGGCGCCCAGCAGCTCGCGGCCGGGTCGACACAGGTGGCCGCCGGTCTGCAGCAGCTCGCCGAGACCTGTGTACCCAGCGGATTCCCTCAGGAGTACTGCGACCAGATCGTCGCCCTCTCGACGGGTGCGACGCAGACTGATGCAGGGGTACAGCAACTTGCTACTCTTCCCGCCACCCTCGCGACCCAGCTCGGCGAAGCCGGCGCCGGCGCCACGACTCTCGCGGACGGCCTGAACCAGCTGGCATCCCAGGGCCTCGACGAATCCGCCGCCGGCGCACGTGCGCTGTCGACGGGAGCCGCTCAGCTGTCCGACGGGACGACCGAGCTCGCGACCGGCGCCGCCGACCTCGCGACCGGCCTCGACACCCTCGCCACCGGAACGGGCGATCTCGCCGGGGGTCTGCGCACCGCATCCGACTCCCTCCCCTCGTTCAGCGACTCGGAGTCGACCTCGCTCGCCTCGGTGATCGCCGATCCGGTGGCGTCGAAGGGGGCCGACGGGGCGACGATCTTCGGCCCGACCGCTATCCCGCTTCTCACTGCCGTGGTGCTGTGGTTCGGCGCTCTCGCCTCGTTCCTCGTGATGCGGGCGCACACCGCGCGCACTCTCACGTCGCGGCGCTCCTCTGCCGGGCTCGCGCTGCGTGCCTTCGCCCCGACCGCCGCCATCGGCGCCGCCCAGGGCCTGCTGGTCTCCCTGATCGTGCAGATCGTCGCGAGCTACGACGCCGCGACCTGGTGGGGGTTCGCCGGAATCGCCGTGCTGGCCGGTGTCGTCTTCGCCGCCGTCAACCAGGCGCTCGTCGCCCTCTTCGGTGGCGTCGGCCGGTGGATCAGCGCCCTGGTCGGGGTGCTCGCGATCGCGACAGGACTCATCTCGACGGTGCCCGGCTGGCTGGCGGATCTCGGTGCGTCTCTGCCGACCGCCCCTGCCTTCGCCGGGTTGATCGCCGTGAACGGAGGCGCAGCCGCCGGTCTCATCGTGTGGGGTGTGCTGTCGCTGGTCGCGACCACCATCGCGGTCGCCCTGCGTCGCACGACCTCGGTGAAGGCTGCTGTGGCGACCGCCTGAGGGCCCCCTCCGGGCACCCCGCCCGGGCACGACTTCGGAGCACACCCGACGACGCGCCGCGCCTCGTTCTCGATGCGCGGCGCGTCGCCGTCCGGCTCCGAAGCCGTGCTCGCCCGGGCAGAGGCGGTATTCGTACACTCCCCGACGCACGTACGATCAGAAGATGCGTCGCCCCTTCATGACCTCTCCCGCCCAGCTCGAGTCACTCGAGGGGCAGCAGTACCTCGTGCTGCGCCCGACGAGAGCTGTGTCGGACGTCTACCGGGCCGAGCAGCGATCGGCACTCGGCCGGATGGATGCTCCGCACCCGAACACCGAGCACGTCACGCTGCGTGCATTCCACGAGCCCGAACGTCGGGAAGACCTGCTCGCGCTGATCCGCGAATGGGCGGTGGCGCAGCGCCCGATCGAGGTCGTCGCCGAGGCCGTAGACGTGTTCCCGGCGCCGTGGCAGGTCGTCATCCTGCGGCTGAGACGAACCCCCTCGCTCGTGTCGGCCTACGCGACTCTCAGCGAAGCCCTCGAGGGCACCGACTTCCGTCGACTGGACGAGCGCAGCACCGAGGACTGGACCTTCCACCTGTCAGTGATCTACGCGAAGACGCTCGCACCCGCCGCGTGGACCGAGCTCTCGCACAAATCCCGTCGCTCGCTCAGCTCACGCCCCGCCGAGACCATCAGCGAGGCCGAGCTCGTCTGGTACGAAGGCGGCGTCGAGCATTCCGAAGTGATCCCGTTCGGACTGCGTTCGTTCAGATGAGGTGAGCTCGGGCGCTCAGCTGAGGCCCGAGTACGCGTGCAGACCCTTGAAGAACACGTTGACGATCGTGAAGTTGAAGAGCACGGCCGAGAAGCCGACGATCGCCAGCCAGGCCGACGGGTTTCCGCGCCAGCCGCGCGTCGCACGAGCGTGGATGTATCCCGCATAGAGCACCCAGATGACGAAGGTCCACGTCTCCTTGACGTCGAAGCCCCAGAAGCGGCTCCAGGCGTAGTAGGCCCAGATCGAACCGGCGATGAGCGTGAACGTCCAGAGGATGAAGCCGATGATCGTGAAGCGGTAGGCCATGCTCTCGAGGCGCTCCGACCCGGGGAAGGTGCGCAGGAAGCCGGGGCCGGTCTTCTCGGCGCCCTCCGAGATCAGCCGCTCGCGGCGGGACTGCATCAGCTGGATCACCGACAGAGCGAAGGCCAGCGCGAAGAACGCGGTGCCGAGAGAGGCCACGAAGACGTGGATCACCAGCCACACGCTCTTGAGCGGGTCCATCAGAGGCGACACCTCGACGTAGAAGTTCGTGGCTGAGAGCCCCAGCAGCACGACGACGAGACCGGTGATGAACGTGCCGAGGAAACGCAGATCGATGCGCGTCAGAACCGCGAGGAACACGGCGACGATCAGCAGCGTGCCCATCATCGCGAACTCGTAGAGGTTGGCCCACGGCACTCGTCCGGCCGCGAAACCACGGGTGAGCGTGGCGGCGAGGTGGAAGATGAAGGCGAGGACGGTGAGCGACGTGCCGATGCGGGCCATCACGAAGCGCTGCGGGGCGGCGGCTGAGCCGGATGCCGAAGCACCCTTGGCGCCGCGCGAACCCGCGCCGGCTCCGACCAGTTCGAACTCCCGCACGCTCGCCGCATCTGCCGACAGCTGCGACCGGCGCGCGAGGTCGAAGGCGTAGGCCACGAAGGCCGCCGCATAGATCGCGATCGCCGTCCACAGCAGGATCGGCGAGATCACTTCGAGATCGAACATGGTGTCAGTCTACTTTCGGGGTGTCGGATGCAGGGTGCTCGGGGTCACCGTCGCGGACGGCCCGGGATGCCGTCACGGTCTTGTCGGAGTCGTCGACGGCCGGCTCCGGCTCCTCGACCGCAGTCGTCACTCCCGATGCGTCCATCAGACGCGCGTGACCGGCCACGAGGTCGTCGACAGCCGTGGCGAGAGTCGGGTCCTCGCCTCGCGCGAGACCGGCGTACTCGAGAGCGACGACGCCGTCCTGCCCCGTCGCCTTGACCCACACGCGGCGCCGAGGGATGAACAGGGCGAGCATGAGTCCGCCCAGCGCGAGAAGCGCGAAGCCGAGCACCCATGGGCCCGACGCATCGCGGTGGATCTGCAGCGAGGCGAAGCGCTTGACCGACTGAGAGGCGTCGCTGGCCCCCGCCGGCGACTCGTCCTCGAAGGTCACGGTTCCCATGCCGTTCGGCAGATCGGCCGTCTCTCCGGGTACGAGCTCGATCGACTCGAGGTCGGTCGTTCGTCCGGTGACCTTGGTCATGCCGGTGGTGTCGAGCACGTAGACCGAGCGAGGGATGCCCTCGTTGATGCCGAGGTCGCCCGTGTAGACGTCGAGGGTGAGAGTCGGGTTGGTGAGATCGCCGAAACCGGAGAAGAACGCGCCCGTGTCGAGCACACCCGTGGTCGGGTAGAAGAAACCGACCAGACCGACCTGCTCGCTGAGACCGTCAGGGATCTTGATGACGCCGAGCGAGGTCATGTTGTTGTCCTGCGGCAGGAAGGGCGTGCTGTTCGTGAACACGACCTCCCCGTCGGGGTCGCGCACGGTGATCGTCGGCGCATAGCCGTTGCCGAGCAGGAAGACGTTGTCGTCGGCGACGCCGAGAGGCTCGTTGACCTTGACCGAGCCGGTGCGCTCCTCGCCGTTCTCCTGCACTGTGACGTTGGCCGAGAAGTCGCCGGCCTGGCCGGAGCCGGGCTCGCCGAACGGCTGGTAAGTGACGTCGAAGCTGTCGAGGCGCATCGAGTACGGCGCGAGCGCCCCGTCGCTGACGAAACGGCCGCGGTTCATCGAGTCGTAGTCGAGCAGCGTGTTCGCGAACGTCTCGCCCTCGACCAGCACGCGCTGGCCCGTGTAGGCGAACCCGCCCCCGACGCCCACGGTGATCAGTACACCGACGAGGGCCAGGTGGAAGAGCAGGTTGCCCGACTCGCGCCAGTAGCCGCGCTCGGCCGAGACCGACGCGGTGCGACCCGAGTCGTAGCGCTCGACGCGGTAGCCGAGCGCTTTGAGCTGCTTCGTCGCGATGTCGATCGTCGCCGCGGCGTCGGCGGTCGGGTCCGTCGACGTGCGTTCGACCGCGCGGAAGTCGGCGAGCCGCTTGAGACGCGCCGGGGTGCGAGGGGGCCGAGCCTGCAGCGCCTTGGCGTGATGACGGATGCGCGGGATGACGCAGCCGACGAGCGAGGCGAACAGCAGCAGGTAGATGGCCGAGAACCACGGCGACAGGTAGACGTCGAACAGTTTCAGCCCGTCGAGCACGGGGAACAGATCGGGGTTGTCGCGCTCCCACTGGGTGACGCCGTTGGGGTCGGCCATCCGCTGGGGGAAGATCGAGCCGGGGATCGCCGCGATCGCGAGCACGAGCAGCAGGATCAGCGCGGTGCGCATCGAGGTCAGCTGACGCCAGCCCCAGCGCAGCCAGCCCACGAAGCCGAGGCGCGGCTGAGTGATGGACTCCTCGCCGTCGACGTGGTCTGACGGTCGGAGCGGATCGCTGGACCTCTCGGTTGTGCTGCTCACGTCATCCTTCCGATGCGTCTTCTTCTGATCAGATCGGGAGGACGACACTGTTCATCACCGCCGTCAGTCGAGACATGATGTCGGTCCAGAGGCCGGTCAGCATCAGCAGGCCGAGGACGATCAGCAGCACGCCGCCGATGACGTTCACGACGCGGATGTGACGGCGCAGGAACCCGATGGTCTTGGTCGCCCACCCGAAGCCGAGCGCGACCAGCAGGAACGGCAGGCCCAGGCCCAGCGAGTACGCCAGGCCGAGCAAGCCCGCGCGCACCGGGTCGCCCGCGTTGAACGAGAGGGCGAAGATCGCGGTGAGCGTCGGTCCGAGACAGGGCGCCCATCCGATGCCGAGAGCGATTCCCAGCAGCGGTGCGCCGATCAGTCCGGCCTTCGAGTCGACGTGGAAACGCAGCTCGCGCTGAGCGAAGCCGAAGAGACCGAGGAAGACGAGTCCCATCAGGATGATCACGCCACCGAGGATGCGCGTGATCAGCTCACCCCACTGGAGCAGGAAGACGTTGGCGAGCCCGCCGAGCGCTGTCAGCGACACGAACACGAGACTGAAGCCCAGGATGAAGAGGAGCACCCCGACGACGAGTCGGCCGCGGGCGGGCGCCTCGACCGTCGCCACCCCACTGCCGTTCGCCGTCCGCTCGCGTCGAGGGGCGACCGCTCCCCCGAGGAACCCGAGGTAGCCCGGCACCAGGGGAAGCACGCACGGTGAGAGGAAGGAGACGAGGCCCGCGAGGACCGCGACGGGGATCGCGAGCCAGAGGGCTCCCGTTCCGATGATGGCTTCGGGGTTCATGCCGCTCCCGCGAGACTCACGAGTCCTCCGCGAGCGCGTCCTTGACGAGCGTCGAGAGGATCGAGGTGCCGTCGATCGGACCGATGATGCGAGCGGCGACTCGGCCCTGCTTGTCGAGCACCAGAGTGGTCGGCGTCGCCTGGATCGGCACCGACGATGCGAAGGCGAGCTTGGCCTCGGCGGTGTCGACATCGATGAGACTCGGGTAGGTCACGCCGAATTCGGCCGAGAACGCCTTGGCGGTGTCGGCCTGATCGCGGGTGTTGATCCCCAGGAAGGCCACGTCGTCTCCGCCGTGCTCCTGCCACACGCTCTCGAGGTCTTCCGCCTCGACACGACACGGTGCGCATCCGGCGTACCAGAAGTTGACGACCGTCACCTTGCCCGCGAGCTCGGCGCTGCTGAAGTCGTCGCCGTTCTCGGTCACGCCGCCGAAGTCGACGACGGGTTCACCGCGCTCGGCGACCGGGATCTCGACGATCGCTCCGTCGGCCGCGACGTAGCCGGGGTTGTCACCGCTCAGGAAAGAGTCGTTCACGGGATCGGGAGCGCAGGCGCTCAGACCGATGGCTAGTACCGCGGCGAGCGCGGCACCGACCGCGCGGCGAGAAGGCCGGATGCGGGAGGAGCGGCCGCTGCGGATCGGACGAACCGTCGAGGCGAGAGGCACGATTCCCAGTTTACGCGGGGGTTCCTATGCATGGGCCGGGCGCGCCAGCCGTCGAGCGCCGCTCAGTCGGTCTCGTCATCGAACCGGCGGCGCGCGTCTTCGATGCGCGGCATCTGAGCGTCCACCCACGCCAGAATCGCGTCGATCGGCGGGCGCAGAGTCTTGCCGAGGGGCGTGATCCGGTACTCGACGGCGATGGGACGGGTGCCCAGGACCGCCCGATCGACGATGCCGTCGCGTTCCAGCCGCCGCAGGGTCGCGGTCAGCGACTTCTGCGTGACGGCGGGGATCGCGCGGCGCAGTTCGCTGAACCGCATGGGTCTCGTGCACAGCTCGTTCAGCACCCCCAGCGACCATTTGTCGAGCACCTGATCGAGGAGGTCTCGATGCGAGGCGCTGATGGTGAACTCGCTCACGGCAGAGCTGGCGGTATCCGTCATGACACCTAGTCTCGTTGAAGTTACTTCTGGATACCAGGTATTCATGTGTTACCACCTCATCTCATGAAGGAGCCATCCATGACCGTTCACCTCTCGACTCCGTCGAACCTGCAGCAGGGCACCCCGTACCACCATGTCGCCGTCGCCTCCGGCTCACGGCACATCCACGTCGCCGGCCAGATCTCCCGCCTCGCCGACGGCACCCCTGTCGCCCCTGACGACCTCGCCGGTCAGGTCGCTCAGGCACTGCGCAACACCCGAGACGGTCTCGCGAGCGCAGATGCGTCGTTCGCCGACGTCGTCCGCCTCACCTTCTACGTCACCGGGTGGAGCCCCGAGAAGATCGAGGACTTCATGGCCGGGGTCGAGTCCGTGGCAGCAGAGATCGGACTGCCGATCCCCATGCCCCCGGCATCCCTCATCGGCGTCGACTACCTGTTCGAATCCGACGTCCTCGTCGAGGTCGAAGCCACCGCCGTCGCCGACTGATCTGTCTAGATGCTGGATCCGGCGGCGCGGGCGCGGAGGTGGATGCGCTTCCCGTCCTTGCTGAAGATCGACAGGAACTCGGTCGGTCCGGCCCCGGCGGCGCCCAACCAGTGCGGGATGCGCGTGTCGAAGTCGGCGGCTTCGCCGGGGCCGAGGACGACGTCCTGTTCTCCGAGCACGAGGCGCAGGCGCCCAGACAGCACGTACAGCCACTCCTGCCCGTCATGGACCTGCGGCTGGGGTGTCGCCACGACTCCTGCGGGATTCGCCGGAAGCGTCACCTTGTAGGTCTGGACCGGGCTCATCTCGGGTGAGAGGGACTCGTACCAGACCTCTCCGGCGCGCTTCGTCTTGCGTGCAACCCGCGGATCGGGAGCCGTTCGCGGCACCAGGTCGTCGAGTTCGAGGCGCAGGGCGCGGGCGATCGGGATCACCAGCTCGAGGTTCGGAGCGCGCTTTCCGGCCTCCAGGCGAGACAGCGTGCTCGAGGAGATGCCGGTCACACGCGACAGCTCGGCGAGAGTCATGCTGCGCTTCTCCCGCCACCCCTTCAGCCGGGGGCCGATGAGCGCGAGGGTGCCGTCGGGCATATCGTCTCCTTCTTGCCGTTTCAGCATCGATAGTTGCTGTTCCGCTCAGGCTACCGGACTCTGGGACCATGACAAGCGATACCAGGACCATCACAGGCTCCGACACCGAACACCGCACCTCGACCTTGCCTCCGTCGGGCGATCGGTGGGACGTCATCATCATCGGCGGAGGTGCCGCCGGCCTCAGCGCGGCACTGATCCTCGCGCGTGCGCGCCGTCGGGTGCTGGTGCTCGACGGAGGCCAGCCCCGCAACCGCTTCGCGCCGCACATGCATGGCGTGCTGAGTCGCGACGGCTACTCCCCGATCGATCTCGTGAACGACGGATACCACGAGGTGCGCGCCGCCGACGGAGTCATCCGGAACACGCGCGTCGTCGAGACACGCGCCGTCGACGACGGTTTCGACGTGGTCACCGATTCCGGGGCGGTCGAGAGCGCGCGTCGCCTCATCGTGGCGACGGGCGCCCGCGACGTGCTCCCCGATATCCCGGGTCTCGTCGAGCAGTGGGGGCGCGGGGTCGTCGCCTGCCCGTACTGCGACGGCTACGAGGCGACCGGCCGCGCGATCGGCGTCCTTCTCGGGTCGGCGGGCGGGGTGCACAAGGCGCACATGATCCTCCCCTACTCCCCGAACCTCACGGTGTTCACCGCTCTTGCCGGCCCTCTGTCCGCCGACGACCGTCGCCTGCTCGAGCATCGGGGCGTGCGACTCGAGGATCGAGCCGTCTCGCGGGTGGTCGTCGACGGCGACACTCTCACCGGACTCGCCCTGGAGGACGACACCGTCGTGCCGCTCGACGTGGTGTTCGCCGAACCCGCGCTCGTGCCCCTCGACGACCCCCTGCGTCAGCTGGGCGCCCAGCGCGTCGACTCGCCCATGGGGCAGTGGGCCGAGGTCGATGCCTTCGGGCGCACGAGCGTCGCGGGAGTGTGGGCCGTCGGCAACGCTGCCAACCCGGGGGCCCTGGTGCCGATCGCAATGGGATCCGGGGCCACCGCGGCGCTGACCGTCAACGGCGAGCTCATCGCCGAAGAGGTCGCAGCCGCATCCGCAGCACTGGCCGAGGAGCGGAAGGGATGAAGGGGATGCATCACGACCCCGCACGGACGGACGTCGATGCGTCCGAGTTCTGGGAGAACCGATACCGCACCGGCCGCGGTGAGGACGGTCGCATGTGGAGCGGCCGGGTCAACGCGACCGTCGAGGCACAGGTGGCCGGGCTGACGCCGGGCAGCGCACTCGAGCTCGGTTGCGGCGAGGGCGCCGACGCGCTCTGGCTCGCGGAACACGGGTGGAGGGTGACGGCCGTCGACCTCTCGGCCGCCGCTCTCGAGGTCGCTGCGCTGCACGCGACGCGAGCGGGACTCGCCGAGCGCGTGACCTGGCAGCAGGCCGACCTCACCACGTGGCGTCCGACCCAGGAGTACGACCTCGTGACGTCGGCGTTCCTGCACTCCCCGTTCGAGTTCCCCCGCGAGGCCATCCTGCGCCGGGCGGTCTCTGCGGTGGCACCCGGTGGCCGCTTGCTGGTGGTCGGCCATGCGGCATCCCCTCCGGGTTCAGGCCATGACCACGACGCGGATGCTCCGCCGCTGCCGACGCCCGACGAGGTCCTCTCGTCGCTCGAACTCGGCGATGACTGGGGCGTCGAGTCGAACACCACCGTCGAGCGTTCCGTCACCTGGAACGGTCACGACGTCACTCTGCTCGATGCGGTCGTGAGGGTGCGTCGCCCGATGCGCTGATGGTCGGCCCGATGCCGTCGAATGCCTGTAGTCTTTGTTTGTTATCAATCAATCACTAACAAAGGATTCTCAGATGAATACGGCTATCGACGACATCGCCGCCCGCCGGACATCCGCGCAGCGCGCCGTCACCGAGCACCTCCGGCTGACCGCTGCCGGACAGGTCGACGAATGGCTCGACCTCTTCACCGCCGACGGTGTGCTCGAGTTCCCCTTCGCCCCCGCCGGGGTGCCCGCTCGACTCCAGGGTCGCGAGGCTCTTGCCGCCCACATGGCTCACTTCCCCCAGAACTTCGACGTGGAGTTCGTGGGGCTCGAGATCCACGAGACCACCGACCCCGGCCGGGTGATCGCAGAGTTCCGATCGGTGGGGACCGCGGTTCCGACCGGCAAGCCCTACGAGCAGACATGCATCTCGGTCGTGTACGTCGACGACTCGGGGCGCATCACCCGCTACGTCGACTACTGGAACCCGCTGGTCGCGATCGAGGCGCTCACGCCAGACGCCGATGTCGCATCGGCGGATCTCGCAGGCAACTTCGGCGGCTGAGCTCCAGGGGCGGTGGGGCGCCATGCCCCGCCACCCCCGACCGTGGTTGACTGACTGGCATGCCTGCACCCGGATCCACCGCGAAGAGCGACGAGAGACGACGAGAGGTCCTCGACGCGGCCGTCGCATGCTTCTCCCGAAAGGGCTTCTACGGCACGACGACGCATGAGATCGCCGCACAGGCCGGGATCTCCCAGCCCTACGTCTACCGACTCTTCGGGAACAAGCAGGAGCTCTTCGCAGGCGCCGTCGACTTCGTGTCCGAAGTGATGGAGGCGACTCTCTCGGCCCACACCGCCGAGCTTGGGAGCGCAACGAGGACGACCGCGGATGCGCTCGATGCCGCCCGAGAGGCGTACCGAGCGCTGATCGAGGATCGAGACGTGATGATGTTCCTCATGCATGCGAACTGCGCCGCCGACGAACCGCTCGTGGGCGACGCCGTCCGCCGCTGCTACGCCAAGCAGGTCGACCTCGTCGGACAGCTGCTGAACTCCGACGCGGAGGCGATCCGGCAGTGGTTCGGGGCCGGGATGCTGCAGAACGTGGTCACAGCACTGGATCTCGCCCGTATCGATGAGCCCTGGGCTCGCACGATGTCGGGCACCTGACGGCCACTGTCCTCGGCGTTGGCCAGACCCTAGCGGGATCGGCTTCTCAGACCGCCCCGACGTCGACCGCGCCGCCGGTGGACGCGGGTTCGGCGTAGGCGACCTCGCGCCACACGTCACCGACGAGCTCGAACGAGGTGACGCTCGACAGCGCGCAGCGACGGGTGCGCGGGTCGTGCCGCAGCGGCAGACCCGCGACCCGCAGGTGCGTGATCCAGATCGGCGCCTGATGCGACACCATCACGAGGTCGCCGGTGTCGACCGATCGCCAGGCTTCGGCCATCATGCCCAGCATCCGCTCGGCGATCGACGCATACGGCTCGCCCCAGCTCGGCAGCGAAGGCTGGCGCAGGTGCCACCACTTGAACGGGTTCATGAGAGAGCGACGCATCTGCGTGCCCTCGAACACGTTCGTCGGCTCGATCAGCCGGATGTCGATCTCGGGCGTGAGGCCGAACCGCTCGGCGAACGGCTCCGCCGACTCCTGTGCGCGCTCGAGCGGAGAGGAGTAGAGCCCTGCGACCGGACGATCGAGGCCGGCGATGTGATCGGACGCGGCTCGTGCCATCTCCCGCCCCGCCTTGCTCAGGTGGTAGCCGGGGAGCCGCCCGTAGAGCACTCGCTTCGGGTTGTGCACCTCACCGTGCCGAACGAGGTGCAGACGGGACGCCACCATGTCACACCTGGCGGTAGCGGGAGTCGCCGAAGCCGAGGATCAGGTACCCGATGTAGGGGAAGACGAAGAGCAGGAAGAACGAGAAGACCCCACCCTTGCCGAATCGCTCGCCGAGCTTGAACGCGACGATGATCCCGAACACGAAGTTCACGATCGGGACGAGGTAGAGCAGCGCGAGCCAACCGGACATGCCGGCGATCTTCACGAGGAACACCAGGTTGACGATGGGGATGACCGCGAGGATGCCGGGGTGGCCCGCTTTCGTGAACACCTTCCAGAGGCCGACGGCGACCAGGATGTAGAACACGAGTGCGATGAGCCCGGTCGTCCCGGAGAAGATCGAAGCGTAGAGGTCGGAGATGCCGTTGGTGTCCATGAAGACCCTTTCTGTCGTGGCGATCCTACTGACCGATATGCCACCGGCGGAGGAGGCGACACCGCCCCCGTAGAATGGGCGGGTTCATCATTTCCCAGATCAGGAGGAATCCTCCGTGCTTCGCACCCACTCGGCAGGCTCACTGCGAGCCGAGCAAATCGGTCAGACCGTCACCCTCTCGGGTTGGGTCGATCGCCGTCGTGATCACGGAGGAGTCGCGTTCATCGATCTTCGGGACGCATCGGGCATCGCCCAGGTCGTCATCCGCGATGAAGAGGTCGCGCACCCGCTGCGCAACGAGTTCGTCCTGAAGGTCACGGGCGAGGTCTCGCGCCGCCCCGACGGGAACGCGAACCCGAACCTGCCGACCGGCGAGATCGAGCTCATCGCGACCGACGTCGAGGTGCTGAACGAGTCCGCTCCGCTGCCGTTCCAGGTGTCGACGGCGGTCGCCGACACCGAGACCGTCGGCGAGGAGGCTCGCCTCAAGTACCGCTACCTCGACCTTCGGCGCCCCGCCGCGGCATCCGCTCTGCGTCTGCGCTCGAACGTCTACAAGGCCGTCCGCGACGTGCTGCACGGCGAGGACTTCACCGAGGTCGAGACCCCGACCCTCACGCGCTCGACGCCCGAGGGCGCCCGCGACTTCGTCGTGCCCGCTCGCCTGCACCCCGGCAGCTGGTACGCCCTGCCGCAGTCTCCGCAGCTGTTCAAGCAGCTGCTCATGGTCGGCGGCGTCGAGAAGTACTACCAGATCGCCCGCTGCTACCGCGACGAGGACTTCCGCGCCGACCGTCAGCCGGAGTTCACGCAGCTCGACATCGAGATGAGCTTCGTCGACCAGGAAGACGTCATCACGCTGATGGAGTCGCTCATCCAGGCGATGTGGAAGACGATCGGCGTCGAGGTGCAGACCCCGCTGCCGCGCATGACCTACGCCGAGGCCATGTCGAAGTACGGCTCGGACAAGCCCGACCTGCGCTTCGGCCTCGAGCTTGTCGAGGCGACAGAGTACTTCGCGAACACCCCGTTCCGCGTCTTCCAGGCCGAGTACGTCGGTGCCGTCGTCATGCCCGGTGGCGCGAGCCAGCCGCGCAAGCAGCTCGACGCGTGGCAGGACTGGGCCAAGCAGCGCGGCGCCCGCGGTCTCGCATACGTCCTCTTCAACGAAGACGGCTCGCTCGGCGGCCCTGCTGCCAAGAACCTCTCCGAGGCCGAGCAGGCCGGCCTCGCCGAGTTCGTCGGCGCCTCCGCCGGTGACTGCGTGTTCTTCGCCGCCGGATCGACCAAGGAGAGCCGCGCTTTGCTCGGCGCCGCCCGCGTCGAGATCGGCCGCCGTCTCGGCTACCTCAACCCCGACGAGTTCGCGTTCACGTGGGTCGTCGACGCCCCGATGTTCGAGCCAGCAGCGGATGCCGTCGCATCGGGTGACGTCGCCGTCGGCGCCGGAGCCTGGACCGCCGTGCATCACGCATTCACGGGGCCCAAGCCGGAGTTCCAGGACACGTTCGACACCGACCCGGGTTCGGCTCTCGCGTATGCGTACGACATCGTGTGCAACGGCTCGGAGCTCGGCGGCGGATCCATCCGCATCCACCGCGAAGACGTGCAGAAGCGCGTGTTCGAGGTCATGGGCATCAGCGACGAGGTCGCGCAGGAGCAGTTCGGCTTCCTGCTCGACGCGTTCAAGTTCGGTGCACCGCCTCACGGAGGAATCGCGCTCGGCATGGACCGCGTGCTGCAGCACCTGACCAAGACCGAGTCGATCCGCGACGTCATCGCGTTCCCGAAGTCGGGCAACGGGTTCGACCCGCTGACCGCGGCTCCGGCGCCGATCACGCCCGAACAGCGCGCCGAGGCCGGCGTCGACTTCGAGCCCGAGGACGACGAGGCCTGACCTCACGCACGAAGAGGCCCTCTCCCGCTCAGGCGGGAGAGGGCCTCTTGGTCTGCTCAGTGCAGCGAGGCAAGAGCCGGCGCGATGTTCTCGTTCCACACGTCGACACCGAGCTTCGCGATCAGCGCGACCACGACGACGAGGAACACGACGCGGATGAACGTCGTGCCGCGTGAGATCGCCATGCGCGAGCCGAGATAGCTGCCGGCGACATTCGCCACGGCAAGGATCCCGCCGAGCAGCCACAGCACGGCCCCGTGAGGAATGAAGAGCAGCAGCGCGCCGGTGTTCGTGGCGAGGTTCACGATCTTCGCCTTGGCGCTCGCCTGCAGGAAGTCGTATCCCAGCAGCGCGACGAGCGATATCACCAGGAACGTCCCTGTCCCCGGCCCGATCAGCCCGTCGTAGAAACCGATCACGAGCCCGGCGAGCCCCGCCATGATGTGGTGCTTGTGGCCACGGAAACGCAGACGGGTGGCCGCGCCCATCTGCGGGCGGAACGCCGTGAACAGAGCGACAACGAGCAGGGCGACAACGATGATCGGCTTGAAGGCCGCGGCCGGCAGCACCGTGGCGACGGCGGCTCCGCCGAACGACCCGACGAGCGCGATCGCCGCCATCGGCAGAGCCGTGCGGATGTCGGGTTTCGCTCGGCGGTAGAAGGTGACGCTGCTCGTGGCCGTGCCGAACACCGAGGCGAGCTTGTTGGTGGCGAGCGCCTGGATAGGCGAGATACCGGGGATCAGCAGCAGGGCCGGCAGCTGGAGCAGCCCTCCGCCGCCCACGACGGCGTCGATCCAGCCGGCGGCGAAGGCCGCGATGACGATGAGGATCAGCGTGCCCCAGGTGAGCTGCTCGAGTCCGAGCACACTGCCGATGTCCATCGCTCCAGGATGTCAGACCACACAGCGTCGCGAACGCCACCGCAGCCCGAACCGCCACGACCCGGACATCTCTCGTTCACCAGGCTCGCTGCGATCGGCAACCCGTGGCTCATAGTGTCCTCTCGCAACCCGAATCCGGCTCACAGCGCCGGGCACCGAGAGGACCCTGATGACCAACTTCCACCGCCGCGCGCGCATCGGCGCCGGCATCGCCCTGTTCACCACCGCTGCGCTCGGCCTGACCGCCTGCGCGACGGGCGCCGAGACCCCCGCGGCCGGCAGCGACGACGTCGACGCCGCAGCCGCCACCTCGGTCGAGGACTTCGGATCGTTCGCCGACCTCGAAGAGGCCGCGAAGGCCGAGGGTCAGCTCAACGTCATCGCGCTTCCGCGTGACTGGGCCAACTACGGCGAGATCCTCGACCTCTTCGCCGAGAAGTACCCCGAGATCACGATCAACGAGGCATCGCCCGACGTCTCGAGCGCCGAGGAGATCCAGGCTGCGAAGACCAACGAGGGCCTCGACACCGCCCCCGACGTGTTCGACCTCGGCCTCACCGTCGCGCTGCAGAACACGGACGTGTTCGCCCCGTACCAGGTGCAGACCTGGGACGAGATCCCCGACGAGCTCAAGGAGCCGACCGGTCTCTTCGTCGGCGACTACGGCGGATACATGTCGATCGGCTACGACTCGTCGAAGTTCGACGCCCCCGAGTCGCTCGACGACCTGAAGGACGCCGCCTACAAGGGTGCCGTCGCCATCAACGGCGACCCGACGCAGGCCGGTGCGGCGTTCGCCGCTGTGGGCCTCGCCACGGTGCAGTCCGACGGCACACTCGACGACTTCCAGCCCGGAATCGACTTCTTCTCCGAGCTGCAGAAGGCCGGCAACCTGCTCAAGGTCGACGTCACCACGGCGACCGTCGCGAGCGGCGAGACCCCTGTCGTCTTCGACTGGGACTACCTGAACGCCTCGCACACCGCTGACAACGAGAACTGGGAGGTCGTCGTCCTCGACGGCACCGGTTACGCCGGCTACTACAACCAGGCGATCAACAAGGATGCCCCGAACCCGGCAGCCGCACGCCTGTGGCAGGAGTTCCTCTACAGCGACGAGGTGCAGAACCTGTGGCTCAAGGGCGGCGCGCGCCCGGCTCGCATGGAGGCCATGACCGAGGCCGGCACGATCGACGCCGACCTGGCAGCGGCTCTTCCCGAGGTCCCGAGCGAGACGGTCGTCCCGACCGAGGAGCAGTCGACGAACGCCGGCACGCTGCTCGGCGAGAAGTGGGCAGCGGCGGTCCAGTGACCACTGCCACCGCGACGGGGGCGGATGCCACGGCATCCGCCCCCGTCCCCCTCACTCCGGCCGGCGCCGGGCCCGTCATCTCGGGGCCCCGGCGCTCGGCGTCATCTGCGGCCTGGCTCGGTCTCGTGCCGTTCGCCGCATACGTGCTGCTCTTCCTCGCAGTGCCGACGGTCCTCGCGATCGGCTCGGGCTTCTTCACGGAGGACGGCTCGTTCACCTGGTCGAACGTCTCGGCTCTCGGCGACCCCGTCGTGCTCACGACGTTCGCGAACTCCGCCGGGCTGTCGCTGCTGACCGCCGTCGTCGGCGCGATCGTCGGAGCCCTCGTCTGCTATGCCCTCCTCGGCATGAACCCGGATGGAGCGGTGCGGTCGACCGTGGATGCCGCTGCCGGCGTGCTGGCCCAGTTCGGTGGTGTGATGCTCGCGTTCGCCTTCATCGCGACGATCGGCATCCAGGGCGTACTCAAGCTGTTCCTCCAGGACACCTTCGGCATCGACATCTTCGCGAACGGCACCTGGCTCTACGAGCTCCCCGGCCTGATCCTGCCGTACATCTACTTCCAGATCCCCCTCATGGTGATCACCTTCATGCCCGCCCTCGCCGCGCTCAAGCCGCAGTGGGCAGAGGCGAATCTCACGCTCGGCGGCACGCGCTCCAGCTTCTGGCTGCGTATCGGCATCCCGGTGCTGGCCCCCTCTTTTCTCGCGAGCCTTCTGCTGCTGTTCGCGAACGCCTTCTCGTCGTACGCCACGGCCGCGGCGCTCGCCAGCCAGGGCGCGCAGATCGTTCCGCTGCAGATCAGGGCGGCGCTCACCAGCGAGACCGTGCTCGGCCGCGAGAACCTGGCCGGCGCGCTCGCGCTCGGCATGATCGTGATCGTCGGAGTCGTCATGGCCCTGTACTCGATCATCCAGCGACGAGCCGCGAGGTGGCAGTCATGAACCGTCTCGGCCCTTCTCTCGCGACCCGCTGGATCATCGGCATCGTCGTCGGCGCCTTCTTCGCCATCCCGCTGGTCTCGACCTTCCTCTACACGCTGCGCCAGACCGACGGGACCCTCGGCCTCGAGCGGTGGTTCGCACTGTTCGACCCCGCGAAGTCCGCGGCCATCAAGCCGATCTGGATGGGTCTCGGCAACTCGCTGATCCTGGCCGTCGTGACGGTCGCGATCGTGCTCCTCCTGCTGGCGCCGACGATGATCCTGGTCAACCTGCGCTTCGCGAAGCTCAAGCCGGTGTTCGAGTTCGCGGTACTGCTGCCGATCTCGATCCCCGCGATCGTGCTGGTCGTCGGGCTCGCGCCGATCTACCTGCAGATCGGACGCGCTCTCGGCACGGGCACCTGGACCCTGGCCTTCGCCTATGGCATCACCGTGCTGCCCTTCGCCTACCGCTCGATCCAGGCGTCGATCGACGCCGCCGATCTGCGCACGCTCGCCGAGGCCGCCCGCTCGCTCGGGGCGAGCTGGCCGACCGTCGTTCTCAAGGTGCTCGCACCGAACCTGCGCCAGGGGCTGCTCGCGGCGTCGCTCATCTCGATCGCCGTCGTGCTCGGCGAGTTCACGATTGCCTCGCTCCTCAACCGCCAGGTGTTCCAGACGGCCATGGTCGTCGTCCAGAAGCAGGACCCGTACGCACCGGCCATCTTCACCCTGCTGGCGCTGCTGTTCGTCTTCCTCCTGCTCCTCCTCATCGGCCGCGTCGCGCGCGGCAACGGAAAGGCCCGCTCATGACCCTCCCCCAGACCGCCGACAACATGCTGCTCGCCGAGGCCGGCGAGGGCACCCGTGTGCAGCTGCAGGGCATCGTGAAGAGCTACTCGGGCAACACCGTGCTGCACGGCGTCGACCTCGACATAGCCCCCGGCGAGTTCGTCTCGCTGCTCGGCCCCTCGGGCTGCGGCAAGACCACTCTGCTGCGGGTGCTCGCCGGGCTCGAGGGCCTCGACAGCGGTGCGGTGCTCCTCGACGGCGGAGACGTCTCGCGGGTGCCGACCAACAAGCGCGATATCGGCATGGTCTTCCAGTCCTATTCGCTGTTCCCGCATCTGCGCGTCGCGGAGAACACCGCTTTCGGGTTGCGCCGCCGCGGACTCGGTAAGGCAGAGGCCGCGAAGCGGGCTCTCGATGCCCTCGCCCTGGTGCGGCTCGCCGACTTCGCCGACCGTTTTCCGCATCAGCTCTCCGGTGGCCAGCAGCAGCGCGTGGCGCTCGCCCGCGCATTGGTGACCGAGCCGAAGGTGCTGCTGCTCGACGAGCCGCTGTCCGCCCTCGACGCGAAGGTGCGCGTGCAGCTGCGTGACGAGATCCGTCGCATCCAGCTGCGGCTCGGCATCACCACCGTCTTCGTGACGCACGACCAGGAGGAGGCACTGGCCGTCTCCGACCGGATCGCCGTGATGAACGCAGGGACCATCGAGCAGATCGGCACTCCCGAGCAGCTCTACACGACGCCCTCGACAGCGGGTGTCGCCGCCTTCGTCGGTCTCTCGAGTGTCGTCTCGGGCGTCGCCGAGGGCGACCACGTGGTGGTGTGGGGGCAGAAGCTGCCGCTGCAGGCACCCGCTGACGGACCGGTCGACGTCTACCTGCGACCGGAGAACGTGCACTTCGCCTCCGAGGCGGATGCTGCGACCGATGCGCTCGTGCAGGAGAGCACGTTCCTGGGCAGCATGCGCCGCACGCTCGTGCGCACCGAGTCGGGCGAGCTCGTGCGCCTGCAGCATGCTCCCGGCATCCATCCGGCGTTCGGAGATCGTGTGCGGATCGCTGTCGCGCCCGAGCCCGTGGCCGTGCATCCGCGCGGCTGAATCGCGCTCTATCCCTGGGCCAGTACTCCGGGATACCGTGATGCTCGAGGGGCATACTTCCCTCGATTCGGCAGAGAAAGGACGCCTCATGGCAGGCACGTTCGAGCTGTATGAAGACAGGGCTGGAGAGCACCGGTTTCGCCTGAAAGCCGGCAACGGCCAGGTGATCGCCACCAGCGAGGGTTACTCATCGAAGTCCGCGGCCCGGAACGGGATCGAGTCAGTGAAGACCAACGCCCCGGATGCGGAGATCGTCGAGATCTGACGGCTTCGCAGAGAGGCCCCCTCCCGCTGACTCAGCGGGAGGGGGCCTCTGCACGACGGGGATCCTGGGCTCAGAGCACTCGCGCCAGGAAGTCCTGCGTGCGAGGATGCTGCGGGTTGGCGAGCACCTCGCGCGGGTCGCCCTCTTCGACGATGTGTCCGCCGTCCATGAAGATCAGTCGCGACCCGACCTCGCGGGCGAAGCCCATCTCGTGCGTGACGACGAGCATCGTCATTCCCTCGTCGGCGAGTGAGCGCATCACCTGCAGCACCTCACCGACCAGTTCGGGATCGAGCGCCGAGGTCGGCTCGTCGAACAGCATCATGTCGGGGTTCATGCACAGCGCACGCGCGATCGCGACGCGCTGCTGCTGACCGCCTGACAGGTGCCCGGGATAGGCGTCCGCCTTCTCGGAGAGCCCGACACGGCCGAGCATCTCCTTCGCGACCCTCTCAGCCTCAGCCTTGGACCGCTTCTTCACGCGCTGCTGCGCGATCATGAGGTTGCCCATCACATCGAGGTGCGGGAACAGGTTGAAGCTCTGGAACACCATGCCGATGCGCGTGCGCACGCGGTCGATGTCGACGTCGGGATCGGTGATGTCGATGCCCTCGATGAGCACCTTGCCACCGGTCGGTTCCTCGAGCAGGTTCACCGAACGCAGGAGCGTCGACTTTCCCGACCCTGAGGGACCGATGATGCAGACGACCTCGCCCTTGGTGACGGTGAGGTCGATGCCCTTGAGCACCTCGTTGTCGCCGAACGACTTCACGAGCCCCTGCAGATCGATCGCAGGTGCGTGGACATCAATCAGGTCGGTGATCATCGCTGCCTCGACATCCTTCGTTCCAGGTACGCGCTGAAGCGCGTGAGGGGGATCGTCACGATCAGGTAGAGGGCCGCCGCCATGATCAGCGGCGTTCCGTTCGCGTTCTGCGTGCTCGCATCACGCGCGAAGTTCGTGAGCTCCTTCGACCAGATGAAGGATCCTGCCACGAAGAGCAGCGAGGTGTCCTTCAGCAGGAGCACGAACTCGTTGGTCAGCGGCGGGATGATGATGCGGAAGCCCTGCGGCACCACGATCCAGAAGGTCGTCTTCATGGGCGACATGCCGAGCGAGCGCGCGGCCTCGGTCTGCCCCTTCGGAACCGCCTGGATGCCCGCGCGGATGGTCTCGGCCATGTAGGCCGACGCCACCAGGATCAGACCGATCAGACCGAGCACCACCGGTCCGCCGAGCTTCGTTCCCGGCACGCCGAGTCCGATCGGCAGGATGAACGCGATGGCGAAGATCGTGAGGATCGCGGGAAGCCCGCGGAACAGCTCGATCCACGCCGTCGCGATCCATCGGAAGGGTCCGATGCTCGACAGCTTCAGCAGCGCCAGCACGATGCCGAGCAGCAGGCCGCCGGCGAACGCGACGGCGGTGAACCACAGCGTGTTGACGAGCGCCGTCGTGATGATGCCCGGAAGCATCTTCGCCGCGACCTCGGGGTTGAAGTACAGCTGCGAGATGCGCGCCCAGTCGGTGCTGACGATCAGCCAGACGACGATCGCGATCAGCACCGCATAGACGGTGTACCGGTAGAGCTTGCTCTTCGTGGTGCGCCTCAACGCCATTGTCAAGGTCTCCCTGTCCTACGTCGCTCGCCGATTACTTCGCGGTGAAGTAGGTGTCGTAGATCGTCTGGTAGTCGCCGCTGTCGCGCAGGTCCTGCAGCGCACCGTCGATAGCCTCGCGCAGCGCATCCTTCTCGCCCTTCGCGTAGGCGAAGCCGTAGGACTCACCGGTCTCGTACTCCTCGACGATCTTGTAGGCGCTGTCGGCCTTCTCGTGCTCGAGGTTCACCGGCTGGTCCTGGAGGATCGCGTCGATCTGACCGGCCTGCATGGCGGGCCACAGCTCGCCGTCAGACGGGTACTGCACGAGCTGGGCGCCCTCGGCGTTCTCCGTCGCGTAGGCCTCGCCCGTGGTGCCCTGCTGCACACCGACGTTCTTGCCAGAGAGATCCTTGATCGACTCGATGCCCGAGTCGGTGCGCACCAGCAGCGACTGCAGCGACTCGTAGTACGGCTCGGAGAAGTCGATGTTCGCCTCGCGCTCCTCGGTGATGGTCATCGCCGAGGCGCCGATGTCGCACTGCCCGGCGGCGAGCGTGGTGCCGGACTGCAGCGCGTCGAATCCGACGTCCTGCACCGAGAGCTTGAGGTCGAGCTCCTTCGCGATCGCATCGAGCAGGTCGATGTCGAAGCCGGTGTACCCGGTGCCGTTGTCGCCGCCCTCGAACTCGAACGGAGCGTAGGGGATGTCGGAGCAGACCGTCAGCGTGCCCGCCTCGATGAGGTCGTACTCGTCGCCAGCCGCGGGCTCACCCGATCCGGCGTCTCCACTGCCCGTTGCACAGCCGGCGAGGGCGAGAGTGGCGGTCGCGGCGAGCGCGATCCCGGCGATGATGTTGCGACGGCGCATGTCAGCTCCTGAACGACGAGGGTGTGGTTACCCACGGACGGGTAGGAGAACATCTAAACATGCACCACCCGGCCGAACCGGTCGCCAGCCGCCTTCCGCGGATCACATTTGTGTTGCAAGTGTGACCGAAAGTGACACCCCGGGTGGACGCCATGGCACCGATTGTTCACCTTGCCTGAGTATCCTCTGTGCCAACACCCGAGCGGACGCGCTCGGGTCGTACAGGAGGACCGATCATGGCCAAGAAGACACCCGCCCACCGGAACGCCGAAGCAGCACTCGATGCCGCCAAGGATGCCGCAAAGGACGCGAAGAAGCTGATCAAGACCCTTCCTAAGAAAGCAGCCAAGAAGCTGAAGCCTCTCGTCGAGGATGCGAAGGACGCGGCGAGCGCCTCGAAGAAGAAGATCGCCGACAAGCCGAAGAAGGTCGCGAAGTCGGCCACGGCCGCCACCGAGCGACTTCAGGAAGCCACCGCGCGTCTGCAGGCACCGAAGAAGGCAGACACGAAGAAGGCCGACAAGAAGGACTCGAAGCAGTCGTCGGCGAAGAAGCCAGAGGCGAAGAAGTCCGCGACGAAGAGCACCTCGCCGTCGAAGAAGGCCGAGGCGACCACGTCCGAGGTTCCGACGTCGCCCGCGAAGACCGAGCCGAAGGCAGCCGCAGTCGCACCGAAGGCAGCGGCGACGAAGGTCGCCCCTGCTCCCGCGACCACGTCCACGACCGCGGCGACACCCGCCGCTCGTCCGGCGAAGAAGGCGACCACCACGAGGAAGGCGACGCCCAAGCCCGCCGCACCGGGGTCAGCCCCCGCGTCCGAGCTGAGCGATCTCACGGTCATCGAGCTCCGGGCCCGCGCCCGCGCCGAGGGCCGCACCGGGTACTCGCGACTGTCGAAGGCCGCACTGCTCGACCTCCTTGCGAACTGACGTGCAGGAGGCGCTGGACCGCGCTGCCGAGGCGCCACTCCCCCGCACGCTGATCGACATCCTCCGGGACACCACCGCGCAGCATCCGGACGCATCGGCAGTCGAAGACGCCGACGGCGCCCTGAGCTACGCCGAGCTTCTGGCGCAGGTGTGGCGCACGGCCGCTGTGCTGCGAGAGCACGGCGTGGGTCAGGGCGATCGCGTCGGCATCAGGATGACGTCCGGGCGCCGCGACCTCTACATCGCGATCCTCGGCGCGATGGCGGCCGGCGCGGCATATGTGCCGGTCGACGCGGACGACCCCCAGGAGCGGGCCGATCTCGTCTTCCGCGAGGCTCGCATCGCCGGCATGATCACCGATGCGGGCTACCTCCCCGCCGACACGGGCGATGCGAGGGAGCTGTTCGCCAGCGCGACACCGCACCCGAGCACCTCGGCCGTGCCCGTCGTCGCCCCGCCGACCGTCGAGGACGACGCGTGGATCATCTTCACCTCCGGCTCTACCGGGGTGCCCAAGGGCGTCGCCGTATCGCACAGGTCGGCCGCCGCCTTCGTCGACGCCGAAGCGCGCCTGTTCCTGCAGGACGCCCCGCTGGGCCCCGGCGACCGCGTGCTCGCGGGGCTGTCGGTCGCGTTCGACGCATCGTGTGAGGAGATGTGGCTCGCATGGGGCCACGGCGCATGCCTCGTTCCGGCGCCGAGGGCTCTGGTCCGGTCGGGCGAGGATCTGGGCCCCTGGCTGCTCGGGCACGGCATCACCGTCGTCTCGACGGTCCCCACGCTCGCAGCCCTGTGGCCCCAGGATGCGATCGAGAACGTGCGTCTGCTCATCTTCGGCGGCGAGGCCTGCCCGCCGGAGCTGGTCGCGCGACTGGCATCGGATGGGCGCGAGGTCTGGAACACGTACGGCCCGACCGAGGCCACCGTCGTCGCCTGTGCGTCTCTCATGGACGGCACCGGCCCCGTGCGCATCGGCCTGCCGCTGGACGGCTGGTCGCTGGCCGTGGTCGATGGCGAAGGTCAGCGCGTCGCGGACGGCGAGGCGGGCGAGCTCATCATCGGCGGAGTGGGCCTCGCCCGCTACCTCGACCCGGCCAAGGACGCCGAGAAGTACGCCCCGATGCCGACGCTCGGCTGGGATCGCGCCTATCGCTCCGGCGATGTCGTGCGCGTCGAGCCCGAGGGCCTCATCTTCCAAGGCCGTGCCGACGACCAGGTCAAGATCGGCGGTCGCCGCATCGAGCTCGGCGAGGTCGAGGCGGCGCTGCAGGGGCTGAGCTTCGTCTCGGCAGCGACCGTGGTCGTGCAGAAGACCGAGACCGGCATGCCGATCCTCGTCGGCTATGTGGTTCCGGACGAGGGCTTCGACAGGCAGGTGGCGCGCGGCGAGCTCGCCGACACTCTCCCGGCTCCGCTGATCCCCCTGCTCGCGATCGTCGACGATCTGCCTGTCCGCACGTCGGGCAAGGTCGACAAAGCGGCTCTCCCGTGGCCCCTCGATTCCGGTGATGCGGGCGAATCCTCGCTCTCCGGTACCGCGGCGTGGCTGGCCGAGCAGTGGTTCGCCGTGCTCGGCATCCGCCCGAGCGATGAGGACGCCGACTTCTTCCAGCTCGGCGGAGGCTCGCTCGCCGCCGCCCAGCTGGTCTCACGCCTGCGCACTCGCGCACCCGAGTTCACGATGACCGACGTCTACGACCTGCCGAGGCTGCGTCAGATGGCCGATGCCGTCGACGACGAGGCCGACGACGAGCACACCGCGGAACGGGTCTTCAGCCAGCAGGCGCCGACACCGCGGCGGATGCAGTGGGTGCAGACCATCGCCGGGTTGCCGCTGTTCGTGTTCACCGGCATCCGCTGGCTGCTCTTCCTGCTCACCGCGAGCTGGATCCTGCGTCTGTCCCCCGGATTCGACTTCCTTCCCGAGGTTCCGCTGTGGACGATCATCGTCGGCCTGGTGATCTTCGTGACCCCGCTGGGCAAGATGACCATCGCCGCCGTCGCCGCCCGTCTGCTGCTCGCCGGACTCCGACCCGGCGACTACCCGCGGGGTGGCGGCGTGCACCTGCGCCTGTGGCTCGCCGAGCAGATCGCGCAGCAGGTCGACCCGGTGGGACTCGCGGGCGCGCCCTGGGTCGTCTACTACGCCAGGGCGCTCGGCGCGCGCATCCACAAGGACGTCGATCTGCACACGGTGCCCCCGATCACGGGCATGCTCGACATCGGCGCCGGGGCCTCGATCGAGCCCGAGGTCGACCTCACCGGGTACTGGATCGACGGCGACACCGTGCGCATCGGCGGCATCCGCATCGGTGCCGACGCGACGATCGGCGCACGAAGCACCCTCGCCCCCGGCACGAAGATCGGCCGCGGCGCCGAGATCGCACCCGGTTCAGCCGTGTTCGGACGCGTGCGTTCCGGGCAGCGCTGGGCCGGATCCCCGGCAGCACGCGTCGGCGGCGTCTCGAAGCCGTTCGCAGCCGGTCGTCCGCCGAGCCGCACCCGGTGGCTGTGGGCCTACGCCGCCTCCTCGGCATCCCTGGGCCTCCTGCCTGTCGTCTCGCTCGCCACAGGGGCCTGGGTGGTGGCACTCGGCATCCGAGGAGCTGACTCCCTCACCGCCGCGGTTCCCGGCATCCTGGCGCTGCTCGTTCCTGCCGTGCTGCTCGCGGGCGTGGTCTTCGCCACCCTCGTGCTGGTTCTCGTGCGCCTGCTCGGGATCGGCCTCGGCGAGGGTGTGTACCCGGTGCGCTCTCGCGTCGCCTGGCAGGCGTGGACGACCGAACGCCTGCTGGATTCCGCTCGCACCTTCCTCTTCCCGCTGTACTCCAGCAGCTTCACCCCGTTCTGGCTGCGCGCCCTCGGCGCCGACGTCGGTCGCGATGTCGAGGCGTCGACGGTGCTGCTCATCCCGAAGCTCACGACGATCGCCGACGGCGCTTTCCTCGCCGACGACACGATGGTCGCCACCTACGAGCTGCAGGGCGGGTGGATGCGACTGGGAACCGCGCGCATCGGCAAGCGCGCGTTCCTCGGCAACTCCGGCATGGCGGCCGGCGGGCACAACGTGCCGCGAGACGGTCTCGTGGCCGTGCTCTCCGTCGCGCCGCCCAAGGCGAAGGCAGGGTCGTCGTGGTTGGGCTCGCCCGCCGCTCGACTGCGTCGTGTCGTCAACGACTCCGATCTCGAGCGCACCTACCGCCCCCGCGCCGGCCTGCGAGTGGCACGAGCACTGTGGGAGCTGGGCCGCATCATCCCGGTGTTCGTGACCTGCGCGATCGGACTGGCCGTGATGCTCACGCTCGCCGCCGTGGTCGACGCGTGGGGGCTCGCATGGGCGGTCGTGCTCTCGAGCGCCGTCATGCTCGCCGCCGGCGCGATCGCCGCCCTCATCACGACAGCCGCCAAGTGGATCATCGTCGGCCCGATCCGCGCCGGAGAGCATCCGCTCTGGTCGAGCTTCGTCTGGCGCACCGAGGTGTCCGACACGTTCACCGAGATGGTCGCCGCCCCCTGGTTCGCGAACGCGGCATCCGGCACGCCCGCCCTCGCCATCTGGCTGCGCACGCTCGGAGCCAAGATCGGTCGAGGCGTCTGGACCGACAGCTACTGGCTGCCCGAACCCGACCTCGTGACGCTCGGCGACGGCGCCACGGTGAACCGCGGATGTGTGGTTCAGACGCATCTGTTCCATGATCGAGTGATGAGCATCGACGCAGTGACCCTCGAGAACGGTGCGACCCTCGGGCCGCACAGCGTGATCCTCCCCGCGGCGACGATCGGAGCGGATGCGACGGTCGGCCCTGCGTCGCTCGTGATGCGCGGCGAGTTCGTGCCTGTCGGCAGCCGGTGGAGCGGCAACCCCATCGGCCCGTGGCGCGCCGTCAAGGTGCGCTCGTACCAGGCCTCGAACGCATGACCGTCGACCCCTACACCCCGCACAGCGGCGATCGACGCTACGGGGTGCTGCACTACGACCTCGCCATCGACTACCGCGTGACCACGAACCGCCTCGCGGGCATCGCGACGATCCGGTTGCGGATGCAGGAGTCGGCCAAGCACGTGTCGTTCGACCTCGTCGGGCTCAAGGCCACGAAGGTGCGGGTGAGCGGCGACCGAGCCGCCTCGTTCCGCCAGGACGACCGGCGACTCAAGGTGATCTTCGGCGGCGAGCGCGCGAGCGGTCAGGAACTCATCGTCACCGTCGAGTACTCGGGGGCTCCCTCGCCCCGCCGCACCCGGTGGGGACTCCTCGGCTGGGAAGAGCTCGAAGACGGCGTGCTGGTCGCGTCGCAGCCGACCGGTGCTCCGACCTGGTTCCCCTGCAACGACATCCCCTCAGACAAGGCGACATATCGCCTGGAGTTCAAGGCAGACCCCGAATACACCGTCGTGAGCGGCGGCGCCGCCACCCGGTCGACGCAGCGGGGCCGCACTCGCTGGACCTTCGACCAGCCGGTGCCGACAGCCACGTACCTGATGACGGTGCAGCTCGGTCAGTACGACGACGCCAGGGTCGAGCTCGGTGCGACGCCCGGGCGTCTGTTCCACCCCCGGGCGCTCGCTCCGCGAGTGCGCTCCGACTTCGCCTCACTGCCGCAGATGATGGAGACGTTCGTCGAGGCCTTCGGCCCGTACCCCTACGAGTCGTACAAGATCGTCGTCACCCCGGACGTCCTCGAGATCCCGCTCGAGGCGCAGGGCATGGCGATCTTCGGCGCGAACCACGTCGACGGGTCGGGCGGTAGCGAGCGGCTGGTCGCGCACGAGCTCGCGCACCAGTGGTTCGGCAACAGCGTCGGCGTCGCCCGGTGGCAGGACATCTGGCTGAACGAGGGATACGCGTGCTACTCGGAGTGGCTGTGGTCAGAGGCCGCAGGAGGGCCCACCGCTCACGCGAAGGCCCTGCTGCATCACGCCAGCCTCCGCATCCTCCCCCAGGATCTCGTGCTCTCGGATCCCGGGCCGAACGACATGTTCGACGACCGCGTGTACAAGCGCGGCGCGCTCACCCTGCATGCGCTGCGTCTGACGATCGGCGACGACCGGTTCTTCGCCCTGACGCGGGAGTGGACGTCGCGCTTCGCCGGGCTCGCGGTGACGAGCGACGACTTCCTCGGGCTGGTCGACGAGATCGCCGACGGCCAGGCGCGCGCCCTCGTGCGGACCTGGATCGACGAGCTCCCGCTGCCCGCGCTCCCTCCTGCGCGGGCCCGGCGCCGACGCTGACGGCGCGGTGACGGCGCGGTGACGGCGCGCTGACGGCAGAGGATCAGCCGACGGCGACGCTCAACACGTATCCGGGCGGTCCGACGAGCGTCGTGACCTCGAGGGGGCTCGATCGCCCCGGGAGCGCTGCCGACCACACGCACGGGTCCACGTCATCGGGGCGCTGCTGCAGGAGCACCTCCGACGGATCGATCTCGAAACCGCGACCATCCGCCTTGACGGCCGCTTCGATGCGCGTCCACGCGGCGAGATCCGGGGCACTGCCGTCGGGGAACATCGGGCCCAATCCGTAGAGAGGGCCGGCGGCCGCCTCCTCCTCGATGTCGACGCCCAGCAGGATCGACCCCGCTGTCGCCGCGACCACGACCAGGTCCTCCGCGTGGCTCACGCTGAGCGAGACACCGTCGGAGCGCGGCCGGCCGTGATGCGCGCCGCATCGGGTGCAGAGGCTGGAGAGCAGAACCTCGTCGGAGCCTCGGATCCTGCGCACGAGTGCGCGGATCAGCGCCCTCCCCGCCAAGAAGCCCTGGGCGCGGCTGCCACTCAGCTGGCGAAGGCGGTCGGCCTGTGCCGGCCCCATCGCGGCGGCGTCGGTCTCGGTGAACCCCTGCAGGTCAGAGGGGCTCGCCCAGACGACGGTCACGTCGCGCCAGGTGATCTCGCCCATGACTGCGCCTGCTCCCGTCGGATCGACAGCTGCGGACCGGCGGCTCAGACCTCGAAGTCGACGGCCACGCGCGACGCGACCACCGAGCGCACGTACGCCACGACCTCTTCGTGAGCCGGGTGCACCTGGTACTCCTCCAGAGCCTCGATCGAATCGACGTCCGCGACGAGGGTGACGTCCCAGTTCGCGTCCGGATACGCGACGTTCGCACCCGCGGAGATCGAACGGAGCTGCGGCACGACTCCGTCGAGTGCATTCAGCCTGCGAGCGACCTCGGCGGCCTGCTCGGAGCGCGTCGCCGCGTCGTCTGCGGCGAGCTTCCAGGTGACGACGTGACGGATCATCGCGCTTCCTTCTCCAGTGCGTCATTCTGCACGGCGGCTTCGAGAGCATCGCGCAGTCGGTCGGCCGACAGGCGCCAGTGCGCGTGCAGTTCCCCGTCGATGAGGACGACCGGGATCTTCTCCCACCACAGCTCGTAGAGCGCGGGGTCGTCCTTGATCGACGCCTCGACGATCTGGATCCGCTCGGCAGCTGCATCAGGGAGTTCGGCGACGACGGAGTCGATGATCTCGGACGCGACGTCGCACAGGTGGCAGTCGGGCTTGCCGATGAGGGTCAGCGTGGTCACGCCGACGGCACCTCGACCTCGCGGCCCTGAGCGATCCACTCGCCCGTTCCGCCCTCGACGTTGGTCGCGTCATACCCGCGGGATTCGAGCGCCTCGACGACGCGCGCCGAGCGCCCGCCGGCCTGGCAGATGACGTCGAACGACTCTGCAGGAAGCTCTTCGAGTCGGTTGCCGATCTCGGACATCGGGATGTTGACCGCCCCGGGGACGTGTCCGGCGGCGAACTCATCGACCTCGCGGACATCGATGAGCGGAGTGTTCGAACGCTCGGCGAGCTCGGTGACGGTGATCGACTTCATGGCATGCTCCTGCGACGAGTGGGAAACCGGGGGCATAGACACAAAGCGCCCGTCCGGAGACAGGCGCTCGTGTCTGGTCGCTTACTTCTTGTTGCGACGCTGGTGGCGAGTCTTACGAAGCAGCTTGCGGTGCTTCTTCTTCGCCATGCGCTTGCGGCGCTTCTTGATGACAGAACCCACGGAAACCTCACTAAGTCAGTGGCTGGGTGTCGTCGGTGACGGACACCCGGGTACGGGCACGGAAAAATGCCTCGGATCAGTCTAGCAAACAGTGGAGCTCTCGCTGCACGCGCTCACGTAGACCGAGCCGAGAGCGTCAGCCGACGTCGGCTATCGGTCGTTGCAGAGCATCGGCCACCGCAGATTCCGGAACTCGGAAACTGCGACCGAAGCGAATGGCTGGCAGCTCCCCAGCGTGCACCATTCGATAGACGGTCATCTTCGACACGCGCATGAGTTCGGCGACCTCAGCCACCGTAAGGAACCGGACATCTGGAACCTCGGGCATCCCACGTACCCCTTTCTCGATTTGTGCACACTCTAGGGCGAATCTGGGACGCGTGTAAACCCATGTGGCCTGTGTGATCAATGAGCATCGCCGACCGTGGCGAAAGCACGCACCGGGCGAGCTCACATCATGGCAAGCCCCGGACGCGGTCAGCGCGACTTCGTCGCTCTCGCCACCCGCTCCCGGGCCTCCCTGAGCGCCTGCCTCTCGAGCTTGTGAGCGGTGCGCAACGCCTTCTCGGCCTCGCGCACGGCCTTCTGCGCATCCCGGAGTCGGCGGTCACCCGAGAGATCAGCCGGGTCGAGTGCGATCCAGTCCGCAGCGGGCTCGGGCGCGGCTCCTCGGTCGAGCGAATCGATGTACGCCGCGACCCCGTCGAGGATGCGCTCCATGCCGAATCGGAACGGATCTGCAGCAGACACGAACACGCCATCGTCAATCGCGCGGCGCAGTGCAGGGAACTCGTCGGCGGTGATCACGCGGTCGTACAGCTCCGACTCGCGAACCGCCACCTCATCCGGAGTGAGTCCACTTCCGCGGGACTGCTCCGTGTAACCGGCCTGGACGATCCCGCACCACCGCGCGTTACCGGTCACGGCCAGCGCGACCGCGATGCGCTCCTCCGACGAGAGCGGGGTTCCCTCGAGCGCTTCGAGAGACGCGTCGAGCCACGCCGAGCTGTTCGGGGTGATCGGAGAGCCGGTGATCGGCAGCGACAGCATCCAAGGGTGGCGTTGGTAGAGGAGGACCTGCTCGACATAGAGACCGACGAGCCGCGCCCGCCAGCCTTCGAGTTCGCGCACCGACTCCGGCGGCAATCCCGTGGCCTGCTCCTGCATGAGCAGCAGAAGGTCGTCCTTCGCGCTGACGTATCGATAGAGCGACATGGGTGTGAATCCGAGCGCCGACGCGACCGCAGCCATCGATACGGCGCCGATGCCGTCGGCATCCGCTAGCTCGACCGCCGCATCGACGATGCGCTCCACGCTCATCTCACGCTTGGGCCCTCGTTGAGGGTTCGCCGCGACCCCCCAGGCGAGGGCGATCCCGCGCGGCAGCTCCGGGGGTTCGATCTCGGTCATGCTGTCATCCTACTTCTGTATATTGCGTAAACAGTGTGTTACGGTCATACACAGTTGCGTATGACACACACAGTTTTACTCATTCACAGTTCCAGCAAGGAAGGAAAGCACCGATGAATCAGGCGATCGAAGTCCGCGGGCTGAGCAAGGCCTTCGGAAAGACGCGCGTCGTCAACGACCTCGACTTCACCGTGTCGCGCGGCGAGGTCTTCGCGCTGCTCGGACCGAACGGAGCGGGCAAGACGACCACGATCAACATCCTCACGACGTTGACGGCCGCGGATGCCGGCACCGCACTCGTCGCCGGATTCGACACGAGGACCGAGGCTCGAGAGGTCCAGCGGCGGATCAGCCTGACCGGACAATCGGCTGCCGTAGACGACGCCCTGACGGCGACCGAGAACGTGATCATGTTCTCCCACCTCGCCGGCATGACCCGCATCGACTCGGCGCGCCGGGCGGCCGAGCTCATCTCGCGCTTCGACCTCACGGAGGCGGCCACGCGGTCGGTGCGCACCTTCTCGGGAGGCATGAGACGCCGTCTCGACCTCGCCCTGAGCTTCGTGGTCACCCCCGAGGTCCTCTTCCTCGACGAACCCACCACGGGCCTCGACACCCGAAGCAGGCGCGACCTCTGGGAGCTCATCCGCACCGTCGCGGCCGCTGGCACGACGGTTCTGCTCACGACGCAGTATCTCGAGGAGGCCGATCAGCTCGCCGATCGGATCGCCGTGCTGCACGAGGGTCGGATCGCCGCGCTCGGCACCCCCGGAGAACTCAAGGCGCGTATCGGCGGCGACACGGTCGAGCTGCACGACGCCCACGGCGACCTGGTGCGCGAGATCGCCACCGACGGCACCGTCGCCGACCTGCGGCGGGCGCTCGACCGCCTGGACGAAGAGGGCCTCGATGGCATCGTCTCGCTGCGGCGGCCGACACTCGACGATGTCTTCCTCGCAGTGACCACGACCGAGTCCGACGCCGAGCTCACGAAGGAGCACTCATGAACGCCACGACCGCTGTCACCCTCACGCCGCCCTCGACACTCCGGCCGCGTCCACGCCTGCGGGGCCTGACCGCCGAGACCGTCTTCGTGGGCAGGAGCCTGCGTCACTCGCTGCGCGACGGCGAGTCGCTGCTGATGGCGATCCTGCTGCCCGTGATGCTCATGCTGATGTTCACGTGGGTGTTCGGCGGAGCGATCGACCCCTCCGGCGCATACGTCGACTATGTCGTGCCCGGCATCATCCTCACGTGCGCCGGCTTCGGAGCCTCGTCCACCGCCGTGTACGTCGCCAACGACATGCGCACAGGGATAATCGATCGCTTCCGCACGATGCCGTTGCGCGCGAGCGCGGTGCTCACGGGACATGTCGTGGCGAGCCTGCTTCGCAACCTGGTCGCCACAGCGATCGTGATCGTCGTGGGCATCCTCGTCGGCTTCCGACCTGATGCCTCGTTCATCCACTGGCTGGCGCTGACCGGGCTCATCGCTCTGTACATCTTGGCGATCACCTACCTGTTCGCCGCCATCGGCCTGGCGGCGAAGTCACCGGAAGGCGCGAACGGATACGGGTTCGTGCTGCTGTTCCTCCCCTACCTGTCGAGCGCCTTCGTGCCCGTGGCGAGCATGCCGGCGTGGCTGCAGCCCGTCGCCACCTATCAGCCGATCACGCCGATCGTCGACACGATCCGTGGTCTGCTCACGGACGCTCCGCTGGAGGCGGCACCGCTGTGGGCGATCGGGGGGTGCGTCCTGATCCTGGTCGGCTCGGTCCTGTGGGGCGCGTGGCTGTTCCGACGCAGGTCCGCGCGCCGCTGAGGACCGAATCCGGACCGCGCGTGCGGGTCACAGCCGAGACATAGGACGTTTGCCGGAACCGTTCAGGCTGCGCTGAGATGCTGGATCCACGACTCACGATGGCACCGTCAGAGTCCACGCGGGCTGGGGCCCGTGGCCACGCCCCCGATGACAAACCCCCCGTTGTCAGAGGGGGCGAAGTGCGTCCGGGGGCGTCAGCCGCCGAAGCGCTTGAACGCGGTGGTGACGGCGTGCCTGGCAGATGCTGCGGCACGCCCGACGACCTCGGCCGCGTGCGCGGCTCCGTCGGGAAGCGGAAGACCGGGGTACTCGATGTCGGGCGCATCGTCGCCGTAGGCGTCCATGAGGAACGGGACGAGCCAGTCGTCGACGACCTCCAGCGGCTCGACGGCGAGGCTGTAGAAGCGGCGCTGACCGTCTTCGCGCACGCTGACCAGCTCGGCCTCGCGGAGGACCTTCAGATGCTTCGAGACGGTGGGCTGGCTGATGCCGAGATCGGCGACGATATGGCTCACGCTCGTACCGGCGTCCCCTTCGGTGGTGCGTCGCAGGAGAAGCTGGAGGATGTCGCGCCTCGTACCGTCTGCGATCACGTCGAAGATGTCCGTCATGTGATCAGGGTAGTCGTCCCCGGCACGGAGTACCATGACGAAGGCTCGGCGATCGGCGTCGTGCAGCCGCGGTGCGCGGCGAGGGGAAGCAAAGGGGGACTCGATGTCGGGCATCGCTTCGGCGTCGTCACCTCGACAGCGTCTTCAGAACGCCGCCTCCTGGGGCAAGCACATCGTCACGTCTTCGCCCTCGCGCTTCGCGATCGTCATCTTCGCGCTGCTCATCCTCGTGTTCACCGTGCTGCTGTCGCTGCCGATCGCGTCGGCATCGCGCACGGTCACGCCACTGGCGGATGCGCTGTTCACCGCCGTGTCGACCATCTGCGTCACAGGCCTCTCCACCGTCGACATGGCGAACCACTGGTCTCCGTTCGGGCACGTGCTGATCTTCATCGGCGTGAACATCGGCGGACTCGGTGTGCTCACCCTGGCCTCGCTGATGGGCCTGGTCATCTCGAAGCGCCTCGGGCTGCGGGCAAAGCTCATGGCCGCCGGCGACACGAACCCGCTGCGAGCGCACGGTGGCGTCGTGAACGAGAGCCAGACCGTCCGACTCGGCGAGGTCGGCCAGCTCCTGCGCACCGTCGCGGTGTCGTCGCTCATCATCGAGGGCGTTCTCGCGATCCTCCTCTACCCCGCACTGGTACTGGCTGAGGTCGATCCGATCGCCGCCCTGTGGGAGGCGCCGTACTTCGCCGCCATGGCGTTCACCAACACCGGGTTCGCTCCCAACGACGGCGGCGTGGCCGTCTTCGCCGACGACTATCTCGTGCTGTCGCTGCTGATGGTGGGTGTCTTCCTCGGGAGCATCGGCTTCCCCGTGATCTACACACTGGCCAAGCACGTGTGGCACGTGAAGAAGTGGTCGCTGCACACCAAGCTCACCCTCGTCACCACCGTGCTCCTGTTCGTGCTGGGCGCCGCGGTGTTCCTGATCCTCGAGTACGCGAACCCGAAGACGTTCGGCTCGATGGATGCGGCCGACACCACGTTCCAAGCCTTCTTCCTCTCGGCGATGACCCGTTCGGGCGGCTTCAACGTGATCGAGATGGACGACCTCAACGGCTCGTCCCTGCTGGCCGCGAGCATGCTGATGTTCGTCGGCGGCGGCTCGGCATCCACCGCCGGAGGAATCAAGGTCACCACTCTCGCCGTGCTCGCCATCGCCGTGTGGTCGGAGGCGAAGGGACGCCAGTCGGTCGAGGTCTTCGGCCGCCGCATCCCCAGCGACGTGCAGCGCGTGGCACTCAGCGTCGTCGCCTGGGGCGCCACGATCGTCGCACTGTCGACGATCATCATCGCCCAGATCACCAAGGCCGACATCAGTCATGTGCTGTTCGATGTGATCTCTGCGTTCGGCACCGTCGGCCTCTCGACAGGTCTCACCGCCGAGCTCCCCGATTCCGCCTCGTACGTGCTCGCGACCACCATCTTCATGGGGCGCGTTGGTACAGTGACTCTCGCCGCGGCAGTCGCCGCGACATCGCGATCGCAGTATTACTCGCTGCCCGTGGAAAGGCCGATCGTTGGTTGAAGTGCTCCGGGGCGACGCTCCCGTTCTCGTCATCGGCCTCGGCCGCTTCGGCGCCGCATGCGCCGGCGAGCTCGACCGCCTCGACCGCGAGGTCCTCGCGATCGACGGCAATCTGGAGCTCGTGCAGAAGTGGTCCGACCGCGTCACGCACACCGTGCAGGCCGACGCCAAGAACATCGACGCCCTGCGTCAGATCGGCGCGCAGGACTTCCAGGTCGCCGTCGTCGCGGTCGGCTCGTCGATCGAGGCGTCCGTGTTGATCACGGCGAACCTCGTCGACCTCAAGGTGCCGCAGATCTGGGCCAAGGCCGTCTCGCAGTCGCACGGCAAGATCCTCGCCCGCGTGGGCGCCAACCACGTCATCTACCCCGAGCGCGAAGCCGGCGAGCGCGTCGCTCACCTCGTCTCCGGCCGGATGCTCGACTTCATCCGCTTCGACGACGACTTCGTGCTGGCGAAGATGTACCCGCCGAAGTTCATCCGCGGCGTGGGCCTGAACGAATCCGGCGTGCGCAGCAAGTACAAGGTCACCGTCGTCGGGGTGAAGAGTCCAGGCAAGCCCTTCCGCTACGCCGAGGCGAACACGATCGTCACGAACCACGACCTCATCATCGTCTCGGGCACCAACAGCGACATCGAGCGCTTCGCCGCGCTCGACCGCTGAGCGGCAGCCCACTCGAGCTCAGGCGTCGATGTCGAGCGTGATCTCGACGACGTCGTCGATGCCGACGCCCTCACGGTCCTGCAGCGCCTTCTTGATCGGCACGATGTAACCGCCGTCTTTCGGCCACAGTGCCGTGGTCACGGTCGTGCGCCCGATCGTCACGGATGCGGGGATCATGCCCCACCCGTAAGTGACGACGCTCGCGACCTCGCCGATCATCTCGCTCTCGGTGGGCGGCACAGTGACGAAGTGATACGGCGCCGGCCCGCGCCAATGCCAGATCTCCCCCGAGAACCGCAGCTGCATGTCAGGCTCCGGCCGCGAGCTCTCTGGCTCGAGCGAGCGCCGCATCGGCGGCATCCGCGAACGTGCGATCCAGGTGCGCGTCCTGCAGCACGGCGACGGCGCGCTCGGTGGTGCCCTTCGGGCTCGTGACGCGGCGGCGCAGCTCAGACGGCTCCTCCCCCGACGCATCGAGCAATGCCGTCGCTCCGATGAAGGTCTGCTCCACCATCACTCGCGCATCGCTCTCGCTGAAGCCCATGCCGACGGCGGCCTTCGTGAGCTCCTCGATGAGCAGGTAGACGTAGGCCGGGCCCGAACCCGAGATGGTCGAGAGCGCGTCGATCTGTGACTCGGGAACCTCGACGACAGCCCCCACGGTTGCGAAGAGACGGTGCACGAGGGCGAGGTCGTCGGCCGATGCGGCGGCCCCCGCAGCGAGGCCGGTGACGCCCTTGCCGACGGTCGACGGGGTGTTCGGCATCGAGCGGATGACACGCGCGTCGGCGCCGAGGTTGTCGGCGAAGGTCTGCAGGGTGACCCCGGCTGCGAGACTCACCACGATCGCGTCGTCGGGCAGTGAGGGAGCGATTTCGCGCAGCAGATCGGGGACCATCGCCGGCTTCACGCCGACAAGGACGATCCGAGCCGACTGAACCGCCTGCGCGTTGCCGTCCGGTGTCTCGGAGAGCGCGATGCTCGTGACGCCGTCGAGGTCGGCGAAGGCCGCTGCCTTCTCGGGCGTGCGGTTCGTCGCGGTGATGCCTCCGTCGACGGGTATCTCCGATGCGACGACGCCTCGGAGGATCGCGCCGCCCATCGAGCCGGCACCGAGAAACGCGAGAGCAGGAAGAGTTTCAGCCATGTCGTCATCCTACGGCGGGCGCACCGGGCGTCCACGGGCGAGCGGATCTAGACTCGACGCATGAGTGCATCCGGCGGCGGCAAGGCCATTCTCGCGGCGTTCCTGGCGAATCTGGGCATCGCCCTGGCGAAGTTCGTCGCGTGGGCGCTCTCAGGATCCGCGTCGATGCTCGCCGAGGCGATCCACTCGGTCGCCGACTCCGGCAACCAGCTGCTGCTCATGGTGGGCGGACGCAAGGCGAAGCGCGGGGCCGACCGAGCGCATCCGTTCGGCTACGGCCGGGAGCGCTACGTCTACGCGTTCGTCGTGTCGATCATCCTGTTCTCCGTCGGTGGCCTGTTCGCGATCTACGAGGCGATCGACAAGCTCACCCACCCGCACGAACTCGACGAGACCTGGTGGTGGCTGCCGCTCGTCGTGCTCGTGGTCGCGATCGGCCTGGAGTCGTTCTCGCTGCGCACGGCCGTCAAGGAGAGCAACCTCGTGCGCGACGAGGGCCAGTCGTGGGTGTCGTTCGTCCGCCGCGCGAAGGCACCGGAGCTGCCCGTCGTGCTGCTCGAGGATGTCGGAGCACTGACCGGTCTCACCTTCGCACTGCTCGGCGTCGGCCTCACCGTGATCACCGGGAACCCGCTCTTCGATGCCCTCGGCACCCTGATGATCGGCATCCTGCTCGTGGTCATCGCGATCGTGCTCGGAGTCGAGACCAAGAGCCTTCTCGTAGGCGAGGGAGCGACGCAGGCCGATCACGATCGCATCGTCGACGCGATCAACGCGGGCGACGAGATCGAGAAGATCATCCACATGAAGACGCTCTACCTCGGACCCGACGAGCTGATGGTGGCGGCGAAGATCGCCCTCAACGCCGACAAGCCGCTGCGCGAGGCAGCGGTCGACATCGACGCGATCGAGGCTCGCATCCGCGAGGCCGTGCCGACGGCCAGGGTCATCTACATCGAGCCCGACGTGTACCGGCCGTCGCTCGACCCGGAGCCGTCGACCGACGTGTTCGTGCTCAAGTCCTCCGACTGACTCGCACGACGTCCGCGACCGTCAGCGGCGTTGCTCGAAGAAGTCCCGCAGCAACGCGGTCGCCGCGTCCGCTTCGATTCCGCCGATGACCTCCGCCCGGTAGGGCAGTCGTCTGTCGCGCAGCACGTCGTACATCGATCCGGCGGCCCCGGCTTTGTCGTCCCAGGCTCCGAAGACGACCCGGCCGACTCGCGCCTGCAGGATCGCTCCTGCACACATGACGCAGGGCTCGAGCGTGACGACGAGGGTATGGCCCTCGAGGTTCCAGGAGCCGACGGATGCCGCTGCGGCGCGCAGCGCCTCGACCTCGGCGTGCCCGGTCGGATCGCCGGTCGCCTCCCGGTTGTTGCGCCCCTCGGCGATGATGCGTCCCTCGGCGTCGAGCACCACGGCCCCCACGGGGATCTCCGATGCGGACGCCGCTTCGGCCGCGAGCTCGAGAGCGCGGCGCATCGCGATGAGGTCGGCGGCGGTCATGGGTCGAGCCTACGACAGGCGCAGAAACCGCCCAGCGCATCCGATGTCGTACGCGAGCGTCCGGCGCATTAGCCTGTAAGCATGCGTGTCCACGTCGCCGACCACCCTCTCGTCACTCACAAGCTCTCGGTGCTGCGCGACCATCGCACACCGTCGCCGGTCTTCCGCCAGCTGACCGAAGAACTCGTGACGCTGCTCGCGTACGAGGCGACCCGCAACGTGAAGGTCAGCCCGATCGAGATCACCACTCCGGTGACCACGACGATGGGCGTGAAGATCTCGGAGCCTCGCCCGATCGTGGTGCCGATCCTGCGCGCAGGACTCGGCATGCTCGAGGGGCTCGTCAAACTTCTGCCGACCGCCGAGGTCGGGTTCCTCGGAATGGTCCGCGATGAGGAGACCTTCGAGCCGACCACCTACGCCGAGCGTCTCCCCGACGACCTGAGCGACCGCCAGTGCTTCGCGATCGATCCGATGCTCGCAACCGGTGGCTCGCTGGCCGCCGCCATCCAGTTCCTCTTCGACCGCGGGGCCAAGGATGTCACGGCGATCTGCCTGCTGGGCACGCCGGAGGGGCTCGCCGCGATCGAGGCTCTCGTCGGAGACCGCGATGTGACGATCGTGCTCGGCGCGCTCGACGAGCGTCTCAACGAGAAGGGCTACATCGTCCCCGGACTCGGCGACGCCGGCGATCGGCTCTACGGCACCGTCTGACGCACCACCCGCTCGCCCTAGCCGAGCAGTGCCACACCGAAGCCCGCGACGACGTCGCGCACCTCGGCGAGATACCGCTGCGCCTGCTCGGTGAGCGGGATGGCGGTGCGTCCGACCCACCCGATCTCGATGTGGTCGTCGACGTCGAGGGGCACCGCGACGATCTCGGGATCGAGATCGTCGCTGATGATGCCGGTGGAGATCGTGTATCCGTCGAGTCCGATCATGAGGTTGAAGATCGTCGCTCGATCGGACACCCTGATCTCGCGAGCACTCGAGAGCGTCGAGAGGATCTCCTCGGCGAAGTAGAACGAGTTGTTCGCTCCCTGATCGAAGGTGAGCCGCGGCAGGCCGACGAGGTCGTCGAGGGTCGCCCGCTCTCGGGAGGCGAGAGCGTTGCGGCGCGAGACGAAGATGTGCGGCTCGGCGACGAAGAGCGGATGGAAAGCGAGACCCGAGTCCCGCAGCAGCTTGTCGATGACGTTCCGGTTGAAGTCGTTGCGGAAGAGGATGCCGAGTTCGCTGCGCAAGGTGCGCACATCTTCGATGATGTCCCACGTGCGGGTCTCCCGCAGTGAGAACTCGTACTCGGCCGCGCTCGTGCCCTTGACCATCCGCACGAACGCGTCGACCGCGAACGAATAGTGCTGTGTCGACACCCCGAGGAGCCGGCGCGACGGCGGCCGACCCAGGTAGCGCTGCTCGAGCAGCTCGGCCTGTTCGACGATCTGTCTGGCGTACCCCAGGAACTCCGAGCCGTCGCTGGTGAGCGTGACCCCGCGAGCCGAGCGGGTGAGAAGAGCACGGCCCACCCGGTTCTCGAGGTCTTTCATCGCCGCGGACATGGTGGGCTGGGCGACATAGAGCAGGTCGGCCGCGGCCGTGATCGATCCTTCCGCGGCGACCTCGATGAAGTACTGGAGCTGTTGCAGCGTGATTCCGCTCGATCGCCTGGGCATAGGAGAAGGCTATAGCACTGCATAAGGGACCCGAATTACCCGATGACCTCGATGCGGCTGCACGATGAGAACACAGCTTTCGCGAGGCCGAACCGGCCTCTCATCTCCCGGATTGGCCCCTCATGGCGAACGAGATCACGTTCAGCATCACGACCACACGCTTCGACGAGGACTACGCCCCGTCGGACAGTTCGCGGATCACCACGAACTTCGCCAACCTCGCCCGCGGTGAGCGTCGCCAGCAGAACCTCCGCAATGCCCTCGCGATGATCGACCGCCGGTTCAACGATCTCGCGCTCGGCGACGGCCCTGACGGCGACCGCTACTCGGTCGAGCTCGACATCGTCTCTGTGCAGCTGCGGTTCTCCGACGGCGCAGATGAGGAATTCCCCGTTCTCGAGGTGCTCGACGTCCACATCGTCGACCGACTGACCGGCGAACGCCACCAGGGCATCGTCGGGAACAACTTCTCTTCGTACCTCCGCGACTACGATTTCAGCGTCGTCCTGCCCGCGGCGAACGCGGCCACGACCGGGTTCACGACTCCCGACGACTTCGGTGTGCTGCACGGCAAGCTCTTCCAGCACTTCCTCGAGTCCGACGCGTATCAGGAGCGGTTCCCGACGCTGCCGGTCATCTGCATCAGCGTCTCGACGAGCAGGACGTACCGCCGCACCGGCAACGTCCATCCCGTGCTCGGCATCGAGTACGTTCAGGACTCCTTCTCGCTCACCGACGAGTACTTCGGGAAGATGGGCCTGCAGGTGCGGTACTTCATGCCGCGCGGCAGCGCCGCCCCGCTCGCCTTCTACTTCCGCGGCGATCTCCTGAGCGACTACTCCGATCTGCAGCTCATCGGCACGATCAGCACGATGGAGACGTTCCAGAAGATCTACCGGCCCGAGATCTACAACGCGAACACGCCCGCCGAGAGCGTCTACCGTCCGAGCCTCGCGCATGAGGACTACCGGCAGACGGAGATCACGTACGACCGTGAAGAGCGCAGCCAGCTCGCGGTCGCACAGGGACGCTACGCGGACGAGCACTTCGTCACGCCGCATCGGCGCGTGCTGGATCAGTGGGCCGCCGCCTACCCGGCTCCCTCTTACTCCGCTCCGGTCCTCCCCGCTCCGGTCCGATGACCGCCGAGGAGTCGAAGATCGTGAGACCGCTGCTGCCCACCTCGATCGTGGGAAGCCTGCCGAAGCCTGCGTGGCTCGCCAGGCCGGAGGTGCTCTGGTCGCCGTGGGAGCTGCAGGGCGATGCACTCACCGAGGGCAAGCACGATGCGCTGCGCGCCGCCGTGCACGAACAGCGTCGGCGCGGCATCGACATCATCAGCGACGGGGAGCAGACCCGACAGCACTTCGTCACCACCTTCATCGAGCATCTCGACGGTGTCGATTTCGAGAAGCGTGAGACGGTGCGCATCCGCGACCGCTATGACGCGAGCGTGCCCTCGGTGGTGGGCGCGGTGAGCCGCCGCAAGCCCGTGTTCGTGGACGACGCCGCGTTTCTGCGCCAGCAGACCGATCAGCCGATCAAATGGGCGCTGCCCGGCCCGATGACGATGATCGACACCCTGGCCGACCGCCACTATCGCAGCCGCGAGACGCTGGCGTGGGAGTTCGCGACGATCCTCAATCAGGAGGCGAAGGAGCTCGAGGCAGCGGGAGTGGACATCATCCAGTTCGACGAGCCCGCGTTCAACGTCTTCTTCGACGAGATGAAGGACTGGGGCATCGCGGCCCTCGAGCGGGCAGTCGAAGGGCTGAACGCCGAGACGGCTGTGCACATCTGCTACGGCTACGGAATCAAGGCGAACAACGACTGGAAGGCGACCCTCGGGGCGGAGTGGCGGCAATACGAGGAGTCGTTCCCGCTTCTGCAGCAGTCCAGCATCGACATCGTCTCGCTCGAGAGCCACCACTCGCACGTGCCCATGGACCTCATCGAGCTCATCCGCGGCAAGAAGGTCATGCTCGGGGCGATCGATGTGGCGAGCGAGAAGATCGAGACTGCAGAAGAAGTCGCCGACACCCTGCGCCGCGCGCTCGAGTTCGTCGACGCAGAGCTGCTCATCCCCAGCTCGAACTGCGGCATGGCACCCCTGCCCAGGCACGTCGCGCTCGACAAGCTGAGCGCACTCACGGCAGGAGCGCGAATAGTCCGGGAGGAGCTCGGCGCCTGAGCGCTGCGGCTCCCGCGGCGGGTTCTTGACCGCCCACCTGCTGCGCCGATCCCGTCAGCGCGAGTCAGACCGCCAGGCGGTAGCCGCGCTCGTCTCCGTGGAATGTGAAACCGGCCCTCTCGAGGATCGGCGCGGACGTCGCGGTGCGTCCTTTGACGAGCGCCGTCTTCGCCCCGAGTGATGCGCTCACACGCAGTCGCTCGGCGAGGACCGCCCGGTAGGCGCCTCTCCCCCGCGCGTGCTCGAGCGTGGCGGCACCCCACAGGCGGGCGAACCCCTCGACGATCGTGCACCCGCCGGTGCTGACGGCCCGACCGTCGAGACGCGCGAGCACCCGCGCGTGCGTGCCCGCGTCGAGGGTCGACGTGATCTCTGCGAGTTCGACCCGGAGCCCTTCTTCATCGAGCGGCTGCTGCTGCCACACCGGCACGTTGATGGCGTCGACCTCGCGCACCTGTTCGAGTGTGCGGACGACCTCTGCGGTGGCCTCAGGCGGGAAGTCGATCGACGCGTCGTCGATCTGACAGGCGAACACTGCGACCGTGCCGATGTGCTCGGCTCCGCGTCGGCGCAGCTCGGCTTCGAGGTCGGGACGATCCGACGGGTTGGTCCAGAAGCGCAGCTCGCGCTCCCCCCAGGCCCTGGTGCGGTCGACGGCATGGTCGAGTACGGCCGCCGCATCCGCATCCGAGTCGACCTGCGATCCACGCACCCCACCACCGAAACGCTCGGGGTACCGCACCAGCTGCAGCTCCGTCTTCTCGTGCTCGCTGTCGCGGGGGAACCACACCCACGCCGCCGAGGCGCGCAGGATGTCGTCTGTCGTGTGCATGATGATCGTTCCTCGCCCTGGGTTCGCTCTTGCTCAGCTGGCCGCACCGACGAGACGCGCGAAGGCGCTCATCCGAGCGACCCCCTCCGGAGTGCGCGGAAGGTCGTCGAGCAGTGCCGGCGAATGGACCAGATACGCCGCGACCTGCGCTCTCGAGATCGCCACGTTCAGTCGGTTCTGCAGCAGCAGGAACTCGGGACCCCGTGGGGCATCGCGCCCGCTGGATGCCGCGAGGGATGTGATCGAGACCACCGCCTCCTTGCCCTGGAAGTTGTCGACCGTGCCGACCGGGACGTCGGGGAAGCCTGCTTCGGCGAGCGCGTCGTGCACGGTCTGACGCTGTGCGTTGTAGGGTGCGACGACGATGATGTCGCGCTGCGCGAGCGGGCGGACCGTGGCCTCGGCATCGTTGTCGGTGAATGCGCGTCCGACGAGGTCTCGGACGAGCGCCACCACTTCGTGCGCCTCCTCCGGCGACTGCGTGGCGTTGCCGCGGTGGCGGAGCGGGACGATGTGCAGACCGGGATCGATGCCTTCGAGCGCACGCCGCTCGGTGCCGGGAGCCGACGCGAGCTGGCCGGCGTATGCGAGCTTCGATACCGGCGCGGCGAGCTGCGGATGCATGCGCCAAGAGCGTGCCAGGAAATAGCCGTAGTCGGGTCGGACCACCGCATCGCCCTCCATGACCCATCCGAGCGCCGAGGTGTCGACGGGCTCGGGGTGCGCCCCCTGGCTGACCTGGGGAAGCTGCTGCGGGTCGCCGAGCAGCAGCAGACGTTGGGCCCCCGCGGCGACGGCGATCGTGGAGGCGAGGGAGAACTGCCCCGCCTCATCGACCACGAGGAGGTCGAGGCCCCCGCGCTCCACCCGTGCGGTGTTGCTGAAGTCCCAGGCCGTTCCGCCCACCACGGCGCCGTGCTCGGCATGCTCGCCGAGGAACGAGGCCATGCCGTTCTTGGGAATCACGGTGTACGTCGGGTCGGTCGACGGGTCTTTCGGTGCTTTGGCGACCTGCGCCGCAGGAACGCCGTCGGCCACCACGCGCTCGAGCAGATTCTCGATGATGGCATGCGATTGCGCGACGACGCCGATTGTGAAGCCGTGCTCCTTCACCAGACGCGCGATCACCTGGGAGCCCGTGTAGGTCTTGCCCGTGCCCGGAGGGCCTTGCACGGCGAGGTAGCTGCGGTCGAGATCGAGGACCGCGCGCACGATCGCATCGATCGTGTCACCGTCACTCGCGGGCAGAGTGCTGCCAGAGAGTGTCCGCGGCGGGATCCGTCGCAGGATGTCGGTGGCCGCATCGGAAGGGAAGCCGGGTGCTGCCGCATGGACCGTGTCGGCCCATTCATCGATCGCGCCCTGCAGCGACACGACGCGTGGCGGCGCCGCCGGGGTGAGAGCGAGAGGCAGTTCGTCCCAGGTCTGTCCCTGGATCGCCGTCTCGGTGATCAGATAGCCGTCGTCGAGCACCTCGGTGACCGTGACGGTGTGCGGAACATGCACCGCGCGCGACGGAGCCTCGGTATCGAAGGGAGCCGGCACGGGATAGAGCGCGAACGGCTGCGCCCCCGCTCCGAGAGTCGTGCCGGGTGAGACCTCGCCGCGGATCTCGATGTCACGCGACATCACCCGGCGCCCCTCGCCGACGCTCCAGTCGCGCTGCAGGGTCGACGACATGCTGTCGACGCGCACGACATCGCGAGTGCCGTCCCACATCGTGACGGGCTCGCGCAGCCGCTGGAAGTGCGACACCCAGAAGCTCTTCGCCTCGCGAGGGAAGTAGTCGATGGCGGCTGCGGCGATGCGATGCACCTGCCCGTCGCCGCCCGCCGCGACGGCCTGCTCCGCGTCGGCGAGGAGCGCCACCGACCGCTGCGACGGCTCGTAGATCACTTCGTCGGCCGCGTCGGGCGGGGCGGGGTTCACCCCTTCCTTGCGGGCGATGTCGATCAGCCAGTTGCGAAGGCGCCTCGTCGACACGCAGTCGTAGCGGTTGTAGTCGGCGAGGTCGGCGAAGACCGCATCGGCCTCCTCCTGCTCGCCCGCGGCAGCGAACTCGCGGGCCGCCACGTACTGCACGATCGAGTCGTCGCCCTTCTGAACGTCGCTGGTGCGCACGTCCTCGCCCATGTAGAGCGGCTCGAGCTTCTTGATCGAGTACGACCTCGAGCCCACGCGCACGGTGCGCAGCACCAGCGGATACAGGTCGACGAACACGCCCTCGCGCAACAGGCGGTCGATCTCGCCCTCGCGCACGCCGTGGCGCGCCGCCATAGCGACCAGGTGCGAGGTCTCGTATGGCGCGTAGTGATAGATGTGCATGCCGGGGTGCGCGGCTCGGCGCACCTTCACGAAGTCGAGGAATCGCTCGAACGCCTCTCGCTCCGCCGCGAAGTCGTGGGCCCACAGCGCCGTGTACTGGTCGGCGTTGTCGACCCACCCGAAGAGGTAGTCGATCCCCCAATGGGCCTCGCCGTCAGGCGCCGGCTCGGTGTAGAGCGGATCACCCTCGAAGTCGAAGAAGATGTCGCCGTGGCTCGGCACTGGCAGGGTGTGGATCGCCGCGGCGTAGTGCACGTCATAGGTCGGCGCGCCCTCGGCATCCGCGCGGATCTGCAGCCGCGCCTGCGCCCGCAGCGTCTCGAACGTGTCGGTGTTCATGCCGTCAGGGGGCGTGGTGGCGTCGGCCAGAGCGTCGATGGTCTCGATCCCGGCCGCCCGCAGCCGCGCGCGCTGCACGGGCCGCATGCGCGCGACCATCAGCAGGTCGCGATGTGCGATCACCTGCTCCTCACACGTCGCGCATCGCCCGCAGGCCACGATCTCGAGGTCTCCGCGGTCGTCGCCCCATGCCAGCGGGGCGCCGGCGGAACCTTCGTCGACTCGACGATCGGCGATGAGCGCGCGCAGGCGCGCCCGACGCACCTGGAACAGCGGAAGGAGGTCGTCGACGGAGTGGGTGCTCAGTGTTCCGTCGCCGAGGATGAGGTCGACCTCGTCGGATCGGGGAATCCCCAGCCGGTCGAGCTGATCGACATATGCCGCGAGCTGCATGAGGGCAGTGACCCGCGCCTTGCGGGCGAGCTTGGAGTCCTGCACCCGCCAGCGTCCGTCGTCGTCGCGCTTGAGGAAGTCGGCGAACCCGACGAACTCGGGCGTGGCGAAGGCCGCCTGGAACACGATCAGGGCATCGGATCCGAGTGCGCGCACCGTCTCGTCGACGGCAGCCGCGAGCGCCGCGGCGTCGATCGACGACACCTTCTCGACCCGGTGCACCCGGTCGCTGCCGAGGTCGTCTACGTAGCGAGCGAGGACGTTCTGCTCGTGGACGTCTCCGAGCAGCGCGGCCCTGGCGAGAGTCGCGTCTTCAGGCTCTTCGACGACCGGGACGCGGCCCAGCTTCGCATCGATCGCGCGACACCAGGCGAACTCGCATTCGGCGGCCGCCTTGAGGTCGCTGGCGCTCCAGATGACGCGCTGCGCCTGAGTGTCGATCCGCACGATTCTCCCGTTCCCTCGGATGCTTCGACACTAGCCGCGGCATCCGACACGGGATCACGCCGAGAGACGTGTCAGCGCCACCATGTGTCGTCCGGGGTCACCGGAAGATGACGCTTGTGCTGCGTGGCGAGGTATCGGGATTCGATGCGCCCGGCGACGTCGGGGTCGACCTCTCGCCCTTCGAGGAAGTCGTCGATCTGCTCGTACGTGAGCCCCAGCTCGTCTTCGTCTGCACGACCGGGCTGGCCGTCGAGCAGGTCGGCCGTCGGCACCTTGAAGGCGAGACGGTCCGGCGCGCCGAGCAGCAGCAGCAGCGAGCGACCCTGTCGCTTGCTGAGACCCGAGAGGGGAAGGATGTCGGCTGCGCCGTCGCCGAACTTCGTGTAGAAGCCCGTGACCGCCTCGGCCGCGTGGTCGGTGCCGATGACGATGAGCCCGTCGTGCCCGGCGAGCGCGTACTGCGTCACCATGCGCACACGCGCCTTGATGTTGCCGCGGTTGAAGTCGCTGATGTCGCTCGTGACGGCGAACTCGATGTCCTCCTCGACGCCGTCGACGCCGTTCTGGATGTTCACCTCGACCGAGGAGTCGGGTGCGATGAACTCGAGCGCGGCCTCGGCATCCGCCGCGTCCTTCTGCACCCGGTACGGCAGGCGCACAGCGAGGAACTTCGCCTCTCCACCCTCGGCGCGAACGCGTTCGACCGCGAGCTGGGCGAGCCGCCCCGCGAGTGTCGAGTCCTGACCGCCGGAGATCCCGAGCACGAAGCCCTTCGCCCCGGTCGTGCGCAGGTAGTCGACGAGGAATGCCACGCGGCGCTCCACCTCGATCTCGGGGTCGATCTCGGCTTTCACGCCGAGCGCTTCAGAGATCTGCTGCTGCAGGGTCATGTGTTCCTCCGGTCTGCCCGACGCCAGTATCCTCCTCCAGTGTTACATCGAGATGACGCCGGTCGCACTCTCGCGACTTCGCGGCGACCGATCCACCTGGCAGGATGGCGGAGTGAAACTTCTCGTCGCAGCAATGGCCTCCGAACTCGACGCGTTCCCGGACGAGCTCGAGGGATTCGACCAGCTCGTCACCGGCGAGGGCAAGATGCAGGCCGTGTTCGCCCTCACCCGTGCGCTCGACGCCAAGGAGTACTCCGAGGTGGTGGTCGTCGGGACGGCCGGCGGCATCGACCCTGAACTCGAGGCGACCGTGCACGAGATCGGCAGCGCACTGCAGCACGACGTGTTCGACCTCGACGGTGTCGCAGGGCAGCACGTGTCGCTGCCCGCGCGCGTGTCCACCGGCCGCGAGGGCGTGCTGATCGCGACCGGTGACAGCTTCGTCGGCGATGCCGGGATCACCGCCGTCATCCGACCGTCGGGCGCTGGTCTGGTCGACATGGAGACCTATGCGTACATCTGGGTCGCCGAGCAGTTCGGGGTGCCGATCCGCGCGTTCCGCGCGATCTCCGACCGGGCTGAGGATGGCGCGCTCGTCGACTTCCGCGAGGCGATCGCGCGGTGCAGTGTGCAGCTGCGCGAAGTGATCCGCCGGGAGTACGGCGTCTGAGAACGGGCGTCTTCTGAGCCCGCTCCTCCGGCGAGGGGACGCGCTGAGTCTCAGCGCGCTTCGATCACACTCGGACCGCTCGACGTCGCACGCACCCGGAGCTGCGCGGGGATCTGCTCCTGCATCGCCTCGACGTGGCTGATGACGCCCACGGTGCGGCCGCCCTGGCGCAGTTCGTCGAGCGTGCGCATGGCGACGTCAAGAGTGTCGCCGTCGAGCGAGCCGAACCCCTCGTCGATGAACAGGGTGTCGAGACGGATGCCGCCGGCCCGTGCCGTGACCACCTCGGCGAGTCCGAGAGCGAGGGCGAGGGAGCTCAGGAAGGTCTCGCCTCCCGACAGCGACTGCGCGGGCCTGGTCTGGCCGGTGAATGCGTCGAAGACGACGATGCCGAGCCCTGACGCAGCTCCGCGGGCGGCGAGCGCATCCGAATGACGCAGCTGATAGCGCCCCGTCGACATGTCGCTGAGTCGGCGGTTCGCCGCGTCGACGATCTCTTCGAGTTCGGCGGCGAGGACGAACGTCTCGAGCGTCATCTTGCGGGCATTCGCCCCTCGCCCGGCGATCGTGTCGGCGAGTCCTCGCAGAACCTCGTAATCGGCTGCGTCGTCTGCGATGCGGGCATGCTCTGAAGCCGCAGCCTCGATGACCGCGGCGAGCTGGTCTGACACGCCTGCCGCCCGCCCCGCCTCGTCGACCGCGGCGGACCAGCGCTGCCGCGCGGTGAGGGACAGCTGCTCGGCAGGACCGAGATCGATCGTCTCTTCCGGGAGTGTGCGGAGCTCGAGGTCGAGGAGGATCGCGCGCTCCTTCTCACGCTGGACGGTGTGCTGCGTGACTCGGCTCTCGAGAGCCGCCTGCGCGGCGGCGGTGCGCAGTGACAGCTCGACAGCTGCGACACCATCGAACTCGGATGCTTCCAGCGCCGCATCCTGTTCGGCCCTCGCAGCTGTCGCCGCCTCAGCCCTGCGTGCCCGCTCTGCGGCGGCCTCGACGAGTGCCAGAGCGGCCTGGACCTCGACGCGCGTCGCTGTGACCCTCGCGGCCACGGACTCGTAGTGTCCTCTCGCTTCGGCGATCGCCTGCCGCGTATCGGCGACCCGCTGCGCCACGAGCGAGTGCGTCTCACGCGCCGCGGCCAGCGCCGTGGAATCACGTTCGCGGTCGCCGTCGAGGCGACGGATGCGCTCGAGCAGAGCTTCGCGCTGCTGCTCGAGCGCAGTCAGCTGATCGGATGCGTCTGTGCTCTGTGCATGCGCCGCTGTCGCGGCGTCCAGCTCTGCGACAGCCTCGTCGACCTCTCGACCGTCTGCGCGGGTGACGGCCGCGGCGAGGTCGGCGCGCAGGGAGGATGTCAGCTCTGCCGCGTCTCGCTCACGCTGAGCGATGACGTCACGTGCGGCTTCAGCCTCGTCGACGTCATCCGCCGAGACGGGATCAGCATGCACGGCGGGAGCCGGGTGCTCGTGCGATCCGCATACCGGGCACGCCTCACCGTCGTGCAGCGACGTCGCCAACTCCCCCGCGAATCCGTCGAGTCGACGCTGTCTGAGCTGAGCGAGCGCGGTCTGAGCAGCGGCGAGCGCGGCGCTGGCGTCAGCGAGCTGCCGTTCGGCGTCGGCATGAGCGGCGCCGAGACGGACCGCCTCGAGCGCCGCCGCATGCCGCGCTGCGGCCGCATCTCGTGCTGCGGCCAGGTCTCCGGCACGATCAGCGAGTTGCCTCACCGCGTCGCGCGCGAGTGTGAGCTGTTCGAGCTGTGCGGGAAGCGCGACACGATCGGCCTCTGCCGCGTCGATGCGCGTGGTCGCCGCCGCCACCGCATCGGAGGCCGCGGCGAGCTCGTCATCGAGTGCTGACGCGGAGCGTTCCAGCTCTGCCGCACGCTGCCACGCACCGGTCTGCGCCGTGCGCTCGGCCGCCCATTCCGCGAGATCGTCCGCGACGATGCCGTGCGCCTCCCAGGCCGCTCGTGCTCGCGTCTCGGCCTCGAGGGCCGCGTCGAGCGCCGATGCCGCCGATGTCGCGGCCGCGATCGGGCCCCGCAGCAGTTCCGCAGCTCTGGCGTTCTGCAGTTCTCTGCGCGCAGCATGGATGTGCGGCTCATCGGCCTCGAGACGTGCGAGCGCGACCCTGGCCCGATCCCGCTCGACCTGCGCCCGCTGCTCTTCGCGCGCGATCGCGAGCGCGGCATCTGCGGCGTCGGATTGCTTCTCGGCCTCGAGGCGCTCCGCCGCTCGACGTTCCGCGCGGTAGTCGGCACGAGCTTTCGCACGACGCAGACCGTCGAGGCGCTCCTCGGTCGTCACCGCGACAGGCTCCGCCTCGCCTGCGCCTCTGTCTTCTCCCTGCCCCTCGCCGTCGTGCCCGAGGTCGGCGTTGCTGACGAGCCTCTCGCCTTCATCGAGACGGGCTGACACCGTTGCGAGACGTGCGCCGAGAGACTGCTCCGCAGCCTTGCGTCGTTCATCGAACCGCGCCTGCACGTCTTCGAACCGCTCGGTGCCGAACAGCCGCCGCAGCAGCGACTGTCGCTCTTTGCTCCCCGCCAGCAGGAACTCCGAGAACCGATTCTGCGCGAGCAGGATCACCTGCAGGAACTGCTCGCGACTGAGCTGCAGGATCTCGTCGAGCTCGTAGGCGGCCTCGCGCTCTTTCGCGGCGAGACCGATCCATTCGCCGCCGACCATCGTGTCGAGCTGCACGGCCGCAGGCTGCACGGTCATGCCGCCGCCGCGCTTCTTGGGGCGCTCGTATTCGGGCGAACGCCTGACGCGGTATCGACCTGCCGGAGTGCTGAACTCCACCACGACCTCGGTCACGTCGTCGGGCTCGCAGTGGTCGCTGCGCAGCCGCTTCTCGCCGCCCTCGTAGCGCGGGACTCCGCCGTAGAGACCGAAGCAGACGGCGTCGAGGATGCTCGACTTGCCGGCACCTGTGCGACCGGCGATCAGGAAGATCCCGTCGTCGGCGAACGCATCGAAGTCGACGGTCTGCCGCTCACGGAACGGGCCGAATCCCTCGACCTCCAGGCGGTGCAGCTGCATCAGAGCGCCTTCTTCACTGTCGGCGCGTCATCGCGACGAATGGTCACCGGACTAGACCGAGTCGTCATCGGATTAGATCGAGTCGCCACCGGACTAGATGAGGGCTTCGGCGCGGACGCGGTCGTCGAGGACCTCGCGGATCAGCTCGCTCTCGCGCTCAGTCGCACCATGGCCAGCGCGGACGTGCTCGAGGAAGGCCTCGATGCGCTCGGGGTCGCTGACCGCCCCGCGCAGCCGATCGACATAAGAGCGCTCGACCGCCGCGGAGGTGTCTGACGGCTGATGCTGCACCATCGCGCAGTGCGGGTAGCGCTCGCGGAGGCGGCGCATCGGCTCGGTCTGGGCGAGCGCGTCGGTGTACACCGCGCAGACCCAGTCGTCAGCGTGCGCCGCGATGTTCTCGGGAGACAGGATCTCGTCGAGGGTGCCCGTGAGGGTGACCAGGCGGCGAGGGACGGGCAGATCGAGCCACTCGACCGAGGCGAGTCCCGTGGCATCGAGGTCGACCACCCACGAACCGCGCGGCTTGCTCTGCTCGCCGAAGCTGTAGTGCAGCGGAGCGCCCGAATAGCGCACCCGCTCGCTGATCTGCTGGCGCCCGTGGATGTGCCCGAGGGCGACGTAGTCCGGGCCGTCGAAGACCGAAAGCGGCACGACGTCGAGACCCCCCTGGCGGACCTCGCGCTCGAGGCCGATGGTCGCATCGACTCCCGCCGAGAAGCAGTGCGCGATCGCGACGGATCGCCCAGGGTGAGCCTGCATCCCCACCCTGACGAGATCCATCGCATGGGCGAGGGTCTGCGCCTGGGTGCGCAGATCGGCCCCGGTCCAGTGCTGCCTCACGATGGCCGGCTCGAGGTACGGGATGCCGTAGAAGTGCACCGGGCCGTCAGCGTCGGTCAGCGTCACCGGCGTGCCGATCGAGAGCGGATCGGTCAGCACGTGGATTCCGTCGCGGAGCAGCCGCGCCTGGAACCCGAGACGTGCGGCGGAGTCGTGGTTGCCGCTCGTGACGATCACGCGGGCGCCGGTCTCATGCAGCGCGACGAGCACGTCACCGAGAAGCGTGTACGCGGGGCCGGCCGGTGTCGCCGAATCGAAGACGTCTCCGGCGACGATGACGACGTCGACCGCGTTCTCCCGAACCTGCACGGTGAGCGCTCCGAGAACCTCGGCCAGCGCGTCCATGGTCGAGTTGCCATGGAAGGTGCGGCCGATGTGCCAGTCGGAGGTGTGCAGGATTCGCATACTCACACGCTACGAACCCCCACCGACATTCAGCCCCAGGCGTGCCGCGGCATCCGTTCATGGGCCCGGAATTCTTGGGATTCCGGGCGGAACGGATGCCGCGAGCGTCTCAGTGCGCGCCGACGGCGAGCCCCGGCTGCGACGGCATCAGCTCGTCCTTCGTGCCGCGCACCATGACGGCGGCGATCACGGCAGCGCCGACCATGAGGATCGACGCGACGATGAACACCCAGCCGTAGGCGTCCGTCAGCTGCGACGGGGAGAGCTCGGTCTGCGCATGCCCGCTCACCGACGCCGCGTACACGGCCGTGAATACGGAGAGCCCGATCGATCCGCCGATCTGCATCGACGAGTTGGCGACGGCCGACGCGATGCCCGCGTCGTGCGGTGCGACACCGGTGAGGGCCAGGTTCTGCAGTGGGATGAACACGAAGCCCATTCCGATGCCGAGAAGCACGAGCGCCGGCGCGATCTGCACGATGTAGGCGCCATCCGGAGTGATCCCGGAGAGGAGGAACAGACCGGCCGCCGCGATGAGCGGCCCGACGATCATCATCGGCCGCGGCCCGATCACCGTGAGGAGCTTGGTCGCGATGGGAGCGATGATCATCGTCGCGATCGGGAGCGGCAGAGTCGCGGCCCCCGCGGGCAGCGCGCCCATCCCGAGCACGAACTGAAGGTGGAAGGTGAGATACAGGGTGGCGCCGATCATGATCGCGCCGGCCACGCCCTGGATGAGGAACGCTCCCCCTCGCACTCGATCCGCCACCACTCGCAGAGGCAGCAGCGGCTGGGCTACGCGGCTCTCGACCCACACGAACACCGCGAGCAGCACGACACCCAGAGCGAGGAACGTGATGGTCAGCGGGTCGCCCCAGCCGTTCTCGGCGAGGCTGAAACCGTAGACGAGAGATCCGAGGCCGAGAGTCACGGTGAGCGCGCCCCAGACGTCGTACCGGTTGTCGCCCTCGGCTTTGCTCTCGGTGAGGAAGAGCGCTCCGCCGACGAGGCCGACCGCGACGAAGAACAGATTGACCAGCAGGCACCAGCGCCAGTCGGCGAACTCGGTGAGGAATCCACCCAGCAGCAGGCCGACCGCCGCACCGGTTCCCGCGACCGTCCCGAAGACGGCGAAGGCCGTGTTGCGCTCCCGCCCCGAGGGGAAGGTCACGGTGAGCAGCGCGAGAGCCGCCGGAGCGAGAAGTGCGGCGAAGACGCCCTGCAGGCCGCGGGCGAGGATGAGCTCCCACCCCGACTGCGCGAGGCCGCCGTAGAGGGATGCGGCGCCGAAGCCCACCATTCCGATCATGAAGACGCGCTTGCGCCCGACGTAGTCGGCGATGCGACCACCGAGCAGGAGCAGTGCGCCGAAGGCCAGGGCGTAGGCCGTGACGACCCACTGACGCTGGCCGTCGCTCAGGCCCAAGGACGCCTGGGCCTGGGGCAGGGCGATGCTCACGATCGTGCCGTCGAGAACGACGATCAGCTGCGTGAGAGAGATGACGACGAGCGCCCACCACCGGGTCTGGGGGCGGGCGCGCAGGGACGATGACATGGAAGAACCTCCGGTGTCGGGAACGATGCCGGAGGTTTCGAGCCTCGGACCAGCGCGCTTCGTGAGCGCCTGACCACCTCAGCCGACGGGGCTGAGCAGAACATCAATCATACCCGAGATGAGGCCATGGGATCACGAGCGGAAGGTCCCCTGACCCACCCTCGTCACGATGATCGACACGTGGTGATGCGAGATGCGCGATGCGCGTTCACATGTGCGGCGTGCGGGGCTGCGCGATGCGAATCCGGGCTGCCCTCCGCCCAACATGAGCCGGAATTGCCCCTCCGGCTGGGGGTGTGCCCGCCTCGTCGTGACTACCGACTTCCGCTCTAGTCCTCCAGGTCGTGGAGCCAGTTCGCCTGCTGGATCCGATTGTCGAGTTCCCTCAGCTGCTGTGCGACGGCATCCGCGCGGGCGCGCAGCTCGGCGACGGGAAGTGCGGAGATCTGACGCAGCTCCGACCGCATCTGACGCAGGAACTGGTCGTTCGCTCCGGATGCCGCGGCGGCGGCATCCGCAAGCAGCGAGTGTTGCAGCCGGAGCACGTCACGGGTGGCGAGGGCGTCGGTCATGGTGCCGTCAGTCCCCAGATCCAGACGCGAGTTCGTCGCGTTGATCCGCCTGATCAGGTCGCGGAGCAGAAGCAGATCGGCATCCGCCTGGACGATCAGGGCGGCAGCATCCTCCGCGGGCTCCTCGCCCTCCTGGTACCTGGCGTTCGCCGTGATGCGCGCGCGCAGCTGCTCTATGCGACGCTGCAGGTCTGCGCGGGCCGTGAGTGCCTCTGCGAGTTTCATGACTTCATCCTGTCAGGGCACCACCGTGTAACACAGCGTCACACGACCATGCGTCAGCGCGAGCGCAGCAGAGCCGCGTGCTCCGGGTGTGCCTGGAACCAGTCGGAGACGTACCAGCACACCGCATCCACCTTGCGATCTCCGCGTTCCTCGATGTCGGCGACAGCGCCCTCGACGACGACTCCCGCATAGCCGTGGCCGCGGAAAGTGGGGATCGTGAAGGCTCTCGTCAGGGCGATCGTGTGTCCGTCGTCGCGGTAGTCGAGCACGCTCACGAGCTGCCCGTCTCTCGTCAACGTGTAGCGCGATGCGTCCTTCTCGTCGGTGAGGAGGAAGCCTGCGGCGAGGGTCGAAATGGTCATCTCTCCACGTTACGCCCGCCCCCACCGCGGTCGGCCGTTTTGACACGCCCGGACTTCTTCCGACATAATCCCCCCATGACTACCAACGCAAGCCCTTTGTCCGCCCAGGAGGCGAACAGGACTGCCGGGATGATGATGCCCGGTCGCGTTGGCATGTGTTGCCGAATGTGTCGCTGAACGAACAGCCACTCCGTCTGACCTGACTTCTCGCGATCTGCGAGGTATTGGTCATCGAGCATCCACCCTTTGCTCGCTCTTCCGGCTCGCCCGGTCATTCATGCAACGCATCAGAGCCCCTTCCCGGCTCACGTCCTGAGGACTTCATCATCATGTCGAACACCGCACTTCTCGAGCGTCCCGCCGCCACCGCCGCCATCCGTACCGCCGCTCCGGCGCCCGCGGCAGCCCCGCTCGATGCCGATCTTCCCGCCGTCCGCTCGCCCCGCGGCTTCGCCCTCTACGTCGGTCTCGACGAGATCAAGGCCGCCGAAGCCGGGGTCAGCCTCCCGCTCCTCGTCGACGCGCTGCGCCGCACTCTCGCCGAGCTCGCTCCCGGCGCGGAGACGCACGCCACCGTCGCGCTCGCCCCGCACGGCTCGGGGGGCCGCGACCTCGACGTCGTCCGCCTCGCGCTGCACGAGCCCGGTGCCATCGCGCGCACCAAGGCCGCGGCAGAAGAAGAGACCACCGACGAAGAGGGTGGCGTCGTCGTCGACATCTCGCGCAAGCGGGTGCTGATCGACGGAGAGTCCGCAGCCTTCACCTACAAGGAGTTCGAGCTGCTGCAGTACCTCGTGCTCCGCGAAGGACGCACGATCGAGCGCAGCGAGCTCGTGGGCGCACTGTGGCAGGCACAGGACGACGAGACCCCTGGCGAGCGCACCATCGACGTGCACGTGCGTCGTCTGCGTGCGAAGCTCGGCCGCTACGAGGACATCGTCCGCACGGTGCGTGGCATCGGCTACCGCTTCGACCGTCACGCCGACGTCGTCATCCGCTACGGCCACGGCACCCCCTCGCCCGACCGCTTCTGACCCGAGTGTCAGCCCCGCCACGTATCGTGGGGCGCATGACCCTGACCGCGGATGCCGGAGCCGCCGACGCGGCTTCGCCCAGCGCACCGCGCGAGACCGTGTATCGGCCCGCCGCACCCGTCGATCTCCGCTCGACGGTCGGCATGCTGCGACGGGGCCCCGGCGATCCGACCATGGTCTTCGACGGTCCGGTGGTCTGGCGCACTCTTCGCACTCCGCTGGGCGCTGCGACACTGGCGCTGCGCGCGCAGAACGGAGAGATCAGGGCCACCGCGTGGGGCCGCGGTGCCGAGCACGCGCTCAACACCGTGCCCGACCTGTGCGGCGCCGAAGACGACCCGTCGGGTTTCGATCCCTCGCACCATCCGCTGATCTCCGAGGTCGCCCGCCGTGCGCCCGGCATCCGCCTGGCTCGCACCGGCGTGGTCTTCGATGCTCTCGCCTGCGCCATCATCGAGCAGAAGGTGACCGGTCTGGAGGCCTTCCGCGCCTGGAGGCTGCTCGTGACGAAGTTCGGCGAGCGCGCTCCCGGTCCGACCCCGCGGCCGATGTACGCCGCCCCGACCGCCGATCAGTGGCGTCGCATCCCCTCGTGGGACTGGCATCGGGTCGCGGTGCAGCCGCCGCAGTCGAAGACCGTCGTGCGAGTCGCCGAGCGGGCAGACAGCATCTCCCGCGCGCTTCTGGCCGCACCCGCCGGCGACGAACGTGACCGGGTGCTGACGAGCTTCCCCGGCGTGGGTGTGTGGACCTCGGCCGAGACGAGAATCCGGGCACTCGGCGATCCGGACGCAGTGAGCGTCGGCGACTATCACCTCGCACATCAGGTGGGGTATGCCCTCACCGGCCACCGGACCGATGACGACGGGATGCTCGAGCTGCTCGCCCCCTGGGCCGGCCACCGCCAGCGCGTGATCCGCCTCATCTTCGCGAGCAGAGTCAGCGAGCCCCGACGAGGGCCACGACTCTCTCCCGAAGACCACCGCACTCGCTGACCTGCCGGGGCAGGCGAATCGCCTTTAGGCTGAGCCCATGTCGCGCAACGCACTCCGCTTCTCCGTCACCGCCGGTCTTCTCATCCTCGGTGTCGTGATCGGCCTGATCTTCCAGAACGTCTGGCTCGGCATCCTGCTCGCCGCGATCGTCTGGCTCGGCTGGTTCATCGGCTACGAATCGCGCCGGGGCCGCAACGCCGGCGTCAACGACGAGGACCACGGCGTCGAGCTCTGAGCGTCAGTAGTAGACGGCGAGGGGACCGGAAGGCCCCTCGACCACCTGCACGGACGTGTCGAACACGCGGGTGAGCACCTCACCGGTCATGATCTCGGAGGGCGAGCCGAACTCCACCACCTCACCGTCTTTCATGGCGCAGATGTGGTCGGCGTAGTGACCCGCGAAGTTGATGTCGTGCAGCACGATGACGATCGTCCGCCCGAGCTCCTCAGCCGCCCGGCGCAGATGCTTCATCATCTGCACGGCATGCTTCATGTCGAGGTTGTTGAGCGGCTCGTCGAGCAGCACGAACTCGGTGTCCTGCGCCAGCACCATCGCGACGTAGGCCCGCTGCCGTTGGCCTCCGGAGAGCTCGTCGAGATAACGCCCTTCCAGCTCGCCGAGGTCGAGGAAGTCGATCGCCCTGCTGATGATCTCCTCGTCGTCGCGGGTCAGCCTGCCTTGCGAGTGCGGGAAGCGCCCGAACCCGACGAGCTGGCGCACGGTGAGCCGGGTGACGAAGTGGTTCTCCTGCCGCAGCACCGAGACGATCTTCGCGAGGTCCTTCGACTTCGTGGTCGCGACGTCGTACCCGGCGATCTCGATCGCCCCGGCGTCCATGCCGCCGAGCCGACCGATCATCGTCAGCAGCGTCGACTTGCCCGCGCCGTTGGGACCGATCAGCGCCGTGATCCCCCCGGCGGGGATCCGGAGGTCCACGGGGCCGATCGCGACCTCGTCGCTGTAGTCGCGGCGAACGCCCTCGAGTGTGATCACAGCCTGCCCTTTCTGAGGATGACGATGAGGAAGACGGTTCCGCCGACGAGCTCGATGAGGATCGAGACCATGCCCTGCGCGTAGAAGACGTTCTTCATGACGAAATAGGCCCCGGCGAGGATCGTGAAGGCCGTGAGCACGGCCACCGGGAAGATGAGTCGATGATCGTACGTGTCGGCGAACTGGTAGGCGAGGGTCGCGACGAGGAAGCCGAGGAACGTCATCGGCCCGACCAGCGCGGTCGACGTCGCCATCAGGACGGCGACGAGGAAGAGCACGATGTAGAGCTCGCGCTTGTGGTCGAGTCCGAGCGAACGCGACACGTCAGGGCCGAGCGCGAGCAGGTTCAGCCTTCTGGACCTCATCCAGAGCAGCGCCGAGGCCGCGATGCACAGCGGGATCGCGACAGGCAGGTACGACGCGTCGGCGTTGGACACATTGCCGAACAACCGTGCCGCGAGCACGTCGAACTCGCTGGGCGTGAGAAGCCGCTGCATGAAGGTCGAGATCGCGCCGAGGCCGCCGCCGATGATGATCCCGATGAGCAGCATGATCTGCAGGTTGCCGTAGCGTCCTGACAGCAGCCATCCGTACAACGCCATCGCCAGGCCCACCATGATCACGACCTGCAGGCCGAACTGCCAGACGCCCTGGATCGCCACGAGACCGGCGACGCCGAACAGGTAGACAGTGGTCGTCTGCACGACGCGATAGAGCGACTCGAACCCCATGATCGACGGGGTGATGATGCGGTTGTTGGTGACCGTCTGAAAGCTCACGGTCGCGATCGCCTGCGCCACCGCGACCACGGCCATCACGGTCACGTTCGTCACCCGCAGCTTCGCGATGCGCCAGAATCCGGGTGATCCGATCGGCATCGGGTTCTCCCAGGCCAGCAGCGCGAAGGCGAAGGCCACAGAGAGCATTACGAGGATGCCGAGCACGATGATGTACCGCTGCCGGGCGCGCGGCGTCGTGAAGGATCCGGAGGTGCGGGTGCCGGCCGCGATCGCGCTAGCCACGACGACGCTGCCTCAGCAGGAGCAGGATGAAGACGATCGCTCCGACGACGCCGAGGATCAGCGACACGGGCACCTCGAACGGCATGATGATCGTCCGTCCGATGATGTCGCACACGGTGACGATCGCGATGCCGAGCAGACAGACCCACGGCAGGTTGCTGCGCAGATCGTCGCCGCGGACCATCGAGACGATGTTGGGCACGATCAGCCCGAGGAAGGGGAGGTTTCCGACGACGACCGTGACGACCCCCGTGGTGACGGCGATGAGCACGGTGCCGAGCAGGATCACCCGGTTGTAGTCGACCCCGACGTTCGTCGCGATCTCCTCCCCCAGGCCGGCGATCGTGAGACGGTCGGCGACGATGAAGACGACGACTCCGACGATCGCCACGATCCAGAGCATCTCGTACTGTCCTCGGAGCACCGAGGTGAAGCTGCCCGCGAACCAGACCCCGATGGCCTGCAGCGAGTCGGTCGCGAGCGCGAAGTAGGTCGACACCGACCCGACGACGGCGCCCAGCATGATGCCGACGATCGGGACGATGAGAGACGACTTCAGCGAGACGCGGCGCAGGAAGGCGAAGAACACCATCGTGCCGATGAAGGCCGCGACGATGGCGCCTGCCATCCTCAGGGGGATCGAGGGGTTCGGCACGAGCACCATGACCGTGAGCAGACCGAGCCCCGCCCACTCGGTGGTGCCGGTGGTCGTCGGCTCGACGAAGCGGTTCTGGGTGAGGAGCTGCATCACCAACCCCGCCATCGCCATCGCGGCGCCCGCGAGCACGAGGGCTATCGTGCGCGGGACGCGGGTGATCTGGAACATCTCGGCACCGTCAGCGGCTCCCGCGATGTCGTAGACCCCGGTGAACAGGGACACGACCAGAAGTGCGAGGACGACGAGGATGCCGACGAGGAGCTTGACGTCGAAGAGCCGTCCGGCGGACCGGGGCGGCTCGGTGGGGAACGCGGTGCGGGACATCATGAGACGCCGGCCGGCGGCATCCGCCCTCGAGCGGATGCCGCCGAGCGACCTACTTCTGTGCGGCCTCGAGGGCGTCGGCGAGGTCGTTCAGGAACGTCGTGTACGTCTGGATGCCCTCGTTGAGGTACGTGTCGGTGGGCATGAAGACGATCTGCTCGTCAGCGACGGCCGTGACTGCAGCGAGGGCCTCGGAGCTCTCGAGGATCTCGGAGGCCTGCACGTAGTCGGGGGTCTCCGCGGCGAACACGGCGTCGCGGTCGAGCACGAGAAGCCAGTCGGGGTTCGAGGCGGCGATCGCCTCGACCGAGATGTCGTCGCCCTGGTGGTCATCCGAGGCATCGGCGACCTCGAGTGCCGGGGTCAACCCGAGGATGTCGTAGATCGGTCCGAGCGAGCGACCCACGGTCGGTGCCAGGTATCCGATCTCGCCGCCCGAGGTGTTCACGGCCATGACGGTGTCGGCGTCGTCGTAGGCGGCCTTCGCCCGCTCGACCGCCGCGTCGAAGTCGTCGACCAGCGCCTGCGCCTCGTCCTGCTTGCCGAAGATCTCGCCGAGCACGGTGATCTGTCGCTTGAGCTCGTCGTCGAAGGGCTCGCCCTCGCGAGGCTCGAGATCGATGATCGTGGCGTCCGGCACGAGCTCGGCGATGGCCTCGTTGTGCTGGGTGAATCGTTGTCCGCTGATGATGAGGTCGGGTTCGACGGCGACGATCGCCTCGAGGTCGGGCTCGCTGTGCAGGCCGATGTCGACGATCGAGTCGTCGTCGAGGTACGACACCGTGTCCGGCATGAGCGCCACCGCGCCGGCCGAGAGCTCGACTCCCCAGTCGGAGAGCGTCTGGAACGTGCGGTTGTCCAATGCGACGACGGATGCGGGAGGCGTGGCGATCTCGTGCGACCCGGTGTTGTCCTCGATCGTGACCGAGTCGGCGGCGGGCGTGGTCTCGGCCGGCTCGGCTTCGGCGCCTGAGGCGCAGCCTGCGAGGGCGAGGAGACCGACGAGACCGACGCTCGTGGCGCTGAGGATTCTGGGCATGGACATGGAGAGACTCCCGTTCTGCGGTGATGAGTGCGCGCGATCGGCGCAGGAAAGACGGGACTTAGGATGCCCTAACTCCGTCTCCAAGATAGGTTAGCCTTACTTTATGAGCGATACGAAATCCCGCTTCTCCCTTGAGCGCCGAGGCCTCGATCTGCGCTTCCGCACGGTCACACTGAGCGCGCGAGAATGGCTGGCGCCCGACTTCGTACGTGTGCGCCTCACGGGCAGCGACCTCGAGGGATTCGACTCTCCGGGCTCCGACGATCACATGCGCCTGTTCTTCCCTGCTGGCCCCGTGGAGTCGGTCGAGGAGATGCGGTCGGCACCGAGTCGTGAGTACACGCCCCTGGCCTGGGGTGCGGACTGGCTGGATGTCGAGTTCGCCGTGCATGGCGACTCGGGTATCGCCGCCCCCTGGGCGGCGACTGCTCCGCTGGGGTCATCGATCGGCGTCGGCGGGCCGCGCGGGTCGGCTGTGCTGAAGGGCAGCCCCGGCTCCTGGCTGCTCGTCGGAGACGAGACCGCCATCCCGGCAATCCGGCGCTTCGCGGCGCTCATCCCCGGGGGCGTCGCCGCGCGAATCGTGGTGGAGACGGTCTCGGCGGGGAGCGAGATCGAGATCACCGCCCCGGTCGACGTCGAGTGGTTGCATCGTGGCGACGCGCCATCCGGTTCGGCGCTCATCGCATTGCTCGAAGGGCTGACGGCCGAGGACTCGATCGGCGAGGATCCGTTCGTCTTCATCGCGGCCGAGCAGTCGATCGTGAAGCCGGGACGCGCACTGCTGGACCGATGGGGCATCGACTCCGCGAATGCGGTGGTCAAGGGCTACTGGAAGCGCGGTGAAGCCGAATACCACGCTCCGCACTAGTGCGACGCGCGCCTCCACTGGAAGACTGAACGCATGGCACTTCTGGATCATCTGGGCATCACCGTCGACGACCTCGAGCGGGGCAGGGCTCAGTTCCATCCCGTGCTCATCGCCCTCGGCTACGAGAGCGGCGGCGAAGACGACCATTCCATCTCGTGGAACAACGGCGACGAGACGGAGATCATCATCTACGCATGGGATGAGGACTCCGGCCCTCACCGGCACGGTCGCGTCGGCTGGCAGCACATCGCGTTCGCCGTGCCCTCGCGCGATGCGGTCGATCGCCTGCACGCAGTGGCGCTCGATGCCGGATGGACGGCCGTTCGAGACCCGAAGGAGTATCCGCGGTACACCGACCGCTACTACGCCTCATTCGTGGAGGATGCCGACGGCATCCGCATCGAGTTCATGCACAACCCTCCCCGCGATTCCGCTTGACTCCCGGGCGTGTCGCGCCCTAATGTGGCAAAGCTGTGCCGATCGCGCACAGCTTTCACGCCGAGGAGACGACGGATGACCGCCATGCGGAACTTCCCCTTCGCCGCGGTCGGGCAGCTTCAGCAGAAGCTCGACGACCGCTACGAGTCGTACCCTCCGGCGCGCGCCGTGTGACAGCATCCGCTGTTCTCATGCCCCGCACCGTCAGGTTCGGGGCATTTCTGTTTCTCACGAGACTCCCGACCTGTGGCTGAACATCACACAAGGAAAGGAATCATGGAGAGGCTCTCCACACGGCTGCTCTCGTGGGCGTCGATGATCGATGAGAAGACGCTCGATCAGGCGTACACCACCGCGCGCATGCCGTTCATCCACCCGCACCTGGCTCTGATGCCGGATGCGCACCTCGGCAAGGGAGCGACGGTCGGGTCGGTCATCCCGACGCTCGGCGCGATCATCCCCGCCGCCGTGGGGGTCGACATCGGCTGCGGCATGATCGCCGTGCGCACCCAGTTCACGAAGAGGGATCTCGACGGGCGCGATCTCGCCGAACTCCGCGAGCAGATCGAACGCGCGATCCCCCTCTCGGCCGGCCGCTACAACAACAAGATCGTCACGACCGCCGAGCCGCGCATCGCCGAGCTCGAGGCCCTGGCCGAGAAGAGCGAACTCGACCCCGAGACGTATGCCGAGAACTGGCGGCTCCAGCTCGGGACCCTCGGTTCGGGCAACCACTTCATCGAGGTGTCGGTGGACGAGCTCGACCGCGTGTGGCTCTTCCTGCACTCCGGTTCGCGAGGCGTCGGCAACCGGATCGCGGGTTACCACATCTCCGTCGCACAGCGGCTCGCGAAGCAGTGGTGGATCGAGCTGCCCGACCCCGATCTGGCCTATCTCGTCGAGGGCACGCCGGAGTTCACCCGGTACATCCGCGAGCTGCGGTGGGCCCAGCACTTCGCGCTGCTCAACCGCGAGGAGATGATGGACCGGGTCGCCAGGCAGGTGTCGGAGTTCCTCGGAACGCCCGTCGACGAGCAGGAGCGCATCAACTGCCACCACAACTTCACCGAATCGGAGAAGCACTACGGCAAGAGGGTGTGGGTGTCGAGGAAGGGCGCGATCCAGGCGGATGCCGGTCGCCCCGGACTCATTCCCGGTTCGATGGGAACCGCGTCGTACGTCGTCGAGGGTCTCGGCGACCCGCAGTCGCTGAACTCGTCACCGCACGGCGCCGGCCGCGAGTACTCGCGGTCGGCGGCACGGCGCACCTTCTCTCACGAACAGCTGCGCGAGGCGATGACCGGCATCGAGTTCCGCGACACGAGCGCCTTCATCGATGAGATCCCGCAGGCGTACAAGCCGATCGACCGGGTGATGGCGGATGCCGCGAGCCTGGTCTCGATCCGGCACACGCTGCGGCAGCTGGTCAACGTCAAGGGCGACTGAGAAGAGAGGTGGGCGGTGACGAGGAGTCACCGCCCACCTCTCCTGCACACCCTGCCTGCGACTCGAGCTGCTCCCACCGCTCGGGATGACGGTATACAGCGCCCTCGATTCCGATCATCGGAGTGGAACGATGCGAGGATGACACGGTGCACCTCATGAACGACGCTCAGATCTGGACGATGATCGGGTGCTTCACCGCGCTCATGCTGGGCATGCTGACCGTCGTCTCCACGCTGTTCATCCGCGTCGTCCGCACCGAGATCGGCGGCCTCCGTGACGAGATGAACGCCCAGATCGGCGGTCTTCGCGGAGAGATGAATGCCCGCTTCGACACCGTGAACACGCGCATCGACGGACTCGACCGCGACATGCAGGCCGTCGTCAAGCGCTCGTTCGGGCTCGACCGCGACTGACTGCGGCCACCGACACATGCCTTCGCCCATCGTCTCGGATGACACGTACGACGCGCTCCCCGAGCGCCCCTGCGGCACAGCCGTGCTGCTGCTCGCCGGTTCGAGTGGGCGCCTCGAGTCCGCTCGCGCCGATCTCCTCAGCCATCGAGGCGCCCGAGTGCGAGCGATCCGCTGGTTCGGGGGCATCGGCCAGCGACCGGCGCCGCACGAGGTTCCGATCGAACTGCTCATCGACCAGATCGAGCTGCTGCGACGAGACCACGATCGCGTGGCGATCTTCGGAACGTCCTTCGGCGCCGAGGCTGCCCTCGTCACCGCTGCCACCGTCGAGGTCGACGCAACCATCGCCGTCTCCCCCTCGTCCGTCATCTGGTCCGGGCTGGCGGAGGGTCGCTGGTCGTCCCACTGGAGTCTCGGCGGTTCTCCGATGCCGGCGGTCGAGTTCGACTCTGCATGGACCCCGACCACCGATCCGCCGGAGTACCTCTCGCTGTACTCGTCGAGCCTGTCCCTCGATCCGGCGCTCACAGAGGCGGCGACGATTCCTGTCGAGCGGATCTCCGGCGACCTGCTGCTGATCGCCGGGGGCGACGACCGCGTCTGGCCGAGCGCCGCGTTCGCGACCGCGATCTCACAGCGCCGGCGCGCCCATGGCAGACGTACGACGATCGTGCAGCATCCGGATGCGGGGCACCGCCTGCTCCTCCCCGGCGAGGTCGCCGCCGTGGGCGGCGTGCAGATGGCGCGGGGCGGCACCCCGCGCGCCGATGCAGCGCTCGGCGCACAGGCCTGGCCCGAGATCTCCCGGATCCTCGGCCTCGACCGAGACTGAGGTCAGACGACCGGTGTGGCGACGGCTTCGGCATCCGCCCGGTCGGTGAAAGCCTCTTTCGGAACGAAGACGAGGATCGCGGCGGCGATGAGCGCCGTCACACCGCAGACCACCCACACCGTGATGTAGCCGGCGAATGACCCTGCGGTGCCTTCGACCGCTCCACTCACGCCGTTGAGCAGCGCGATGCCGAAGATGCACGACGCGATCGCTCCACCCACCGTCTTGACCGAGTTCGTGAGTCCGGTCGCGACACCCGTCTGCGTCGCGGGAGCCGCCGATGCGGCCGCCGCGGGGAGCGCCGCCACGAGAGCGCCGGAGCCGAGACCGACGATGATCATGTTCGTCACCACCTGCACATACGAGTCATGGAACGGCAGGAACAGCAGGAACCCGATGCCGACGAGCAGAGACGCACCCATGAGAGTGATCCGCGGGGTCACCAGACGAGCGATGAGCGGGAAAAGCAGCGCACCCGCGATCATCGCGATCAGGTACAGCCCGATGATCAGCGACGTCGCGAAGCCCGTGGTTCCGAGGCCATAGCCGTAGACGCCCGGATCGGTGCGGGCGAACGTCGACAGCGGAGCCTGGGCCCCCAGCACGCTCACCCCGAACAGGCCGGCGGTGAGGAACACGGGCCCGAGGGCCGGTGAGCGGAACATGCGCACGTCGATGAGAGGGTCGTCGCAGCGCAGCTCCCAGAGCACGAACGGGATGACCAGCAGGAGGCCGAGCACGACCACCGCCCATGACCAGGGGTTGACGAGTCCGCCCTCGAGACGGAGCAGGCTCAGGCCGCCGGTGAAGCAGATCAGGGCGAGCGAGATCAGCACGACGCCGACCGTGTCGAACACGCCGCCCGTCGGATCGGGCGACTCCTTCACTCCGAACAGGATCACGAAGAAGCAGACGACGACGAGCAGTGCGGGGATGAGGAGAACGACCGTGAGCGGCAGGACATCGATCAGTGCACCGCCGACGAGAGCACCGATGATCGCGCCGCCTTCGAGCGCGGCGACCAGCAGCCCTGCCGCCTTCGCCGTGATCGACGAGCGTCCCTCCATCCGGCGGGAGCGTGACCAGATCAGCGCGATCTCGAGTGGCAGCCAGACGACGTAGAAGCCCATCAGCGTCCAGCCGATCAGGAACACGGGAAACGAGTCGGTGAACGGCAGGACGAGCGCCGCCGCGGCGGTCAGTGCCGTCGAGATCAGCAGCATCCGCTTGTGCCCGACCATGTCGCCGAGCTTCGCGAACGCCGGCACGACGAGAGCCGAGAGCATGAGCTGCGTTCCCTCGAGCCAGTTCACGTCGGCGTCGTGGATGCCCAGATGCCGAGCGATGTCGGTGAGCATGGGCGTGTAATAGCCCTGGAGGACGCCGCTGGTGAACTCGACGAAGGCGAGGAAGCCGACGACCGTGGCGAGGGTTCCCAGAGTTCGGGTGCGCGTCATCGCGGCTCCTCGGTGAAAGGGCTGAGTCGGGCGCCGAGACGCCCGCGAAGGGGTGAGATCACCCTAGTCGCTCGATGAGAGCACGATGGAACCGCTCCCCTCGCTCGAGCGCCACGATCTCGACGTTCTCATCGACGCCATGGATCGACGCCCGCTGCGCGTTCGACATGTCGAGCGGCGCGAAGCGGTAGACGGCGGGCGCGAAGCGGTGGAAGTGTCGGGAGTCCGTCGCCGCCATCATCACGTACGGCACGGCGGGCACTCCGGGGTGCGAGACCGCGAGCGCGTCCGCGAGCAGCGCGAACTGGGCGTTGTCGGTCGCGGATTCGGGCGACGGCTCGCTCGCCTCCTCGACGGTGACCGTGACGAGCGGATCCCTGATGCGCCGGCGCACGCGCAGCACTGTCTGCTGTGTCGTCTCGCCCAGAGCGATGCGCAGATTCACGGTCGCCGACGCTTGGGAGGGCAGGACGTTCGCCGCCGTGCCACCCGACTGCATCGTCGGAGCCACGGTCGTGCGCACGAGGGCCGCAGGCTCGCCGCCGAGCGCGGCGAACAGCTGGCCGGTCAGAAGCGGGGCGGATCCGAGCAGGCGCAGCAGATGTCGCGCGGGACCGGGCGTCTGAGCGCCGAGCTGCGACAGCATCCGCCCGATCGCCTTCGATGGTCGTGGTCGGAACGTCCGCGGCCCGAGTCGATCGACGGCCCTCGCCACCCGCCGGACGGCGGTGAGAGAAGGTGGCGCCGACGCGTGGCCGCCCTCGCCGCGCGCCGAGAGGGTGAGGGTCATGACGCCCTTCTCGCCCACGCCGATCATGGCCGCTCGTCCTGGCACGAACGGCAGCGGAGCGTCGACGACCGCGCCGCCCTCGTCGACCACGAGCCACGGGGTGATGCCGCGCTCGCGGAGCACCCTCGCGATCTCCTCGGCCGCTCGACCGAAGGTCTCCTCGTTGCCGCCGAACGAGAGATAGACGTCTCGCCCGGGGACGAAGCCCTCGGCGAGCAGATTCTCGACCGCCTCGAGCACGACGATCAGTGGGCCCTTGTCGTCGAGAGCGCCGCGCCCGTAGACCACCCCGTCGGCGATGACGCCCTCGAACGGGGGATGCGTCCACGCGTCGCTCTCATCCACCGGGACCACGTCGTAGTGCGCCATCAGCACGACCGGCCCATCGGCCCCGGCATCTCTGCCCGACCAGTGGAAGAGCAGCCCGAGATCGGTGTGCCGTTCGAGCGTAAGGCGCTCGTGGACGAGCGGATAGAGGTCGGCGATCAACGCGACGAAGGCTTCGAACGGCTCGGATCCGCGTTGTTCCAGCTCAGCCGACACGGTCGGCAGCTGGATCATCTGCGAGAGCCGTTCGGCGATTCCCGGTCGAGGTTCTGTCACGTCGGCCATCGTAGCGCCGGGGCGCATTCCGCCTCCCACCCGCGAGACAATGGAGGGATGAGCCTGTTCGCCCTGGCACCCAAGCGCGGTCCGCGCTGGCACCTCGCCACCCAGGCGGCGCTGGGCATCGCGGTGCCGATCGCCGTCATGACCATGACCGGCCAGCCCTCGCTCGGCTACATAGCGGCATCAGGCGCGTTCACTGTCCTCTTCGCCGGCACGGCCCCGGTGATCGATCGGGCGAGGATCCTGCCCTTCGTCGCCGCGGGTCTGATCGCCAGCGCCGCGCTCGGAGTCGCTGTGTCTGCGAACGCCTGGCTCGTGAGCATCGGTGTCGTCGTGGTCGCGGTCGCCAGCGCGGCTCTGGCGTTCGGCTTCCGACTCGGTCCACCTGGGCCCCTCTTCTTCGTGCTGGTCTTCGGCCTCTCGGCTCACGTGGTCGTCAGCTCGCCGATCGCGCCGATGGTCTACGTCGCCGCGCTCGCGGCCGGGTGCGTCTTCTCCTATCTGATCGCGATGGCGCCGTTGCTGCTCCCTCGCGCACGGTCGATCTCAGCCCGGCCGCTGCGCGAACTCCTGCCAGGGCCCGCTTTCACGGCCGATTCGCGCATGCTGGTGGTCCGGGTCGCACTCGTCGCTGTCGTCGGCGTTCTGCTGGGGCTGGTGATCGACCCGACGCGCACGTACTGGATCGTCGGATCGGCCGTCGCGGTGATCGGCGTGGCGGCAGCCCGCCGCGCCGCGGTGCAGCGAGGACTGCACCGCATGCTCGGAACCGTCGTCGGCGCGGGGGTCTACGCGCTGCTCGCCCTGCTGCAGCCGTCGGGTCTCTGGCTGGCGCTGCTTCTCGGCGCCCTGCAGTTCACGATCGAGCTCGTCGTGGTGCGCCACTACGCCCTCGCGCTCGTCTTCATCACGCCGCTCGTGCTGCTGCTGACGGGTGCGGCGACCGGCGAGATCGGGTCGATGGACGTCGCGTGGGAGCGCATCGTCGATACGCTCGTCGGGGCTGCGCTCGGCGCGCTCTCCGGCCTGCTGCATCCTCGCGCCACGACGCCTCCCGCCTGACTCTCGACGGCGGTCGCTGCACGGGCCATACTCGCACCATGACCCGCGCGCCAGAGATCGACGACTACCACCAGAGACTCACCCCCGAAGATCGTGAGATCTGCGACCTGCTCGCCGACGAGATCGACCGAGGGCTCCCCGAGGCGACAGCCAAGGTCTGGCACGCGCACCCCGTCTGGTTTCTCGACGGCAATCCGATCGTGGGATACGACCGACTGAAGGATGCCGTGCGGCTGATGTTCTGGAGCGGCCAGTCGTTCGCCGAGCCCGGGCTCGTCGCCTCCGGATCGTTCGAGGCGGCCGAGGCGAGGTTCGTCGACGTCTCGGAGATCGACACCGACCGTCTCGCCGTCTGGCTGTCGGAGTCGAGGGTCGTGCAGTGGGACTACGAGCACATCCGCACGAACCGAGGCCTCGTCAAGCGCACCGAGTTCTGACCTCGCTCCGGGAACACGACGGGCCGCTGTCGGGTTGCACATCGAGAGCCGAGAGGAGCGCGATGGAACTCACGCTGGTCACCTCCGCGTTCTGCGGAGCCTGCTCTCGAACCCGTGCGGTCGTGGCGGATGCGGTGCGCTACCTTCCCGACGCGACCGTCACCGAGATCGACGTCGCATCGGAGCCGGATGCGGCGGAGGCGCTCGACATCCGCTTCACACCCACGGTCATCATCCGCGATGCCTCGGGGACGGAGGTCTTCCGGGCAGAAGGCGTGCCGACGGTTCCTCAGGTGCTGACGGCCGCGGTGAAGGCCCTCCCCGACTGAGCGCCGACGTCGCCCTTGCGGATGTCCGACCCCCGGCGCAGAATGAGCCGCAGCGGGGCCGACGACGACCCTGCCTGACATCGCTGGGGGCAGTCATGGCCACACTCAATCCGTATCTCTCGTTCCGCACCGAAGCGCGGCAGGCGATGGAGTTCTATCAGGGCATCCTCGGCGGTGATCTCGAGGTCAACGTGTTCGGCGAGTTCCCCGACATGGTGCAGAACCCCGATCAGTACGACCTCGTTATGCACGCGCAGCTCACGACGCCCGACGGCCTGGTGCTCATGGCGTCAGACACCCCAGACGGCATCCCGTTCGAGCCGCCGCAGGGGTTCTCGGTCTCGCTCAGCGGCAACTCGCAGGAGAAGACGCAGCAGGTCTGGGATGCCCTGTCCGACGGTGCGGCGATCACGATGCCGCTCGACACTCCGCCGTGGGGCGGCAGCTTCGGGATGCTCGTCGATCGCTTCGGAGTGCCGTGGATGCTGCACGGCGACCCCGAGTGAGTCACCAGCGCCCGACGCGCTAACTTCGAAGACCCCCTCCTGCGGTGTCAGCAGGAGAGGTTCTCAGGGATGCCTGGTTCGGCCGGGCCGGCTCAGCGCAGGGCCTTGGCCTCGATGAACGCGCGGAGCTCGTGCTCGTCGTCTGCCATCTCGGTCTTGTGCTGCGGCGCGTCGAGCATGGCGCGCAGCTCCGACGGGTATTCGAGCTCGACGCCGATCGCCTCGCGGATCGTCTCGGCGAACTTCTGCGGCTTCGCGGTCTCGAGCACGAGCATCGGCACACCTGATTCGAGATTCTCGCGGGCGACCTTGACGCCGTCGGCGGTGTGAGGGTCGATGATGTCGCCCGTCGCCTCATAGACCGACTTGATGGTCTCGAGCCTGTCGGCGTGCGTCGAGGTGCCGCTGACGATTCCGAACTCCTCGACGAAACGAGCGAGATCGGCGGTGAAATCGAAGAAGCCCTGGGTGTCGAGATCCTGCCAGGCCTTCACCACGCGGGTCGCATCGCGCCCGACGAGCTCGAAGATGAAGCGCTCGAGGTTCGAGGCCTTCGAGATGTCCATCGACGGGCTCGAGGTGGCGAGCGTCTGCGCCGCGCTCCGGGGCCGGTAGACACCGGTGCGGAAGAACTCGTCGAGCACGTTGTTCTCGTTGGCCGCGAGCACGAGCCGACGGATCGGCAGCCCCATCTCCTTCGCGAAGAAGCCCGAAAGGATGTTGCCGAAGTTGCCGGACGGCACGGTGAACGACACCTCGGTCCATCCGCCGGCGTCCGTCGCGCGCAGCCATGCCCAGAAGTAGTAGACGACCTGCGCGGTGATGCGGGCGAGGTTGATCGAGTTGACCGCGCCGAGGTGCTGGGAGCGCTTGAAGTCGAGATCGCCCGCGAGCGACTTGACGAGGTTCTGGCAATCGTCGAACACGCCGTCGACCACGATGTTGTGGATGTTCTCGTCGGCGAGCGAGAACATCTGCGCACGCTGGAACGCGCTCATGCGCCCCTTCGGGGACAGCATGAAGACCGAGATGCGGTCCTTGCCGCGAAGAGCGTGCTCAGCCGCCGATCCCGTGTCTCCGGAGGTCGCGCCGAGGATGTTCAGCACCGAGCCCTTGCGCTCCAGCGCGTACTCGACGACCTGGCCGAGGAACTGCATGGCCATGTCCTTGAACGCCAGCGTCGGCCCCTCGGAGAGACCCACCAGCGTGAGGCCGTCATCGATCGAACGCAGCGGCACGACCTCTTCGGGGAACTGGTCGTATGCCGCGGCGGTCATGCGCGCGAGATCGACGCGGGGGATGTCGGTCGCGAACAGCGCGAGCACCTCGGTCGCGAGCTGCGGATAGGTCAGTGCCCGCCAGCGCTCGAGAGTCTCACCGTCGACCGTCGGCATGGTCTCGGGCACGGCGAGCCCGCCGTCTGTCGCGAGCCCTTCGAGCAGCGTCTCGCAGTACGGCAGCGGCTGCATGCCGCCTCGGGTGGAGATGTACTGCACGGGTGCTCCTCGGTTCGGAAACGGCGCGGGGCTTCCATTCTCGCAGGTGGCCGCGGGGTGATTGCACTGCCCGACCTGCTTCTCACGACATAGCGCGTTCATCCCCCGGAGGCAATGGTGTTCCGCTTCGGGATCGAATCTCTTAGCGTGGAGCCCATCAACAGAACAGGAGCCCTCATGACTGCGAAGACCCATACCGCGCATGACCACAAGCCCGCGGACGGCCAGGCTCCCATGACAGCCTCCACGCCGGCCGAGCCCCTCTACGAACGTGTCGACCTCGATCGATACGTCGTGCTCCACGAAGGTCCGGTCGGATACGTCGAGCACGTGCATCCGGTCTTCGTCTGCTACGTGGGCCACCCCTATCACCACGCTGACGAGATCGCTCAGGTGCACGACTTCCACGACGCTGTGAGGACTGTCCTGCACCGCGCCGTCTCGAAGCGGCGCGCTCAGTGAACCGCGAGATCTGGCCCGGTTCCCCCTACCCGCTCGGCGCGACCTTCGACGGTCAGGGCACGAACTTCGCTCTGTTCAGCGAAGGCGCCGAGAAGGTCGAGCTGTGCCTGTTCGATGACGACGGCAACGAAGAGCGGGTCCCGCTCGAAGAGGTCGACGCCTACGTGTGGCACGGCTACCTGCCCTCCGTGCAGCCGGGGCAGCTGTACGGATACCGCGTGCACGGCCCATACGACCCCGCCCAGGGAAAGCGATTCAACCCGAACAAGCTCCTTCTCGACCCCTACGCGAAGTCGGTCGCGGGTCGGATCGAGTGGGGGCAGCCCCTGTTCGGCTACGACTTCGGCGACCCCGATTCCCGCAACGACGAGGACTCCGGCGCGACGATGGTGAAGGGCGTGGTCGTGAACCCGTTCTTCGAATGGGCGGGCGATCGCCTTCCGAAGATCCCCTACGCGCAGACCGTGATCTACGAAGCGCACGTCAAGGGTCTCACCCAGCTGCACCCCGATGTCCCCGAAGAGCTGCGCGGCACGTATGCGGCGATCGGTCACCCGTCTGTCATCGCGCATCTCGTGCACCTCGGAGTCACCGCGATCGAGCTGATGCCGGTGCATCAGTTCATCTACGACTCGACCCTCCAAGAGAAGGGCCTCACGAACTACTGGGGCTACAACACCCTCGCCTTCTTCGCGCCGCACAACGACTACGCCTCCAGCGGGCAGCAGGGCCAGCAGGTTCAGGAGTTCAAGGCCATGGTGCGCGCGCTCCACGCTGCGGGCATCGAGGTCATCCTCGACGTGGTCTACAACCACACGGCAGAGGGCAACCACATGGGGCCGATGCTCTCGATGCGGGGCATCGACAACGAGGCCTACTACCGCCTCGAAGAGGACCGCCGCTACTACACCGACTACACCGGCACGGGCAACAGCCTCAATGCCGGCAACCCGCATGCACTGCAGCTGATCATGGACTCGCTGCGGTACTGGGTGACCGAGATGCACGTCGACGGCTTCCGGTTCGACCTCGCCTCGACCCTCGCGCGCGAGTTCTACGACGTCGACCGACTCGCGGCCTTCTTCGAGCTCGTGCAGCAGGACCCGATCGTCTCGCAGGTGAAGCTCATCGCCGAGCCGTGGGATGTCGGTCCTGGCGGATACCAGGTAGGCAACTTCCCTCCGCAGTGGACGGAGTGGAACGGCAAGTACCGCGACACGGTGCGCGACTTCTGGCGCGGTGAGCCTCAGGCGCTCGGCGAGTTCGCCTCGCGCCTCACCGGCTCGGCCGACCTCTATGAGCACTCCGGTCGCCGCCCCGTGGCGTCGATCAACTTCGTGACCGCTCACGACGGCTTCACGCTTCGCGACCTCGTCTCGTACAACGAGAAGCACAACGAGGCCAACGGCGAGAACAATGCCGACGGCGAATCCCACAACCGTTCCGACAACAACGGCGCGGAGGGCCCCACCGACGACGAGGGCATCAACCGCATCCGCGCCCGGCAGCAGCGCAACTTCCTCGCGACTCTGCTGCTGTCGCAGGGTGTGCCGATGATCGCGCACGGCGACGAGCTCGGCCGCACCCAGGACGGCAACAACAACGGCTACGCACAGGACAACGAGCTCACCTGGGTGGACTGGGAGTCGGCTGACCTGCCGCTGGTGGAGTTCACCGCAGCGGTGGCCCGGCTTCGCCGCGACCACCCGACGTTCCGGCGCAGCCGCTTCTTCGACGGCCGTCCTGTGCGGTCGGAAGACGGCGAGCGCGTGCCCGACGTCGTCTGGCTGCGGCCGGACGGTCGTCGGATGGAACCGGAGGACTGGGATTCCGGCTTCGGTCTCGCGATCGGAGTCTTCCTCAACGGTCAGGGGATCCGCGAGAAGGACCGACGTGGTCGCCCTGTCACCGATCAGAACTTCCTCGTCTATTTCAACAGCGGGACGGATGCCGTCGAGGTCGCGCTCCCCGACGAGCGGCACGGCCACGCGTGGGAAGTCATGATCGACACGGCCGGCGAGCGCGCAGACGGCGCATCGCTGGATCCGGGTGCGGCAGTCTCACTCGAGGCCCACTCACTCATGGTGCTGCGTGACGTCGACCGGACGGTGGTGTCGACCGACAATTCGGTCGAAGCGTCGCTGCGCATCCAGACCGAGCAGGCCGAGGCTCCGGCGCCGGCCCCCACCCCGGAGCTGCCTCGATGACGCATCGCCCGCTCTCGACCTATCGCCTGCAGATCCGCTCAGGCTTCACACTCGACGATGCGGCATCGGTCACGACGTATCTGGCCGACCTCGGGGCGTCGTGGGCCTACCTGTCGCCGCTCCTGGCCGCCGTGCCGGGCTCGGACCACGGCTACGACGTCGTCGACCACTCGCGGGTGGATGACGAGCGCGGCGGCCCCGAGGGGCTGAAGCGATTCGCCGCAGGCGCCCGCGCCGCCGGACTCGGCATCCTCGTCGACATCGTGCCGAACCACGTCGGCGTGGCCATCCCCCGCGCCAACATCTGGTGGTGGGATCTGCTGAGGCTCGGACGCGCGTCACGGCATGCGGTGGCGTTCGACATCGACAAACGGCTGTCGGAGGGGCGCGTGCGTCTGCCGATCCTGGGCTCGTCGCTCTCAGAGGTGCTCGAGTCGGGTGACATCGTCATCGACACCGTTCCCGCCGATGACGCCCCCGACGGAACACTGTCGTACTTCGACCACGTGCTGCCGTTGGCGCCGGGCTCTGCTGCGCTCGCGGATGACCTGCCGGCGCTGCTCGACGCCCAGCACTACGAGCTGCGGTTCTGGGAAGACCAGAACACCGACCTGGACTACCGCCGCTTCTTCGCCGTGTCGGAGCTCGCCGGCATCCGCGTCGAGATTCCCGACGTGTTCGACGAGTCGCACGTCGAGATCGCGCGGTGGATCACGGACGGGCTGGCCGACGGCCTGCGGGTCGACCACCCCGACGGGCTGACCGACCCGGGGGGCTACCTCGAACGACTCGCAGACATCACCGGCGGCGCGTACACGGTCGTCGAGAAGATCCTCGAACCCGGAGAGCAGCTGCCCTCGTGGTGGCGCACCGACGGCACGACCGGATACGACGCGATGGGCGAGATCGACCGCGTCCTGATCGACGGCGACGGAGTCGCCGCCCTCGACCGACTCGACGCGCGGCTGCGCTCGGCGACCGGTCTGCCGGCGGCGGAGCCGTGGCACGATCTGATCCACACGACCAAGCGGATGATCGCGGACGAACTCCTGCAGTCCGAGGTGCGCCGCCTGGTGCGGGCGCTGCCGTTCGGAGTGGTCGGCGCAGAAGACGCGCTGGCCGAGATCGTGGCGAGCTTTCCCGTCTACCGGGCGTACCTGCCGGCGGGGCGCGAGCACCTGCAGCACGCGATCGACGACGCCTCGCGCCGACGCCCCGACCTCGCGGCATCGATCGCCGAGCTGGCGCCGCTGCTGCTCGACACGAGTCTCGAGGTGTCGGAGCGTTTTCCGCAGGTGACGGGCGCCGTCATGGCGAAGGGCGTCGAGGACACCGCGTTCTATCGCCATACCCGCCTCGGAACCCTGACAGAGGTCGGCGGCGATCCGTCGATCGCCTCCATCTCGGTCGACGGATTCCACGATGCGCAGCGAGCACGGCTGGCGTCATGGCCGCACTCTCTGACGGCGCTGTCGACGCATGACACCAAACGATCCGAAGACGTCCGTGCACGCCTCTCGGTGCTCGCCGAGGTTCCGGATCGCTGGGCTGAGGTCCTGACCGAGCTGCGGGCCGTCGCCTCGACCGGACACGGCCCCCTCGATTCGCTGCTCTGGCAGGCTGCGGTCGGAGCCTGGCCGATCTCGTCCGAGCGACTGCTCGCCTACGGCCTGAAGGCGGCACGTGAGGCCGCGGAGTCGACCGGATGGCAGCATCCGGATCTCGAGTTCGAGAAGGGTGTCGAGTCGATCGCGCACGCCGCGAACGGGCCTGCCCGCACGATCCTCGAGGGGTTCGTGAGCGAGATCGTCGATCACGGTCGGGTGAACTCGCTCTCCGCGAAGCTCCTGCAGCTCGCCGCCCCCGGCGTGCCGGACGTCTATCAGGGCACCGAGCTGTGGGATCACTCTCTCGTCGACCCCGACAATCGGCGGCCGGTGGACTTCGCTGCGCGGTCGGCGATGCTCCGGCGGCTCGATGACGACATCGCCCGCGGCAGCCTCCCCCCTGTCGACGACTCCGGTCTCGCGAAGATGCTCGTCACCTCCCGCACGCTGCGTCTGCGACGAGACAACCGCGAACTGTTCTACCGGTATCGCCCCGGCGGCGTCGCCGGCGAGGCATCCGATCACGCCGTCGCCATGGACCGGGGCGGTGCGCTCGCGGTCGCGACGCGTCTGCCCGCAGGTCTCGCCCGTCGCGGCGGGTGGGGCGACACCGTGCTGCTGCGCCGCGAGCTGCCCGCGACCGACGCGATCACGGGGCGGCGATTCGGCCGTGGGCCGATCCGCCTCGCCGACCTCCTCGACACCTATCCGGTCGCGCTCCTGGTGGATGAGCGATGATCTCGGTCTGGGCTCCGCGCGCCGACAGCGTGCGGTTGCGGCGGTTGACCCCCGCCTGCGTGACGATCTCGGAACACGATCTCGACCCGGCGGATGACGGCTCCGGGTGGTGGCGCACCGATGTGGCGATGGCCGAGGGCGAGCGCTACGGCTTCCTCCTCGGCGACAGCACCACGCTGCGCCCCGACCCCCGGTCACGCAGACAGCCGCGGGGCGTGCACGGTCCCTCGGCACTGTTCGACCCCACTCGCTTCGAGTGGAGCGACACCGACTGGAGAGGCAGGTCGCTCGACGGCGCAGTGATCTACGAGCTGCACGTGGGCACCTTCACGCCGGAGGGCACACTGGACTCGCTCATCGGGCGTCTCGATCACCTCGTCGAACTCGGCATCACCCATGTAGAACTTCTTCCGGTCAACGCATTCGGCGGCGAATGGAACTGGGGATACGACGGCGTGCTCTGGTATGCCGTGCACGAGGGGTACGGGGGCCCGGCCGGGTACCAGCGGCTCGTCGACGCCGCTCATTCACGGGGTATCGCGGTGATCCAGGACGTGGTCTACAACCACCTCGGCCCGAGCGGCAACTACCTGCCCGAGTTCGGCCCCTACCTGCGCGACGGCGAGCACACCGCCTGGGGCGACTCGGTGAACCTCGATGAGCCGGCAGTACGCGAGTACATCATCGAGAACGCCCTGATGTGGCTGCGCGACTTCCATGTCGACGGTCTGCGTCTCGACGCTGTGCACGCCCTTCACGACGACAGCACACCGCATCTCCTGCACGAGCTGTCGGAGCGGGTGGATGCGCTGTCGCGCGAGATCGATCGCCCCCTGAGCCTGATCGCCGAGTCCGATCTCAACGATCCCGTCATGGCCCTTTCTCGGGATGCCGGAGGATACGGTCTCACCGCTCAGTGGTCGGATGACTGGCACCACGCCGTGCACGTCGCGCTCACCGGCGAGACGGACGGGTACTACGCCGATTTCGCGGCGCCGGATGCTGTCGCCAAGGTGACGCAGGGCGGGTTCTTCCACGACGGCACATATTCGTCGTTCCGCGGGCGCGCGCACGGCGCTCCGCTGCCGTCGAGCGTTCCCGCGTGGCGCCTGGTCACGTTCGCACAGGATCACGATCAGATCGGCAACCGCGCGGCCGGAGACCGACTGACCGCGTCGCTGTCGTCTGATCGGCTCGCCGTCGCCGCGGTGCTGACCCTGACCGCTCCCGGAACCCCGATGCTCTTCATGGGCGAGGAATGGGGAGCATCGACTCCCTGGCAGTTCTTCACGTCTCACAAGGAGCCCGAGCTCGCGCGGGCCACCGCCGAGGGACGGATCGCCGAGTTCGCACGGATGGGATGGGATCCGGCCGCAGTGCCCGACCCTCAGGACCCTGCGACCTTCGAGCGATCCCGGCTGGACTGGAGCGAGGTCGGATCGCCGGAGCATGCCCGGATGCTCGACCTGTATCGACGGCTGATCGCGCTGCGGCGCGAGGTGCCCGAACTGACCGACCCCGAGATGTCGCACAACGTCGTCTCGGTCTCGCATCTCGAGGGCGCGCCCGAGCACCGGGCCTACCGCATCGAGCGGGGTGAGCTCGCGGTGCTCGTGAACCTCACCGCACAAGAGGTGGAGTTCGACCTCGGCGCCGATTCGCGGATCCTGCTGGAGACGGCACCCGGCCGGATGATGGCGCGGACCATCGCGCTTCCGCCCGAGTCTGCCGCGATCGTCGCGCCGCCGCGCTGAACCCTCTCGGGCGGCGTCGAGCCCCTTGAGTTCAGGATTGGCTGAATTCAGGATTCTGTGTACTGTTGGACCGTGACCCTCACCGCCTCACCCACCCACACCGCCGCCGTCGCTCGCCTCGGGCATGCGCTGTCGGATGCGACTCGGGCAGCCATCCTGCTCGCACTCCGAGAGGCACCCGCCTATCCCTCCGATCTCGCGGACGAGCTCGGGGTCAGCCGTCAGCTCCTGTCGAACCACCTCGCCTGCCTGCGTGGATGCGGACTCGTCGAGAGCGTCCCCGACGGACGCCGCAGCCGCTATGCGCTCGCAGACCCGCACCTCGCCACAGCCCTCGACGAGTTGATGCGCGTCATGCTGATCGTCGAACCCGACTGCTGCGACGGAGACGGGTGCAGCTGCTGATGTCGGCGACCACTCTCACCCCTGACCGGCGCGCGACGCTGCACCGCCGCATCCGGCTCATCGTGGCGTTCACGATCGTCTACAACGTGATCGAGGCCGTCGTCGCGATCGCCGCAGGGTCGGCGGCGTCTTCTGCCGCACTTATCGGCTTCGGACTCGACTCGAGCATCGAGGTGCTGTCGGCCGCCGCCGTCGCCTGGCAGTTCACCCGCCGCGACCCCGAGCGCTGGGAGAAGCCCCCACTGCGAGTGATCGCCGTGGCGTTCTTCGCACTCGCGGTCTATGTCGCAGCGTCGTCGGCGCTGTCTCTGCTCGGCGGCGAACGGCCGGAGCACAGCACGGTCGGTCTCGTGCTGACCGCGCTCAGCGTGGTCGTCATGCCGCTCGTGTCGTTCGCCGAGCGACGGGCGGGTGTCGAGATCGGATCCGCCACGGCGGTCGCCGACTCGAAGCAGACGCTGATCTGCACCTATCTGTCGGCCGCTGTGCTCATCGGACTCGCCGTCAACAGCCTGTTCGGCTGGTGGTGGGCAGATGCCGTCGCCGGACTCGTCATCGCGATCTTCGCCGTTCGAGAGGGCCTCGAAGCCTGGAAGGGTGACGCCTGCGCCACCTCGGTCGGCATGATCCTCGAAGACGAGCACGACGAGCACGCCGGTCACGCGCACGACCACGACGCGCGTCACGAGCACTGACCTCGAGAGAACTTCAGCGAGATCCCGACCTCGGCGTCACTTTCGGCCGACTTCGGGGTCTTGCACGTGAGACCTGAAGCCGGCCTGGGGGGATACGAGCCCGCTTCCGGTCTGGGCCGCACTCTCCCCTTCTGAGCGGCTCGCGGGTGGGGCACCTCCCACCGCCCCACCCGCCCTCCTGGTCTTCACAGGTGCGGAGCCCCGGCGTCAGATCCAGCCGCGCTCCTCGGCCATCAGCACGGCCTGCTGACGCGTGCCGACCGACAGCTTCGCGAGCACCGCGGAGATGTGATTGCGCACCGTGCCCGGAGCGAGTGACAGCGCCCTCGCGATCTGGGTCGTGGTCTCACCACGACGACCTGCACGAAGCACGTCGAGCTCGCGATCGGTGAGGGGCGACCGCTCATCGCTCAGCGCGTCGGCCGCGATCTCGGGGTCGACGTAGCGAGCTCCCGCCGCGACCCTGCGGATCACGTCGGCGACCTGATCGGCACCTCGGGACTTCGGCAGGAAGCCCGCGACGCCCGATGCGAGCGCGCGTCGCAGCACTCCGGGGCGGGCATGGCGGGTGACCACGACGCAGCGGGTGGCAATGGCCCGGTTCAGTCTCTCAGCGACCTCTACACCGTCGAGCCCCGGCATCTCGAGGTCGAGCAGGCAGACGTCGGGCGTCAACCTGAGCGCGGCAGCGAGCGCCTGCTCTCCGTCGGCGCACTCGGCCACCACCTCGATGTCTCCCTCGAGGCGCAGCAGCGCGGCGAGGGCCGAACGGATCATGCCCTCATCGTCGGCGATAAGCACCCGGATCATCTCCGCCCCTCCCCGTCAGCAGGCGGCATCTCAGATGCCGGCACCGTCACCAAGACGAGGAACTCACCGGCATCCTCCCGGATCTCCAGCGTTCCGCCCGCCTCCGAGATGCGGCGTCTCACTCCGTCGAGCCCCGAGCCCACCGGCTCTCCTCCCACGCCCGCGACCACATCGTTCGCGACCTCGTAGCGCCAGCCGTCGCTGACCCTGCGGAGCGCGAGGCGGGCGCGGCGCCCGGCGCCGTGCCGCAGGACGTTGGTCGTGGTCTCCCTGATCACGGGCCCGAGGGCCGACGACGGTGCATCATCGGCGTCGGGGGCGATGTCGGCCTCGACGTCGAGGCCGGCCGCGGCGAGAAGGTCTCGCGCATTCGCGACCTCGTCTCCCAGCGGCACCGAACGGAAGCGCGTCGCAAGATCGCGGGTGCCTTGCCGAGCCTCGTCGACGCTCACTCTGGCTGCCTGCAGCTGCTCCAGAGCCGCATCGGGATCGATCCCCATGAGACGCTCGGCCAGCTCGAGCTGCAAAGCGATCACCTGCAGGTGGTGCCCCTGCAGGTCGTGCACATCCGTGGCCACGCGCAGGCGCTCCTGCGTCGCTGCGAGTCTCGACTCCGAGGCCCTGGCGCGGTCGACGGTGACCAGCACATCCCACCACCAGAGGGAGCTCACCGACATCGCCGGGATGATGATCGCGTACAGCGCGGGGATCCAGCCGACCGCGTCGATGTCCGCAGCACCCCTCGCCGCGTCGACGAAGGCGAGGAGCACGAGCAGCAGAGTGGTCAGGACGACGATCCGCAGTCGGATGCCCTTGGGCCAGTTGAGCAGCACCACCGACTGGGCGAGGGGCATCAGCGCGAGCAGCCAGCTGTCGATCACGAGTCCGGCCACGACTCCGTAGGCGACGGCTGTCAGCAGCGGCAGCGCGATGCGCGTCCAGGCGATGCCGGGCTCGGCATCGAGCCGGTGGCGGTAGCCGGCGAGCAGCACCATCGTCGAGGCCCACCAGACGAGGCCACCCAGACCCACGATGAACGGAGCTGTCACGTCGCCCGGTACGGCGAGGGCCTGCAGCGTCCAGACCAGCACCAGGAACAGCTCGATGAAGACGACGGCCGAGAACGTGTACCACCACGTGGCGGTGATGCCCCGGGCGAGTTGACGCGCGCCGGGCGGCGGGTCACCGAAGTGGTCGGCGACCGGAGAAGTGCTGCTCATGCCCCCAGAGTACGGGCGTGACACATGTCACGGATGCCGCGGGCGAACCACCCGGAAAGCAGTGACGCTCCGACACTGCCGCGGCTCGGCGAGAAGCGATGAACTGGATGCATCGCGTCGGAGACACCGACGCAGAGACCGGCAGGAGCCACCCCATGAATCTCATCGAGACCTTCCAGGGCTTCGTCGCCCAGGTGCCCGAACTCGTCCAGCCGCTCATCGTCGCCCTCGCAGGGGCGATCCCCTTCATCGAGGGCGAGGGTGCCGTGTCGATCGGCATCATCGGCGGCATCCATCCTGTGATCGCGGCGATCGCGGCGATCATCGGCAACTTCCTCTGCGTCGCCGTGCTCGTCATCGCCAGCTCGGGGGCGCGCACCGCGATCGTGAACCGTTCGCGCAGCCGGCAGGCTGTGGTCGCCGGCGGCGGAGCGGTCGAGACGGTGCCTGCGGACGCCGCGGGTTCCGACCGTGGCAGCGCCCGCCGCGAGAAGTTCCAGCGGGCCTTCGAGCGTTACGGCGTGCCCGGCGTCAGCCTGCTCGGCCCTCTGCTGCTGCCCACGCATTTCACGGCCACGATGCTCGCGGCAGCGGGCGTCGGCAAGGTCCGCATCCTCATCTGGCAGGCTGTCGCGATCATCGGCTGGACCACGATCGTGGCTGTGATCGTCGGCGGCGCCGTCTACGCGATCCGCTGAGCCCCGGCGCCAGCGCCAGCGCCGGACGCACGGAAGCCCACCCGCGAAGAGCGGGTGGGCTTCTGTGCGTGTCGAGGGTCAGCGACGTCCGGCGCTCGACCGGCGCTTCGCGGCGATACCTGTGACCAGTCCACCGCCGACGATCAGTGCGAATGCGAGAGACAGGAACGCCGCACCGGATTCGCCTCCCGTCAGAGCCAGCCCACCGGGCGCCGCGACCGGGGTCTGCGTCGGAACCGGAGTCGGCGTCGGCGTCACGACCGGAGTCGGAGTCGGCGTCGGCGTCACGACCGGAGTCGGGGTCGGCGTCGGGGTCGGCGTCACGACCGGCACCCGGTTGGCGATGTTGGTGAGCGTGAGCTCGACGCCGGCGGTGGCTCCCGGCGTCACCTCGTAGGTGCCGTCGTCGCCCTCGACGACGCCCTCGCCGACGATCGTCCATTCGCCCCACGTCACGCCCGTGATCTCGGGCAGATCGATCTCCTCGATCACGAAGGTCGATCCGAGGGGCGCACGCGCGCTGAGCACCGGCTCCCCCACCGGAACCGACATCGTGACGGCCGGGGCATCCGACCCCTTGATCGAGTACCGCACCGTGTAGGTCGCGTCGCGTGCGGCATCCGCCTGCGCGCCCGTGACCTGCTTGGTGATCGAGAACGTCGTGTAGGCGACACCGCTGCCGTCGCCTCCTCCGGACTCGACGACCGTGTGGGACGCGGACGTCTCGAAGGTGTCGACGATCGCGTGGTTGCCGAAGATGTCGCCCTCGGCCACGGGGGCGTCTGCCTGCGTGAAGTAGACCAGCTCGTACGCGAATCCTCCGGCCGGCAGACCGGAGGCCACGAACTCGAACGAGCGTCCGTCGTCTGCCAGATCGATCGCATAGGCCGAAGGATCGACGTCGCGCCAGTCCCCGACCAGCGCACCGTTCACGACCGCGCGCTGAGCCAGGCGCACGTCGCCCGTGTAATGGTGCCCCGAGAGTCCTGCATCGAGCGTGTCCGTGATGGTGATGGTGCCGTCGTCGACATAGCTGCTCGGAATCCCGACGACCCACATCAGCAGTCCGTCAGTCGCGGTCTGCCCACCGTATTTGTAGGGCTGTTCCTCTTCGGCAGGATCCTCGGGCACCACTCCCCCGTCACCCGGCAGGTCGACGATCTCGACCGTGTCGCCCAGGTCGAACTCGACCGTCTCGCTGGTCGTGGTCTGCGAGGCCTTCGCCTCCATCCAGAAGGAGCCGCCGACCTCCTCGAGCCCTTCGACCGCTTCGGTCAGGGTGCACACCATGTCCGGCCCGTCACCTGCCGCAACGACGCAGCTCGCCATGACCAGACCCGTCTCCGGATCTGAGATGGTGAACTCCCCCGCCGACTGCCGACTGAACTCGGCGGGAAGCGTCATCCCGAAGGTCTCCCCCGCCTGTGCTCCGGCCGGCACCGACCACTCGCCCGAGATCCGCACGGTCTGCCACTGCACCAGCGGCCCGCCGCCGTTCTCATTCTCGAGCGACACGCTGCCGATCGCGCCGGGATAGGTCACCGTCGGAGCCGCGGCGGCAGGCACCGCAGACCCCGCCAGCCCCGCCAGCGCCATGACCATCCCCACGATGATCGACGCGATGCCCCGCCCTCGACCCTTCGCTCCCCCAGCCGTCCTCGCCCCGCTTGTCGTCTTTCTCCGCGCACGCACGAAACCACGCTCCCCAGTCATCGTCTTCCCCATCCGATTCGAGTCGCTCCCAGTCGCGACTCATCTAAGAGATCAGGAAAAGGCCCCGGGATTACGCGGCGACCGGTATATAACTCCGATATACCGGGATGCGTTGATGGAGATGCGTGGTTCCTGCCTCAGCGCACGGCGCCGGCGGTCAGTCCCCCCACGAGCCAGCGCTGGAAGAACACGGCAGCGGCGAAGACGGGAATCACGCCGATGAACGACGCTGCCGCGATCTTGCCGAAGTGCGGCGTGCGGTCTCCGTAGAACAACGACAGCGCGACCGGGAAGGTCTGCGAGTCCACGCTCTGTGTGAGGAAGGTCGCGAGCAGGAACTCGTTGTAGTTGAGGATCGCGACGATGATCCCGATCGCGACGAGACTCGGCAGCAGCAGCGGCACGACGACCGACCACAGCATCCGCAGGGTGCCTGCGCCGTCGATCCGCGCCGCCTCCTCGATCTCCACCGGGAGCCGGCGGATGAAGCCCTCCAGCAGCCAGACGGCGACGGGAACGTTGACGAGCGCGTAGACGAGCGTGAGTCCGAGGAGCGTGTTGTTCAGCCCCACCGATCGCAGGAGCGTCAGCAGCGGCACCACCGCGACGATCGGTGGAAGCAGCCAGGGGCTCATCAGGGTCGCGGCGAGCGTGCGGCCACCGGCGTTGTGGCGCACGATCGCCCAGGCGCCGGGGACGGCGATGACGAGCGAGACGGCAGCACCGCCGACAGCCGCGGCCAGGGAGTTCAGGATCGAACGCGGAATGTCGGTCGCCATCACCTCGCCCCAGTTCGACCAGTGCGGATCGGCACTCCACAGCACACCCGAGACGGTCTCATCGCGACCCATCAGCGACACCGAGAACAGATAGGCGAGCGGAACCAGGGTCACGGCGAGCGCCACGAAGAGCACGCTGCTCGCGACGGGACGCAGGCGGGTTCTTCTTCGATCAGTCATGTCGGGCCTTTCGTGCGAACGCCGCCACCACGAGAGTCACCGCCGTGACGATGACGGCGAAGACGATCGTGATCGCGGATGCCCGGCCGAGGTCGAACTCCTTCAGAGCGACCTGCTGGATGAGATACGTGGTCACGGTGGATGCCTGGCCGGGCCCGCCCGACGTCATCACGAAGACGAGATCGAAGACCTTCAGCGCGACGACGAGCCGGATGAAGAGCGCGGCCATCACCGTGCCGGCGATCGCGGGCCACGTGATGTTGCGGAACAGGCCGACTCCGTGGGCGCCGTCGAGAGACGCGGCCTCTCGCACCGACGGATCCTGCGTGAGCAGGGCGGCGTACACGAGGATCACGATCAACGGCGTCCACTGCCAGACGTCGGCGAGACCGATCGCGGGAAGCGCCCACGCCGTGGTCGACAGCGGTGCGAGTGAGATGCCGGGCAGCACGGTCGAAAGAAGACCGCCGCCGGGGTTGAACACGAGCTTCCACAGGGTGCCCACCACCACCGGCGGAGTGATCAGCGGCAGCAGGAGCAGCGTGCGGACGACGGCGCCCGAGCGGGTCGACCGCTCCAATGCGACCGCGATGGCGACCCCCAGCACGACGCTCGCGACGGCCACGACGACCGCGTAGACGACCGTCCGCACGAAGGAGGCGACGACGTCGGCATCCGTGAGGATCGTCTCGAGGTTCGCCGTGCCGACCCACTCCTGGAAGGGTCGCCCGAGCGTCGAGTCGGTGAACGCCGCAGCGAGGACGAACAGGAGCGGATACGCCCCGAGCACGACGATCGACAGGATGGTCGGCGTCGTGAGCAGCAGCGCGGAGGCGCCCGTCCGTCTCGGCACTCGGCCGGACGAGCGGGCGCTCCGCACGCGGATCGACGAGGCGTCAGCCAAGGATCTCTTCCCACTCGGCCTGCACTCGGTCGAGCGTCTCCTGGGCGGTGCCGCCCTCACCCGCGATGAGCTTCGCCAGCTCGTCGGTGAGGATCTGCGCCGCCTGCGAGGCGTTCTCCCCGGTGGGCCACGCAAGCGAGTCGCTCAGCGTCGTGCGATTGACCCGCTGCAGGTCGGGGTAGGTCTCGCCGTACGCCTCGCTCTCGAGCGACGACTCGCGGTTCGGGTCGATGCCCGTCTGCGGGTCGGCGACGATGAGCTCGGAGTTGACCTCGCTCGACGCGGCGTACTCGATGAATGCCTTGGCGAGATCGGTCTTCTCGGTGTTCGCGGCGACGACCCACGTGAAGCCGGCCACCAGTGAGGCCCGCGCTTCGGTGTTCTCGCCGCCGACGGGCAACGTGGTGACGCCCCACTTGCCTGCGACCTTCGAATCGGGGTTCGTCTCGGAACCGACTCCCAGATCGGTCCAGTTCTCGATGAAGGCGACCTTGCCGTCGTACCAGGCGCCGTTGCCGACACCGAAGTCGGTCTCGGCCGCAGTCGGGAAGGCGTAGGGCACCGCATCCACCAGCGCCTCGGCAGCGGCCACCGCCTCCGGGGAGTTGATCGTGGGATTGCCATCCTCATCGACGAACTCGCCGCCGAAGCCGGCCAGCCGGTTCGCGTAGGCGGCGCCGAGGATCAGCGGGGACTTCTGCCCGAAGATCGCCGACCCGTAGACGCCGTCATCGCCCTCGTTCTCGGTGATGGTCTTCACATCGGCCAGGTACTCGTCCCAGGTCGCGGGGGGCTCGGTGATGCCGTTCCGCTCGAGGATCTCCTTGTTGTAGAAGAGCACGTGCGTGTCGCCGTCGAAGGGCAGGCCGTACCGGCGGTCGCCCACCAGCGTGTACGGGTCGTTGATCGAGGGGATGAAGTCGTCGGTGTCGAGCGATGGGGTCTCGTCGATCCAGTCGGTGAGGTCCTGGATGGAGCCGCCTTCGGCGAGGTCCCCGATCGATACGTACCAGGGAGCGGCGACGTCGAACGTGTTCGCGCCCGACTGCTGATCGAGAGCGAGGGTCGAGCCGATCTCGTCGTAGGGGACGATCGTGAGGTTGACCTCGGCTCCGGTCTCCTCCTCGAAGTGCTCCTTGAGCCAGTTGCCCGCGCCCTCATGCGAGGTGATGAGCAGCGCGTTCAGGGTCTGGCCGGAGAAGTCCCCGTCGGCACCCGCACCGCCGGGCTCGGGGCTCTGGCTCGCGCAGCCTGCAACGACGATGGTCGCGGCCGTCAGCGCGGCGGCACCGAGGAGGACGCGGCGTCCGCTGCGGCTCGGAAGGAATGACATGGGGGCTCCTCAGGCGTCGGGTCGGGGAAGCAGATCGGCGCTCACGCTAGGAGCCGGAGGAGGGCCGCCGCATCGCGGCCGTAACAGTTCGTCGTGGAGCGACGCGAAGAGTCATCGGGCGTGTCGCAGCACTGCTCGAGTGGCTATGGTCGCGGAGTCCCCGATCTCCTGAGGAGCACCATGTCACGCCGCATCATCCTGAACGCCTTCGACATGACCTGCGTGACTCACCAGGCTCCAGGACTCTGGCGACACCCCGAGAACGAGGCCGATCGGTACCACGACCTCGACTACTGGGTGGATCTCGCGAAGACCCTCGAGCGGGGCAGGTTCGATGCGATCTTCATCGCCGACGTGCTCGGGACGTACGACGTCTACCGCGACTCTGCCGCGACGGCGCTCGGTGATGCGACGCAGGTTCCCCTGGGCGACCCCGTCGTGCAGATCTCCGCGATGGCGCACGCGACCGACCACCTCGGATTCGGCGTGACCGTCGCCACCACCTACGAGCAGCCCTACGCGCTCGCCCGCAGGTTCTCGACCCTCGACCACTTCACTCGTGGCCGGGTGGGGTGGAACGTCGTCACCAGCTACCTCGACTCCGCCGCACGCAACCTCGGACTCGACACGCAGATCGCCCACGACGACCGGTACGAGATCGCCGAGGAGTTCCTCGACGTGACGTACAAGCTGTGGGAGGGCTCGTGGGAGGACGCGGCCGTGCTGCGCGACCGGGAGGCCGGCGTCTTCGCGGATGCGTCGCGTGTGCACCCGATCGGCCACGAGGGGCGGCACTACCGGGTTCCCGGCATCCATCTCGCCGAGCCCAGCCCACAGCGCACGCCCGTGATGTTCCAGGCGGGTGCCTCCCCGCGTGGACGCCAGTTCGCCGCGAAGCACGGCGAGGCGATCTTCATCAACGGACTGCGCCCCGAGGCGACGCGTCCGGTCACCGACGACATACGCGATCGCGCCGAGGCTCTCGGGCGCCCGCGGGATTCGGTCAAGATCCTCACCCTGGTCACGGTCGTCGTCGCGGCGACCGACGAAGAGGCTCAGGCGAAGCTCGATGACTACCGTCGCTACGTCTCGGTCGAGGGCGCACTGGCGCTGTATGCCGGATGGACGGGACTCGACCTGTCGCAGTACGACCCCGACGTCCCCCTCGAGTACGTCGACACGGATGCCGGACGATCCGCCCTCTCGGTCTTCACCAAGGCCGACCCCGAGCGCAAGTGGACACCGCGCGACATCGCCCACTACGTCGGGATCGGCGGCATCGGTCCCGTCATCGTGGGCAGCCCGCAGACCGTGGCTGACGAGCTCGAACGATGGGTCGAGGTCGGCGGCGTCGACGGCTTCAACATCGCCTACGTCGTGACCCCGGGGTCGTTCGAGGACATCGTCGATCATCTCGTGCCCGAACTCCGCCGCCGCGGACGCACGTGGGACGACTACCCCGAGGGCACGCTGCGCGGGCGACTCAGCGGCGACGGCTCCCCCGTGGTGCCGGAGTGGCATCCCGCGCACACCTATCGCGGCGCCTACGCGGGCGGTGCGTCGGCCCTGGACGGCACGCTCGGCGGGCCGCTGGTGGATGCGGCGGTCGCTGCCGCTTCCGTTTCCGACGAACTCGACGAACTGACCGAACTCACCGAGAAGGAGGGCGCCCGATGAGCGTCATCGCAGAGACCACGGACCGCAGTCGCTGGACGGGAACGGCGGATGCCGCGGAGCGCGCGCACTGGCGCGGCATCGCTGAGCGCGTCGCCGCCGAGCTCGCGAGCGACGCACTGGAGCGCGACCGAGCGAATCACGACCCGTCGGTCGAGCTCGACCTGCTCCGCGATGCGGGGCTGGTGACGCTGCTGCAGCCCGCCGAGTTCGGGGGTGGCGGCGCGCACTGGGAGACGGCTTTCCTCGTCATCCGCATCCTGTCCCGCGCCGACGCCTCGGTCGCCCAGGTGCTCGCGTACCACTACATCAACTCGGGCAACATCGGCTTCGCAGCCGACCCGTCGGTGCAGGAGGCGTGGCACCGCAAGACCACGGAGGGTCGGTGGGTGTGGGGCGACTCCGTGAACCCCACCGACCCCGACCTCGAGCTGACCGCCGACGGCGAGGGGTATCGGCTCAACGGCCTCAAGCGCTTCTCGACCGGCGCCTCGGCAGGCGATGTCGTGCTGGCGGCCGCGCTCGTCCGCGGCGGCGAGCGCGACGGTCAGGTGCTGTTCGTCGTGCTCGATCACGACCGCGACGGCATCCGGTATCTCGGTGACTGGGATGCGCTGGGACAGCGGCTGTCGGCGAGCGGGTCGGTCCGCTTCGAAGACGTGCGCGTCTCGGCAGACGACGTGCTCGGCGAGCTCGGCGACGAGCCGTTCTCGACGCTCATCACGCCGGGCGCCCAGCTCGCCTTCGGCAACCTCTACCTCGGTGTCGCCGAGGGAGCGCTCGCTCGAGGGATCGACATCGTCCGTGCGCGTCCGCGCGCCTGGTTCCTCAGCCAGGCCGACTCGTACCGCGACGACCCCTTCGTGCAGCGCGTCGTCGGCGAGTTCGCGTCACGGATCGCGGCGGTCGAGGCGCTGGCGGACCGCGCCGGGCGTCTCTTCGACGAGGTCGTGGATGAAGGAGACGGCGTCACGGCAGAGCGCCGAGGCGAGCTGGCCATCGAGATCGCCAAGGTCAAGGTCGTCTCGACCGAGGTCGGCATCGAGGTCGCCAACAGGATCTTCGAGATCACCGGCTCGAGCTCGGCCCGCGCGGACGTCGGGCTGGACCTGTTCTGGAGGAACATCCGCACGCATTCGCTGCATGATCCGATCGACTACAAGAAGCTCGAGGTCGGCGCCTGGACGCTGAACGGCGAGCTCCAGCCGATCTCGCTGTACACCTGATGGGCGAGCAGAGGCGGCGGCTCGATGCCGTCAGAGAGCGCTTGCGCCCTGTGTTCGCCGAGATCGGGGCGGGCACGGTCTCGCGGGAGCAGGATCACGAGCTGCCGTTCACCGAGGTCGCCGCCCTGCGCGACGCGGGCTTCGGTCGACTCAGGCTGCCGATCGAGCATGGCGGGTTCGGGCTCGACTGGCCCTCCTTCGCCGAGGTGCTGATCGAGCTCGCCGCGGCCGACTCGAACCTCCCGCAGATCTTTCGCGGCCACATCGCCTACGTCGAGCACATTCTGGCTGCGGTGCCGAGCGAGCGTCGCTCCCGCTGGCTCGACCGCATCGCCGACGGGGAGCTGGTCGGCAATGCGTGGTCGGAGAATGGCGCGGCCGCAGTGGGCACGAACGCGACGCGCGTGACCCGGCGCCCCGATGGCAGCTGGCGCGTCGACGGACGCAAGTTCTACACGACGGGCAGCATCTTCGCGGAGTGGATCGACGCGACCGTCGATCTCGACGGCACGACGGTCACCGCGCTCATCCGGCGGCATCAGAACGGAGTGGAGATCTCCGACGACTGGGACGGCTTCGGGCAGCCGCTGACAGGCACCGGCACGGCCGTGTTCACGGACGCCTCGGTCGACGAAGACGACGTCGAGCCGTTCACCTCGCGATTCCCCTTCCAGACGGCGGTCTATCAGCTCACGCTGCTGTCGGTGCTGGCCGGGATCGCCGCCGCGATCGAGCGCGACACGGTCGCTCAGGTGCGGGCACGCACTCGCACCTACAGCCACGGCAGCGCCGAACGAGTGGCCGACGACCCTCAGATCCTGCAGATCGTCGGAGAGCTGACGGCGACCAGCGCGACGGCCAGGGCGCTCGTGCTCGATGTCGCACGCGCCGTGCAGCACGCAGCAGACGTGCTGGGTACGCCGGAGACCGAGGACGCCGTGGTCGCGGCCGAACTCCTCTCTGCGCAGGCGCAGATCGTGCTCACCGACCTGGTGCCCCGTGCGGCTTCTCGCCTGTTCGACACGCTCGGCGCCTCTGCCGTGCGGTCGGGCACCGCTCTCGACCGCCACTGGCGGAACGCCCGCACGGTGTCATCGCACAACCCGTGGATCTTCAAGGCCCGACAGCTCGGCGACCACGCCGTGAACGGCCGGACACCCGAGTTCGTCTGGTCGGTCGGGCAGGCGAAGGTTCTGGAGGCGAGTGCGGCTGAGCGCTGAGGCCGCGTCCGCCGTCATCGATTCTGAGAATCTTCACCGGTGGTTCGTGCGCGCATGCGCCCCGTCTGGTGCGCCCAGATGGCGATCTCGACGCGGTTGCGGGCGCCGAGCTTGGTCATGAGGCTTGCGACATGCGTCTTCACCGTGCTGAGGGTGATGAACAGCTCGCGCGCGATCTCGCCGTTGCTCAGGCCACCCGAGACCTTCGCGAGCACCTGCTCTTCGCGCTCGGTGAGCGGCTCGACCGGCTGCGGCGATGGTGCAGCTGGCGCCGACCCGGCGAAGGCCTCGAGCAGTCGCACCGTGACGTTGGGGGCGATCAGGGCATCCCCGCTCGCCGCAGCGCGGATCGCCTGGGCGAGCAGCTCTGACCCTGCGTCCTTGAGCAGGAAGCCCTTGGCGCCGGCACGCAGCGCCGCGAAGACGTACTCGTCGAGGTCGAAGGTCGTGATGATGACGACCGCCATCGGGTCATCCACGCCAGGGCCGGCGAGCAACCGGGTCGCCTCGATTCCATCGAGGTTCGGCATCCGGATGTCGAACAGGCACACGTCCGGTCGCAGGCTGCGGGCGAGGGCGACCGCTTCGTCGCCGTCGGCCGCCTGACCCACGACCTCGATGTCGGGCTGGGCGCCGAGGATCATGCTCAGCCCGGTGCGGACGAGCTCCTGGTCGTCGGCGACGAGCACGCGGATGGTCACGGTGCCCACCCGACCCGGGGCAGCACCGCGGTGACGACCCAGCCGCCGCCGGACGCGGGGCCGGCCTGGCAGGCGCCGCCGAGCAGGGCAGCACGCTCCATCATTCCGATGATGCCGAAGCCGGGCGTGGGCGAGGCGGCGACGTCTCCGTCGTTCGTCACACTCAGCCGCACCCCGCCCGCGTCGGCCTGCACTCGCACGTCAACGCGGGTGACCTGCCGCGCGTGACGGAGCGCGTTGGTCACCGATTCCTGCGCGAGACGGAAGACCGCGGCAGCCACGGGCGGCGGGATGCTGTCATCATCCCCCTCGACCTCCACGACGACTGCCGCGCCGCCGGGCCTCGTTCCGGCGAGCTGCTCGATGTCGTCCAACCGAGGGCTCGGCGCGAGCTCGGCCGTCTCGCCCTGCCGCAGCACTCGCACCATCGACCTCAGGTCGCTCAGGGTCTTGGCCGCCTCCGCCTCGATCACGCCGAGCGCGTCCTGCGCGGCGCGCGGGTCTCGCGCCGCCACCGCGATGCCCGCCTGGGCGCGGATCGCGATGGCCGAGACGTGGTGGGCGACCGTGTCGTGCAGATCACGGGCCAGGTGCTCGCGCTCCCGCATCCGGATGCGATCGAGGCTGCGCTGTCGGGACCCTGCCCGATAGCGGAAGGCGATGCCGAGCAGAGCCACCGAGAGCAGCAGCGCGAACCCGCCGACGAGTTCATCGAAGCCTTCCCCGCGAGCGAACGTGAGGCCGAGACTCACGAGAAGCACGCCCGACCCGAGCACGAGGTCGCGACCTGACCCCCAGCGGTACAGGGAGTACACGATCACCAGGACGAAGAGGCTCGAATACAGCGCCGAGTCTGGCAGCAGAAGATCGAGCGGCACCATCACGATGATGAGCATGAGGAGCGGTTTCGTGCGGCGCCACAGCACGGTCGGCAGCACCGCGAGCAGCGCGATCACTGCGAGCAGTGGTTGCGACAGGTCGGTTCTCAGTGAGCCCTCGACCACGGCCAGCACTGCGACGAGGGCCAGAAGAACCCCATCCCGCCAGACCCGGGGCGGCGGAGGGGGCACAGCGCTCGGCGCACCCCACGCGGAACGCACGAGCCCGGTCACGGTGTCATGATACAAGCGCACCACGGCGCGACACCCCGCGCGTCCGGAGGACGGAACGTCGCCGGATGAGCAGCTCCGCCACGATGCTGTTGATCACGAAACCCACGGCGACGAGCCAGGCCTCCCCGAAGGCGTCGACCTCGCCGAGGGGGATCGTCCACAGCGCGAAGACGAGGGCCTGGGTTCCACCTGAGACGGCGGTCGCGTAGGCGCGCGTCATCCAGGCCCCGTGCGCCACGAAGTCGCGACGTCTGATCGCGATCACTGCCCGCACGAGGAACAGTGTCATCGCCACGGCGAAGACGAGGCGGACCATCGCGAGCGCGAGCTCGTCTGGGGGGCCGCCGAAGAAGACCGCGAGCCAGGCTGCTGAGATCGCCGCGATGAATCCGGCGGGGATCAGCGCGCGGCCGGCGATGCGATGCCACCCACGCCGTGTGCGCAGTGCCGGTGAGAATTGGAATGCCCCGAGAACGCAGTATGCGGTCATCGCCACGATGTGCGCGACGATCGCCACCGTCGACGCCAGGAGGAGCGTCTCTGCGGGTTCCGCGCTCACCTCCCGCAGGCGAAGCACCCCGCCGAGCACGGGGAGTGCGCTGAGAAGCAAGAGGCCGGTGATCGCCAGCCATCCGCTCTTCGCTCGCCGACGCTCCTCCCTCTGCTCGACACTCGGGCGGGCGGCCTTCATCTGTTGCGACATGTCTCGATGCTCGTCTGATCGCGCGGCCAGGACATCGGCCGTCGGCACGGACTCGGAACCGTACTTTCGGCCGACCGGATCCGGACCTCTCGGCCGATGACGCGCATCTCCGAGACGATGAGCATCGAGACATGACAACTGACACGACCATGACCGCGGCCGTCTATCGCCGCTTCGGCGCCCCCGAGGAGGTCCACCTCGATCAGCGTGCGATCCCCTCGCCGAAACCCGGCGAAGTGCTCATCCGGGTGCACGCGAGCACGGTGAGCGTCGGCGACCATCGGGCCCGCGCTCGGGACATCCCGGCCGGCCTCGGGATGCTCGCCGCCATCGGGCTCGGCGTGTTCCGCCCCAGCCGGCCGATCCTGGGCATGGACGCCGCGGGCGTCATCGCGGCGGTCGGATCGGGCGTCACCGCCTTCGCCCCCGGCGACCGGGTCATCGCCTCGACGGGCGGAGCGTTCGGCGGTCACGCCGAGTACGTCTGCCTGCCCGCCGACGGCCCGGTCACCCGGGCTCCCGACACGATGTCCTTCGAGGAGGCGGTGACGCTGGTGTTCGGCGGCATCACCGCGCAGTGCTTCTTCACCCAGGTCGCGATCGGCCCCGGCACCTCGGTGCTCGTCAACGGAGCATCGGGGGCGGTCGGCACCGCTGCGATCCAGCTCGCGAAAGAGCTCGGGGCCGACGTCACCGCCGTCACGAGCGGCGGCAACGCCGAGCTGGTCACGTCGCTCGGCGCCGACCGGGTCATCGACTACACCCGAGAGGACTTCACGACGGGAGGCGACACGTACGACGTTATCGTCGACTGCGTCGGCAACGCACCCTTCGGCCGGGTGAAGTCGCTCATCAACCCCGGCGGAGCGCTGCTGCTGGTCATCAGCGATCTGCGGTCGATGCTGAGCAGCCGCTGGCACACCCGTCGTTCGGGCAAGCTCGTCACCTGGAATGTCGGCAAGCCCGGTGCGGAAGACCTCGCGTACCTCGTCAGCCTCGCGGACTCGGGTCGCTTCCAGCCCGTCATCGACCGGACCTTCGACCTGGCCGACATCGTCGAGGCGCACCGCTACGTCGACACCGGACGCAAGCGGGGCAACGTCGTGCTGCGCATCACTCCCCCGGAACCGGACGCCGCCCGCCTCGCCCGCCTCGAGGCGGAAGGAGCGGCGTAGGCGCCCGGTTCTCTGGCTGAAGCCGGACTCGCGGCGCGTCTCGGGCTAGTCGATCGAAGGGTCGTCGATCGGATGCCGCGGGGCGCTGGCGGTCGTCCGGCGCTGCACCGCTCGGCGCTGCACCGCTCGGCGCTGCACCGTCCGGAGCAATGCGGACGCGCCGGTGACGAGCACGAGCACGCCTATGGTCAGGATCATCAGAGTGCTGATCGTGACGGGGGTGAGGGTGAGCGCCCAGTCGGCGATGCCCGAGCGGCGGTCATCGTCGGCGATCAGCCAGAGCGAGGTCGCCGCCACCGCGGCGAACAGGAGCCCCCAGACGATGGCCGCCCAGCGCGTGCGCGGCGGGGTGACGGTCTCGGTGTGGATCGCGGATGCGGCGGTCGCCGCTTCGGTGGTCGTCGCTTCGGTGGTCGTCTGAGTGCTCATCGCTCGTCCTCTTCCTCAGCCTCGATGAGGGTGATGTTGATCTCGCCGCTGTCCTGCGCGATGGTCACGCGCTGCACGGTCGTCGTCGGCGCGTTCTCGGCCGAGATCGTCTCGGCCACGACCGAGTCGCCGCCGCGTTCTGTCGCCGTCCATGTGCCGCTGTCGACGATCGTGCCGGTGCCGGCCTCGACCCGCGTCCAGCTCACATCGGCGGTTCCGACAGTCGCCCGCAGTTGCAGCTGCACACCGGGGTCGACCGAGATCCAGGTGCTGCCGGCACCTTTCTCCACGACGATCGGGCGCGGAGCGTCATCATGTTGGTTGAGCGAGATGTAGAGCTCGCCGAACGGCTGGCGCACGAGTGCCGCCTCGTTGTTCGAGATCGATGCCCAGCCGACGCTGATGCCCTGGAAGGCGGAGAACCCGCCGGCCACCAGTCCCGCGATGAGTGTCAGCACGGTCGTGAATGCGAGGAAGCCGCTGCGCCGTCGGAGGGCACCTGCCACGATCATCCCGACCGCGAGCACCAGTGCGGCCGACAGCAGGCCGAGTGCGCCGCCCACTGCGGCGTCGTCGTTGCCGAGGCCGACGAGGGCGCCGACCACGATGGCGAGGCCGATGACCGAGGCGACGATCGCGAAGCCGGCGCGCGGGCGGGAGGCGCGACGAATGCGGCGACGCTCCGCGGCCTCGGCGGAGAACACCGCGGCCTCCGCCTGACGCTCGCGTCTGACCTGATCGCGGGCCATGCGCTCGGCATCCTGCTGCCGCCGGCGCCACGCCTGGTCCTGCTCCTTCCACGCCCGATGCTGGACGCGCCATGCGGCGACTTCAGCGGGGTCCTGCACTCCAGAGGGCAGAGGCGCGGGGGGTGCAGGCGGGGCGTCGTCGATGAACGCGGCGGGCGCAGTGTACTCAACGGATGCGAATGTGGCATCCGTCCCCTCAGCGGTACCCGAACCGCTGAGGGGAACGGATGCCTCCGGGGCCGCCTGATCTGCGGAAGCCACCGGCAGATCAGGCGCGGAAGCACCCGGGGTGCGGCTTGCAGCACGCACGATCAGGAAGAGCAGGCCGCCCACGATGACCAGCCCGACGATCCAGCTGAACACCGCCAGCGCCGACCAGCTCTCGTAGCCGAACCCGAACAGGCGTCCGGTGAGCGGAGCCGTAGGAATCAGCCCGACGACGGCCATGCCCAGAAGGCCGAGCTGCACGGGCTGGTAGTCCCGATGCAGCAGGTCGCGGACGTGGACCCGGCCGTCGAGATCCGGCAGCAGCGCCCAGGCCAGGGCGTAGAGGAAGATCACCGGCAGGCCGAAGAGCGCGGCCACTACGAGCACGCCGCGCACGATCAGCGGGTCGATGCGCAGCCGGGCGGCGATGCCGGCGGCGACCCCGCCGAGCCACCCGTCTGAGCGGGCGACGCCGAGACCGGCGACCCACAGGAGGAAGCGCTCGGCGCCGTGCGGAACGGTCGGCCTCGGAGTGCCGACCTGGTCGGCGGGAGGCGGTGGCGCAGTCGGAATCGTCATGCGTCAATCCTGTCTCCCCCGGTCGGTTGTCTGCCATGGGGTGAACCCCTGAGCGGCCCCTGATTCTCGCCCGGGGAGGCCCCGGATCCACGCGGCGGATGATTGGATGTCGACATGCCCTCTTCCGCGACCGCCTCTGCGCGACCCGCTCGCACCGCCGTGTCGCAGCGGGCGGGAGAAGACCCCCGGCATGAGCCGCGTCCGGCGCTGACGCGCGACCGCGACTGCCTGGTCGCAGGCGTCAGCGCCGGTCTCGCCCGTCACCTGGGCGTGCGGGTGTGGATGATCCGTGCGCTGTTCATCGCTCTCACGATGTGCGGCGGGGCCGGCATCCTGCTCTACGCCTGGTGCTGGGCGTTCACGCCGTGGGCCGACGGCGACGGCACCCCGTCGCGACGAGTGCCGGTGGCCTGGATGCTGCTCGCCCCCGCCGTCGTCGGCATGCTCATCGTGCTCTTCTGGCGGGGAGGCAGCGACTGGATCTCGGGGACGGTCCCGTCGGATGCCGCGGCCGTCGTCGTGTTCGGCACCGTGGGGCTCGCGACCGGCGCCGGACTGTGGGCGACTCTGATCGATCGCACCGACACCGCCCGCGGCCCCCGACACACCATGCTCGTCAGGATCCTCTCGGTCGCACTCCTCGCGATGCTGTTCGGTCTGCTCCTGACCCGGCCGGTCGGCAGCACCGGTGTCGCGCTCGTGCTGGTGCCGCTCGCCGGGATCCTCGCAGTCCTGCTGTCGACCCTGATTCCGCGGTGGCGCGACCTGGCGGGTGAACGTGTGCGGCGCATCCGCGAGGAGCAGCGCAGCGAGATGGCCGCGCACCTTCACGACTCTGTGCTGCAGACCCTCGCACTGATCCAGAACAGGGCGGGAGCGTCGAGCGAGGCTGCTCGGCTCGCGAGGGCGCAGGAGCGCGAGCTGCGAGCCTGGCTGTACGACGGCGATGCCCCGGCCGACAGCGATCTGGCGACCGACCTGCGCGACTACGCCGGGGGCCTCGAGCTCGACTACCCGGTGCGGATCGAGGTGGTGTCTGCCGGTCTCTCGACCGAGCGTGCGAGCGGCGAACTCGCCGCGGCCGCGCGCGAGGCGATGCTGAATGCGGCCAGGCACGCGACGGGCGAGGTCTCGGTCTACATCGAGGGCACCACGACAGACGTCGACGTGTTCGTGCGCGATCGCGGCGCCGGCTTCCGACTGGACGACGTGCCGGGCGACCGCCTGGGCGTGCGGGAGTCGATCATCGGGCGGATGCGACGAGCCGGGGGCTCCGGCACCGTGCGCAGCGACGAGAACGGCACCGAGGTGCATCTGCGGCTGTCGACAGTGCCGCGAGGCGCGGCGAACGCGCAGGTGCCTCATACGCGGGCCAACACAGGCGAGGACGAAGACGATCGTGGCTGACAGCATCCGGACCGTGATCGTCGATGACCACTCGATCTTCCGCTCGGGGCTCCGCGCCGATCTCGATGCGAGCGTCGAGGTGGTCGGAGAAGCAGCCGACGTGCCGTCGGCGATCGCGATGATCCGCGAGACCGTGCCCGATGTCGTGCTGCTCGACGTGCATCTTCCCGGTGGCAGCGGCGACGACTCCACCGGCGGGGAATCGGTGATCCGCGGCTCGCTGCCGACGACGGCCCGGTTCCTGGCGCTGAGCGTGTCGGATGCCGCAGCAGACGTCGTGCGGGTGATCCGCGCCGGCGCGCGCGGCTACATCACGAAGGGCTCATCGGGCGGGGAGGTCAGCCGCGCAGTGCACGCCGTCGCGGGCGGGGATGCGGTGTTCTCGCCGCGGCTCGCCGGGTTCGTTCTCGACGCGTTCGGCGCTGTGGCCGGCGAGATCGCCACGACGACCGACGAACTCGATCGGCTGTCTGCACGCGAACAGGAGGTGATGCGGCTGATCGCTCGCGGATACGCCTATAAAGAGGTGGCCGCAGAGCTGTTCATCTCGATCAAGACGGTCGAGACGCACGTGTCATCCGTGCTGAGGAAGCTGCAGCTGTCGTCACGCCACGAACTCACGGTCTGGGCCTCGCAGCGCCGACTGCTCTAGTGGGGGGCGCTCCTCGTCGCGAGGAGCACCTCGTGGATAGGTCTCAACCCCGGCTCGACGAGCGCGCGAGCAAGAACAGTAAAGTCGTGTCGGAACTGTCAGCAGAGGGAGAGACAATGTCGGACGAGACCACGATCCAGCGGCAGGATTACAACCCTGGACCGCGAGTGGGAATCACCTTCTCCACGTTCGATCTGCTTCATGCGGGGCACATCATGATGCTCGCCGAGGCGAAGCGCCAGTGCGACTACCTCATCTGCGGGCTTCAGATGGACCCGACTCTGGATCGCCCCGAGAAGAATGCACCGACCCAAACGGTGGTCGAGCGCTACATCCAGCTCCGCGGATGTCAGTACGTCGATGAGATCGTGCCCTACTCGACAGAGCAGGATCTGGAAGACATCCTTCGTTCGTTCAAGCTCGACGTCCGCATCATCGGCGACGAGTATCAGGATCGCGACTTCACAGGACGCACGTACTGCGAAGAGAGCGGGATCGAGCTGCACTTCAACGGCAGGGACCACCGTTTCTCCAGCTCCGGCCTCAGAAAGATCGTCGCCGCGAAGGAAGCCGAGCGAGTCGCGAGAGGTTGAGCGACGACCTATCGGTGCGCCCCCGTTGTCCGATCTGACGGGACTTGTCATGCTCCGTCCTTGACGTCAGCACGTCGCACGCAAGCGTGTCGACGAGCAGCCACCCTCACGACTCCTTGCGTAGGTCAAGCACCGCATCGGCGAGTTCGCTGCCCCATCTCTCCACTGTGCGGCCACTCACTGCGCGAGGTGTGGGACCAAAGTCACACCGCGATCGCAGCGGCCAACGAGCGACCCGCGGTCATGAGAACCGCAACCCCTGGCGCCGGGGCCGGGCGGCGGACAGGCTGAGGCCATGCGCTTCGTTCGGCAGTATCCCGTGATCATCATCACCGCCATCGTTCTCGCGGGGGTGCTCACTCTCCACGTTGTCGGGATGGACACCGTCGGACGATGGATCGCCACTGCGTATGTCGGAGCGTTCGTCGTCTGGACGCTCATCGGAATGGTGCGGGATGTGCTTCGCGGACACGTCGGGCTCGACATCCTCGCGGTCGTGGCGATGGTCGCCACTCTTGCCGTAGGAGAGTACATCGCGGCCCTCATCATCGTCCTGATGCTCGCGGGCGGTGAAGCGCTGGAGCACTTTGCAGGACGCCGCGCGAAACGGGACCTTTCGGCGTTGCTTGATCGGTCTCCGCGCATCGCCCACGTTCTCGTGCATCCGCTGGCACCCGACTCGGAGGAAGTTCGGGATGTCGCGGTCGACGATGTCGCGGTCGGCGACACGCTGCTGGTGCGTCCGTCCGAGATCGTGCCGATCGACGGCGTGCTGCTCTCGGAGTCAGGGTCGTTCGACGAATCGTCGCTCACCGGCGAGAGCATGCCGGTCTCTCGCGATGCCGGGGGCGAGGTGCTGTCCGGGGCGATCAACGGAGCTCGGGCAGTTCGAATCCGCGCACTGCGATCGAGCGCCGACAGCCAGTACCAGCAGATCGTGGCGCTGGTGCACGCAGCTGAAGGATCGCACGCGCCGGTCGTGCGTCTCGCCGATCGTTTCGCCATTCCGTTCACGGCAGTCGCTCTCGTATTGGCCGGCACCGCATGGGCCATCTCCGGCGACTCGACACGATTCGCCGAAGTGCTCGTTCTGGCAACCCCGTGTCCGCTCCTCATCGCCGCACCCGTCGCATTCCTCGGCGGGCTCTCCCGGGCGGCCAAGGCCGGAGTGATCATGAAGGGTGGTGCCGTGATCGAGCAGCTGGCCCGGGCGCGGTCTGCAGCGTTCGACAAGACCGGCACACTCACGCAGGGCAGACCCGACCTCGTCGACGTGCGCCCCGCCGCCGGCGTCGACGCCGACGAACTTCTGATGCTTGCGGCATCCGCCGAGCAGTACTCATCGCACGTGCTCGCCGAAGGGATCCGCCGCGCCGCCGCGGACCGTCGGCTCGTTCTGCACCGCTCCGACGACGCGAGCGAAGTCGCGACCAACGGGGTCGTGGCCGTCATCGACGGTCGCACGATCGTCGTCGGCAAGCCGGCATACGTCGCATCGCTCGCCCCCGACACTGTGCGCGCAACTCTCGGAACGGGTGAAGCCGCGGCCTACGTGGCGATCGACGGTCGGTTCGGAGGCGTCCTCATCCTCGCCGACGCGCCGCGGCCCGAAGCGGCCGAGGTCGTGTCCTGGCTCCGCGCCCACGGGATCGAGCGCATCACGATGCTCACCGGAGACGCCCGATCGACGGCGGAGTCCGTCGGGCACGAGGTCGGGATCGACGACGTCCACGCAGAAGTCCTCCCGCCGGAAAAGGTCAGGCTCGCCGCCGACCTTCATCCGAGACCGATGATGATGGTCGGCGACGGGGTCAATGATGCGCCCGTGCTGGCAGCCGCCGACATCGGCGTCGCGATGGGCGCACGAGGAGCGACAGCAGCGGGCGACGCTGCCGACGTCGTCATCCTCGTCGACTCGTTGACGAAGGTCGTCGATGCGGTCGCCATCGGACGACACACTCTCCGTGTCGCGCTCACTGCCATCTGGATCGGTATCGGGCTCAGCGTGGGACTCATGCTCATCGCGATGACAGGGGTCATCCCCGCGGTCGCCGGTGCTCTCGTCCAGGAAGCCGTCGACCTTGCGACGATCCTCTACGCCCTCCGTGCACTCGCAGGTCCTCCCACCGGACTCGTCACCGTCGAGCAGGAAAGGACACATTCCGCAGTCGGGAGCGCCACCGAGGGCCTCTGACCCGCGTGCGTGTCGCATTCGCTCCGGAAGGGGTGGCGCAGTGCTGCGGTGGGACCTTCGGCCCTGCCGGTTTGTCAGCAGTCGGTGTCGAATGGAAGGAACGAAGGAGCGAACCATGACTTCATCTGCCTACGGCATCCGACCGGAGGAGAACACGACTGCTGCCGGCGAACCAGGCTCGCGCACGGCCGACGTGGAGACTTCCGTCGGCGTCGAGAAGCTGCTGACGGAGGATTGCTGGCACCACATCGAGGCCGAGTCGTTCGGGCGCCTCGCCATCACCGGGCGGGACGGCGCCCCGGACATCTTCCCCCTCAACTACACCGTGTACGACGGGGCGATCTACTTCCGATCTGCCCCGGGTTCGAAGCTCGCCGCGATCATCCTTCATCCGGTGGTCGCGTTGGAGATCGACGGCGAAGAATCGGGGTTCCAGTGGAGTGTGGTCGTCCATGGTGGGCTGCGGCGCCTCGACAGCGACAAGGAGATCCACGATTCAGGCGTCAAGTTCTTGGCTTCCCAGAGCCCGACGGCCAAGTACAACTATGTGTGCATCGAGCCCACCGCAGTCTCCGGACGCCGGTTCATCGACAGGTCCGAGGGCAGTACCGCACCGCAGACGAGTGCAACCGTCAAGCACCCGATCGGCGCCCAGGAGCCGACGCGTTCCGTGGATGACACGGTGATGCGAACCAGCCATCAGTCTCGCGACGCCGTCCGCCGCCTTCCGATCACGCACTTCCCTCCGTTCGGCTGATCTGAGCCTTGTCGCCCGTCGCGCGCCGCTTGGCGGCGGCGTGCAGGATGATCTTGCGGATCTCGTCGTACCAGAGCACGAGCGACGCGAGCGCGACGCACGTTGCCCAGTGCACGAGGTCCAGGTGCGCGGTTCCGAATGCAACCTGCAGGAACGGCACCTCGACGACGGCGATCTGCAGGATGATGCCCAAGCCGATCGCACCCCACAGCCACCTGTTGGTGAACAGCGACCGGAAGGCGCTGGCTGTCTCCGACCGGGCATTGAAGGCGTTGAAGAGCTGCGCGAAGACGAGGGTCGTGAATCCGGCGGTGCGGGCGACCTCCAGGGTGTCATCGCCCTCGACGAGGCCACCGGGCAGGAAGAAGTCGATGGTGAACAGCGTGGCCAGCGCCATCACGAGGCCGATCGAGAGGATGCCGCCCCACATGCGTCCGTCGATCGCCCGGTCGCTGAGCTTGCGCGGCTGCCGGGCCATCACGTCGTCGACTTCGGCGTCGATCCCCATCGCCAACGCCGGGGCGGAATCGGTGAGCAGATTGATCCACAGGATCTGAGTGGCGAGCAGAGGCAGGACGATCGCGTCGGTGGTCGCATCGGTGAGGCCGATCACGCCGGCGAAGACGACGCCGAGGAAGACCGTCAGCACCTCGCCGAAGTTCGACGACAGCAGGTAGCGGAGGAATTTCTTGATGTTGTCGAAAATCACTCGCCCCTCGCGGACCGCCGCCACGACGGTCGCGAAATTGTCGTCGGCGAGGATCATGCGTGCGGCCTCTTTGGTGACCTCCGTACCCGTGACTCCCATGGCGACGCCGATGTCAGCGGATTTGAGGGCGGGCGCGTCGTTCACGCCGTCACCCGTCATGGAGACGATGTTGCCGTCCTGCTGCAGTGCATCGACGAGGCGCAGCTTGTGCGCCGGAGAGACGCGAGCGTAGACCGACACGGTGCGGGTGATATCGCGCAGTTCTCGGTCATCGAAGGTGTCGAGCTCCGCACCGGTCACGGCGCGGGCGGAGGAGTCGACGATGCCGAGGTCGGAGCCGATTCGGGCTGCGGTGGTGGGGTGGTCGCCGGTGATCATGATGATGCGGATGCCCGCGCGATGCGCTTCCATGATCGCGACTGCGGCCTCCGCGCGTGGCGGATCGATGATGCCGACGACCCCCGCATACACGAGATCCCGTTCGAGCGCCTCGTCGACAGCCGCCCCGTCGTCTTCGTCCTGCAGACGGTAGGCGATGCCGAGAGTGCGGAAGGCGTCCGCTGAGAGCCCTTCCACATCAGAGAGAGCTTGTGCCCGCGCCTCATCGGTGAGGGCCTCGATCGTGGTGCCCACCTGTCGGTGGGTGCAGTGACGGAGAAGCACATCGGGCGCGCCCTTGCTGAACAGGAGTCGTTGCCCGTCGTCGTTGTCCTGATGGAGCGTCGACATCATCTTCCGCTCCGACGTGAAGGGGATCTCGTCCAGCCGCTCGAAGCGATCCATGCGCTCCGTCGTCCCGCGAAGTTTGCGGGCCGCCACGAGGAATGCCGCTTCGGTGGGATCCCCCTGGATCCGCCATTCCCCGCCGTCTTCCGTCAGCTGCGCGTCGTTGGCGAGAGATCCCACGCCGAGGACGAGCTGCACCTCGTACCGCAGGTCGTCGCGCAGCTCCTCGCCATCGCCTGTCACCGTGCCATCGGGGCGGTAGCCAACACCAGTGACGTCTGCGTTCCCCGAAGCGGTGATCACGCGTTGGATCGTCATCTCGTTGCGCGTCAGGGTGCCCGTCTTGTCGGTGCAGATCACCGATGCAGAGCCGAGAGCTTCCACCGAGCTGAGCTTCTTCACCACCGCGTTGCGTTTCGCCAGCCGTTGCACTCCGATCGCAAGCACGACCGACAGAATCGTCGGAAGCCCTTCCGGCACCGCAGCAACCGCCAGGGAGACGCCGAGCAACAGCACGACGACGAGACCACTGAGTGTGGTGATGCCTTCGAGCACGATGATCGTGATCATGACGACCAGGGCGATGATCACCACGATGATGCCGAGCATCCGCCCGATGCGATTGATCTCGATCTGCAGAGGTGTCGGGGCCTCGACGGTGGCATCGAGCATCTCGGCGATCGCCCCGACCTCGGTTGACATCCCGACGCCGGTGACGACGGCGCGCCCGTTCCCCTGGGCAACCGCGGTTCCCTTGTAGACCATGTTCACGCGGTCGCCGAGGGGCGCAGGTCCTGTCAGCGTCATCGCGTGCTTGGTGACCGCCTCGCTCTCACCTGTCAGAGATGCCTCCTGTATCCGCAGCGCATTCGCCGTGAACAGCCGGGCATCCGCACCTACCGCATCCCCTTCGCCGAGGACGAGCACATCACCGCGCACGAGCTCAGCGGAGGGGATGGTCTTCAGCTCGCCGGCTCTCAGCACGGTCGAAGCCGCGGCAGTCATCGCGCCCAGTGCGGCGACGGCATGCGCCGCTTTGGCCTCTTGCGTGTACCCGAGCACCGCATTGAGCACGACGATCGCCGCGATCACGATCGCATCGATGGGCGGGCCTTCCGTCTCCTCGAAGATCCATGCGACGAGCGAGACGACCACGGCGGCGAGAAGCAGATAGATGAGGGGGCTCTGGAACTGCGCCAGGACCTTTCGCCAGACCGGCACCGCGCGCTTGCCCCGCAGTTCGTTGCGGCCGTCGACCTCGAGCCTGCGCGCTGCTTCCTCGTCCGACAGCCCGACCTCCGGGTCGACGTGCGCACTGGCCGCCACGACATCAGCGTCGGTGAGGAAGGCCTCGGCGACCGCAGCGTCCAGCATGCTGTCACTCATCCTTCAGGGTTGTCCGGGCCGCCCGTGTTCGAGCCTCCGACGCCGGTGTTCACCTCGCGGGCCTGCGACTCCGGACCGGCCGTCCAGGTCCAGTCGGCGACCTCGGGGATGTCCTCGCCATGTTCCCGCGTGTAGGCACGGGCACGTACGCGCGAGTCCTGCATCCGTTGACGAAGACCTGCGTATCGTTCGCCGAGTCCTGGCACACGATCGAGCACGTCCATGACGAGGCGATAGCGGTCGATGTCGTTGAGCATGACCATGTCGAAGGGCGTGGTCGTCGTGCCCTCCTCCTTGTATCCACGGACGTGCAGGTCGGCGTGACCTGTGCGTCGGTACGTCAACCGGTGGATCAGCCAGGGGTACCCGTGGTACGCGAAGATAACCGGACGGTCGGTGGTGAAGATGGCGTCGTATTCGCGGTCGCTCATCCCGTGCGGGTGCTCTCCTTCGCTGACGAGGCGCATCAGATCGACGACGTTGACGACTCTGACCTTGAGGTCGGGAGTCGCCTCGCGCAGAAGGGATGCCGCGGCCAGCACTTCGAGCGTCGGCACGTCGCCGGCGCAGGCGAGCACCACGTCGGGCTTCTCGCCTTCGACTTCGGTGCCGGCCCACTCGAAGATGCCGACGCCGCGGGTCATGTGTTCGACGGCTCGGTCCATGCTGAGCCAGTTGAAGGTGGGCTGCTTGCCCGCCACGACGACGTTGACGTAATCGACGCTTCGCAGGCAATGGTCGTACGCGGACAGCAACGTGTTCGCGTCGAATGGCAGGTACACGCGCACCACGTCGGCCTTCTTGTTCACGACGTGGTCGATGAATCCGGGGTCCTGGTGGGACGAGCCGTTGTGGTCTTGCCTCCACACGTGTGACGACAGCAGGTAGTTGAGCGAGGCGATCGGGCGGCGCCATGGGATCCCCTTACTCGTCTTCAGCCACTTGGCGTGCTGATTGAACATCGAGTCGACGATGTGCACGAAAGCCTCGTAGGTGTTGAAGAGGCCGTGCCGCCCGGTCAGCAGATAGCCCTCCAGCCAGCCTTCGCATTGGTGCTCACTGAGCATCTCGACGACGCGGCCGGCACGAGCCAGGTGCTCGTCGGAAGGCAGGTAGTCCGCGTTCCACTGCTTGTCGGTGACCTCGAGCACAGCGCCGAGGCGATTCGACGCCGTCTCGTCGGGTCCGAAGATGCGGAAGTTGTCGGGATTCGATCGGATGACGTCCGTGAGCCATCTGCCGAGCACGCGCGTGGCTCCGTTCACCGTCGCGCCGGGAGAAGGGACGTCTACCGCGTAGTCGCGGAAATCCGGGAGCACGAGGTCGCGTCGAAGAACACCGCCGTTCGCGACCGGGTTCGCACTCATCCGCAGATCTCCCGAAGGTGCGAGGTCGGAGATGAGAGGCATCGGCGCGCCCGACTCGTCGAACAGCTCCTCCGGTCGGTAGGACCGGAGCCATCCGTCGAGAACTTCGAGATGCTCTGGGGTGTCGCGCGCGCTGGCGAGCGGAACCTGGTGGGAGCGCCAGTTGTTCTCGGCAGGAAGGCCGTCGATCTCTGCCGGGCAGGTCCAGCCCTTCGGAGTGCGCAGGATGATCATCGGCCACGCCGGCCGTTCCTGCAGAGTTCCCGCGGCGGCCCACGCCTTGATCTCCGCGATCTGGTTCAGCACCGCGTCGAGCGTCTCAGCCATGCGGCGATGCACCGCCATCGGGTCCTCGCCGTCGAAGCCCCCCGACACGATGTAGGGCGTGTGTCCGTAGCCGCGCATGAGGCTCAGCAGTTCTTCCTCGGGAATCCGAGCCAGCACTGTGGGGTTCGCGATCTTGTAGCCGTTCAGGTGCAGGATCGGCAGCACCACGCCATCGGTCAGCGGGTTGAGGAACTTGTTGGAATGCCAGCTCGTCGCCAGCGGCCCGGTCTCTGCCTCACCATCTCCGATCACAGCCGCCACCAGCAGATCGGGATTGTCGAAGGCTGCCCCATACGCGTGGGAGAGGGCGTAGCCGAGCTCGCCGCCCTCGTGGATCGAACCGGGTGTGTCCGCCGACGCGTGGCTGGGGATGCCGCCGGGGAACGAGAACTGGCGGAACAGCTTCTGCACGCCGTCCGCATTCTGCCCGATCTCGGAGTACAGCTCGGAATAGGTGCCATCCAGGTAGGCGTTGGCGACCATCCCCGGCCCGCCGTGCCCAGGACCGGTGATGTAGATCGTGCTCGTCTCCCGCTCCCGGATCGCGCGGTTCAAGTGCGCGTAGAGGAAGTTGAGGCCGGGCGTCGTGCCCCAGTGGCCGAGCAGCCGCGGCTTGATGTGCTCACGGGCGAGGGGCTCACGAAGGAGTGGGTTATCGAGCAGGTAGATCTGCCCGACGGACAGATAGTTCGCGGCGCGCCACCAGGCATCGAGCTGCCCGAGCGTCTCATCGCTGAGCTCGGGCTCCTCGCGATAGGAGAACGCTGCGGTTCCGCGATCGGAGATGGATGCTGTCGGTTCGCGGGCGATCATGGATCTGCTCTTTTCGCTCATGTTCGATGTCTAAGTCATCCGGAGGCGGTCAGGGCACGTGGTTGACAGCGACACGGGCCGAGTGCATCCCGACCCGGGTGCAGTAACGACAGCTTGAAGGATCCGCCGGCGCGCCCATAGGGGCGAAGGTCCCCCGGTGCGCTGCTCAGTCGCCTTTGTGTTTCCGCTCGGAACCGTAGACGGCCGCCTGGGTGCGGCGTTCCATGCCGAGTTTGGCGAGCAGTCCGCTGACGTAGTTCTTCACCGTCTTCTCGGCGAGACCGAGTCTGGTTCCGATCTCACGATTGGTCAGGCCGCCGGTGATCAGGTCGAGCACCTGGGTCTCACGCATCGTCAGGTCGAAACCGGCCGGTTCGGTGCTCCGCGGGTTCGGCCGGATGGCAGTCACCCCACGCTGCAGCACCTCGGAGGACTGGATCGAGCTTCCGGCAGCGGCGCGTCGAACGGCGTCGATGAGCGCGCCACTGCGGATGTCTTTGAGGACGTATCCGTTCGCGCCGGCCAGGATCGCCGACCGCAGAGCGTCGTCATCGTCGTAGGCCGTGAGGATCAGGCACGCGATCTCCGGATGCGTGGAACGGATGTCGCGACACAGGGTCACCCCGTCGCCGTCCGGGAGCCGGACGTCGAGCACGGCGACGTCGGGCAGGGTGGCATCGATTCGCCGAACTGCTTCGTGAAACGTGCCTGCTTCCCCGATCACCGAGAGATCACCCTCCGCGTCGATCAGCTGTGCGATTCCGCGCCGAACGATCTCGTGATCATCCACCAGAAAGACGCGGATCATGATTCTCCCGACTGGCCGCTGCCGCCGACCGGCGCTGTCCATTCGATGCGCGTCCCCGTGGGCGACTCTGCGGTGATGGTGCACAGGCCGCCTCGAAGCCGGGCGCGTTCGGTGACGTTCGCCAGTCCGCTCAATCGCGTTCCGCCCGGAATGCCACGGCCGTCGTCGATCACCGTGAGAACGACGACGCCGTCGGCGACCTCGACGGCCACTTCGACATGATGAGCCTGAGCATGCTTGACCGTGTTGGTCAGACACTCGCGGAGCACTGCGACGAGTTCGTCCGCGAGCGGTGCTTCTATGAGCGAGTCGAGCGGCCCCGAGAAGGTGATGCGGGGGGTGGATGAGAGGCCAGTGGAGACTTCAGAAACGGTGTCGAGCAGGCGATCGCGGGTCCGCTTCTGGCTTCCGCGCTCACCTGCTCCCAGCGCGAACACGACGGTCCGGATGTCCTTGATCGCGGCGTCGATCGAGTCGATCTGCGTCTCGAGGACCGTGGATGCTGCGGCGTCGACCGTCCCCGACACCGCCTGAAGCGACAGACCCGCCCCGAAGAGGCGCTGGATGACGTGATCATGCAGGTCACGCGCTATCCGGGCACGATCTCGGTTCGTCTCCAGGCGCCGTCTGTCCTCTCGAGCTCGGACGACTTCGATGGCGACGCTGGCCTGTCCGGCGAACGCGAAAGCAAGGTCCAGGTCCGCGTCGGTGAATGCAAAGGCTCCCAGCCTGCGAGAGAGCGTGAGAACACCCAGTGGCTCGGCGCCGCTGTAGAGCGGGATGGCGACGGTGGGACCAGACCCCGGCTGCCAGTCGACCGGCGCCTGGTCGGCGTCAGCGCCGCCCTCAGCGTCGGCGTCTCCGACGACGCTCGCCGCCCGCTGCGTTGCAAGCGCTCTGGCCGCGAGAGTTCCGGCTGCGGGGAAGACACGCCCCCGCAGCGCAGCTGCACCAGCGCCGTGCACAGTGGTGACGCGGAGATCATCCTCTCCGTGCGGCACAGCGATGACCACCAGATCGACATCGATCAAGGCACCGACGCGCTCGGCGATGACCTCGAGCACGCTCTCGTCGGAGACTTCGAGCATCGCGGCCATCACGTCGGCGGTCGTCTCGCTCCAGATCTCGCGGGTCTTCGCGAGGTCGTACAGGTGCGCGTTCTCGATGGCGATTCCCGCCGTGGCCGCAAGGGCGACGACCAGCCTCTCGTCCTCCTCGGTGAACGGACCCCTGTCCCCCGACGTCAGATAGAGGTTGCCGTAGACATGGTCGCCCACGCGCACCGGAACCCCGAGGAAGGCATCCATCGGTGGGTGGTGCTCGGGAACGCCCGTGGAGCGGGAGTCCTCGGCGAGGTGAGGGACTCGAATCGGTGCGTGTTCGGTGATCACCGCCCCGAGGAGTCCGTGCCCGGCGGGCGGGTGCCCGATCCGCTCCACCGTGGCTGCATCCATCCCCACGTGGATGAAGCGCTCGATGCCACCATTTCGGGCGATGACGCCGAGAGCACCGTAGGGTGCATCGACCAGCCTCATCGCCGCCTCGACGATCCTGCGGAGCACGACCTCGAGATCCAAGCGCTCGACGATGGAGGCGTTCGCGTCGAGCAGATCTCGGAGCCTGCGTTGTGCGAGTGCTGCGTCGGCGGCCTCATCGGCCCGCCGTGAACGATCGGACATCGCTGCCTCCCGTCGTCGCGAGTCTATCGAGCGATCAGTCGACCGGCGCGGTGTTCGGCACGATGCAGATCGGAATCGAGGAATGGGTGAGCAGCTCGTGGATGACCGATCCGAGCAGAGCGTCGGCCAGGAGGCCCCGATGAGGCGCGCCGACGACCAGCAGCGAGGCGTCCCGTGCACGCTCCAGGAGAACCTCAGCAGTGTCCCCATGAGACAGGACCTGCTCGACATGCACGTCGGGATGCTCGGTGCTGGATCTGAGAGCAGCGCTGCGGAGAGTCTTCGAATGCTCGGCCCTCACCTGAATCGGTGATGCCCTGAGCGAGATCGGCCCCTCGATCCGCGGAACCGGCATCTGCCAGGCGTGCACCATCGCCAGCGACGCACCGATGACGTCCGCGTGCCCGGCGGCTTCGGCGATGACCCTCGAGGACGTCTCATAGCCGGAGAATCCGACGACGACCGAAGCCGCCGAGGGCGTCCAGTGGGCCGGCACGATCACGATCGGGACCGCGGTTCTCGCCAGGTGTCGCAGGAATCGTACGGACAGCATCGAGTTCGCCGCACCGTCACGGTGCGCACCGACGACCAGAAGATCGGCTGCAGCCGCCTGCTCGAACAGGGAGCCCGGCATGTTTCCCCCCGCCCTTCGAGAGGTGACGTCGCAGTCAGGTGCGCTGTCGAGCACTCGGAGTTCGGCGCTGCGCAGTGATTCGTCGAGCCGGGAGTCGTCCGACACCAGGCTGCCTCCGATCGCGACGATCTCGATCCGAGTCGCGCCGCGGGCGGCTCTCTCAGCCGCCCAGTCCACCGCCACGAGCGACGCGTCGGTTCCGTCGAAACCCACGACGATGGTCTTCATCAGGCCTGCCATCCTCCCGCACAGCTGCGGCTCTCTGCCGTTTCTTCAGACGAGCCAGCGGTTGCGCTGCACGAAGGGGAACGCCTTCCACCGTCGACCGAATCCCCAGGTGTCCCCGGCAGCAAGAGCGGCGATGACGATGAGGGACAGGGCGTAGATGACGTGGTAGTCGACCAGCGGGTTCGTGGAGGCCGCGTTGGCGCCGAAGGGCCACTCCGCGAGGTACATCGCGATCATGAGCAGGGAGCCGACGACGGCGCTGATACGAAGCCCCACACCGAGAATCACGGCCAGTCCGATCGCGAGCATCGCGACCATGAAGAGCACATCGCTGACGGGGCTGGCGATCGCGGCGAAGAACGGCTTCAGCGGACCGATGACCGAGTCGCTGTTGAGGAATCCCTGGCTCGGCGTTCCGCCGGAGATCCACGCCCGTTCCGGCGGGGTCGCGTAGCCGAGGCCGAACGTCTTGTCGAGGAACGCCCAGAGGAAGATGAAGCCGGTCGCCAGCCTCAGCACTGCGAGCCAGCGGCGCCCGCCCGGAGTTGTCACGATGTGAGCCTCATCGCCCTCGGCGGCGTTCGCGAGTTCCGTCGAGTGCGCAGGCGGGGTGTGCAGAGCAGTCATGGCGAATCCTTCGCGTAGTGCCGCAGACGAGACGCCGCGACGGGATATACCCACCCTCCGGTGTCCGCGCGCTCGCGACCAGGGCCGAAGGTCCCGGCGCGCAAAGCCGCCAAAGATTCCGTGACCAAACCGTTGCATTCGTTATCTCGCCGTTATAGAGTGATCGCACGGTGAATGTTTGCTGTGGCATACACCGCATGTGATTGCAGGACACTCTTGGTGCAAGGGACAAGGGCCGGTCGGGAGCCTCTCCGACCGGCCCTTTACTGTTCGCACTACGCTGTTCACCATGACCGATCGAAAGCTCGCCGTTGAGGCGTGGGAGAGCCTGTTCCGCGCGCAGCACGAGTTGTTCACCGAGATGAACGCCGACTTCGATCACACCGACCTCGGTCAGGCCGAGTACGACGTCCTGCTCACCGTGACGCGCTCCCCCGGCATGTCAGCTCGCCTGCGCGATGTCACCGCGAACATGCTGATCAGCCAGCCAAGTGTCTCTCGCCTCGTCGACCGCATGGTCGCCCGCGGCCTCGTCTCGAAGTGCCCCGACCCCGACGACGGGCGCGGTGCGCTGATCAGAGCAACGGATGCCGGCGTCCGTGAGTTCCGAAGCGTCGCCACGGTGCATGGGCGCTCGATCGCCGAGCGGATGTCGCGTCTCGACGACGCAGAACTGAAGACGCTGCGCGATCTGGCGGAGAAGCTCCGCGCGCGCTGACCGACGCGCAGGTCGTTCCCGAGGCGACGCGTTCCCGAGTTGTCGACACCCGCGACGGCATCCCCCGATCTCTGGCAGGGTGGAGCGTGAACGCCCGCGCGGCCGCGTCGGCATCCAAGACCGCCCCCTCGGGGGGAACCAGGGAGGTCATCCATGGAGATCGCCGGAATCGTAGGCATCCTCATCATCGTCGGGATCGGCATAGCCATCGCTATCGTCGTCCTGCTCATCCTGCTGCTGTTCGCACGCAGCTGGATCAAGGTCGCGCGCGCCGATGAGGCGCTCGTCATCTCGGGACGCAAGCAGAAGGTGCAGCTGGCGGTGCTCGGGGCCGACGGCACGAGCCGTGACGAGATGTCGGAGTCGCCCGTCACGGTCATCGTGAACGGCAAGTCGCTCGTCAACCCGATCACGCAGCGCCACGAGATCATCTCGCTGCGCTCGCGCCAGGTCTCGCTCAACGCCGAGGCCCAGTCACTCGACAGCGTCACCCTGAACGTCGACGGTGTCGCGATCGTGAAGATCGGGTCCGACCCCCTTCTGGTGCGCCGCGCTGCCGAGCGTTTCGCCTCGCAGGACGCCGCGATCGAGCAGTTCACAACCGAGCAGCTCGAAGGTGCCCTCCGCGGCATCGTCGCCACGCTGTCGGTCGTCGAGCTGATGCGCGAGCGCAAGAAGTTCTCCGATCAGATCGCCGCCGACGTCTCGCAGGAGCTCGCCGAGCAGGGCCTGATCCTCGACTCGTTCCAGATCAAGGGCATCACCGACGCGGTCGGCTACATCCAGTCGCTCGGTGCTCCCGAGATCCAGGCGAAGCGTCAGTCCGCCGAGATCTCGCAGACCAACGCCGACCGGGCGATCAACCAGAAGAACATCTCGAACCAGGAAGCCAACCTGATCGAGCAGACCGCGCTCGACACGAACACGGCGAACTCGAACGCCGGCATCGGCCGTGCGCGTGCCGAGGCCGAGCAGGCAGAGAACCTCGCCCGCGAGCAGGCCCAGCAGGCCGTTCTGCAGCAGCAGGCCGAGAACCGTCAGGCTCAGCTCGACGCCGACGTCAAGCGCGTCGCCGACGCCCAGCGATACGAGGCCGAGACCCGCGCTCAGGCCGAGCTCTACACGCGTGAGCGTGCCGCAGAGGCCAGCGCGATCGAGCAGGTCAAGCAGGCCGAGGCTCGCACTCGCATCGCCGAGCAGCAGGCCCAGGCCGACAGGGCCAAGGCCGACGGTGAAGCCGCAGCCGCGATCGCCCGTGCGACGGGTGAGGCAGACGCGCTGCGGGCACAGGCCGAGGCCGAGTCCGAGGCACGCCGCCTGCGCGCGAACGCCGAGGCAGACGCCATCCGTGCCGAGGGTGAGGCGCGAGCCGCAGCCGTCGAGGCAGAGGCGAAGGCCATCGCGTCGAACCAGGACGCGTTCCTGTCGCAGCGGGTTCTCGACACCCTGCCGTCGATCATGGCCGAGTTCTCGAAGGGCTATGCCGCGATCGGCAACGTGTCGATCATCGGAGGCTCGGGCGATGCCGGCGCCTCGGACGTCGTCGGCGCCGATAGTGCGAAGGCGCTGAAGTCGGTGTTCGACACGGTCAGCGCGGCCACGGGCCTCGACCTCGCGTCGATCATCCAGGGTCAGGCCGTGGGCCGTGGCATCGGCGAGGGCGTGGCCGCGGCCACTGCTCCGGCGATGCGCCAGTCGACCCCGACCACTCCGCCGCCGCCCGCACCGCCGGCTCCCGCAGCGGAGTAGCCAGCCGACAGAACACAGCGGATGCCGCGGCCGGGTCGGTCGCGGCATCCGTCGTCTCCGGAGTCGTAGACCGGGCAGACTGGAGGCATGCCGCCCGCCGCCTTCGACCTCGCCGCCATCGGCGCGGGCCTCTCGTTCGCGGCTGCTCTCGACGAGCTCTCGACCGCCCTCGACGAGGGCGGATCCGTGGTCGTGAGTGCCCCGCCGGGCACGGGCAAGACCACACTCGTGCCGCCGCTCCTGGCATCGCGGTCAACCGGACGAGTGATCGTCACCCAGCCGCGCCGCGTCGCCGCTCGGGCGGCCGCTCGGCGCCTCGCGCAGCTCGACGGCTCGCCCATCGGCAGCCGCGTGGGCTTCACCGTGCGGGGCGAGCGTTCGGCGGGACCGCAGACCCGGGTCGAGTTCGTCACCGCCGGAGTGCTGCTTCGGCGCATGATCGACGACCCAGGACTCGACGGCGTGGATGCCGTGATCCTCGATGAGGTGCACGAGCGCGCACTCGAGACCGATCTGCTGATCGGCCTGCTCTCCGAGGTGCGCGAGCTGCGGGACGACCTCGTGGTCGTCGCCATGTCCGCCACGCTCGATGCCGCGCGCATCGCGGCAGTTCTCGGCACAGACGACCTTCCCGCGGCGATCGTCGACCACGACGTCCCGGCTTTCCCGCTCACCGAGCGCTGGGCTCCGAGCCCGACGCCGCGCCTCGACGAGCGCGGAGTCACCTGGGGGTTTCTCGATCACGTCGCCCGCACCACCGCATCAGCGGCCCTCGACCTGCACCGCGAGAACCCCGACGCCGACGTGCTGGTGTTCGCACCGGGCGCCCGCGAGGTGTCGGAGATCGCCCGCCGTATCCGTGACGCGAGCCACGCATTCGACGTGCGGGAGCTGCACGGCCAGATCCCCGCTGCCGAGCAGGATGCCGTGATCTGCGGCCGTGGGCCGTCAGACCCTCCGCGCATCATCGTCACGACATCGCTGGCCGAGTCCTCGCTCACGGTGCCGGGAGTCCGTCTGGTGGTCGACAGCTGTCTCTCGCGGCAGCCGCAGCGCGACGCGACCCGCGGCATGACCGGTCTGGTCACGACTGCCGCGTCGCGCTCGTCGTGCGTGCAGCGAGCCGGTCGAGCCACGCGCCAGGGCTCCGGCGTCGTCATCCGGTGCGTCGACGAGCGCTCCTATGCGGCGGCCCCTGCACGCCCCGCCCCGGAGATCGCGGTGACCGACCTCGCGGATGCCGCTCTGCTGCTCGCCTGCTGGGGCGCTCCCGGCGGCGCAGGTCTGCGGATGATCGACCCGCTGCCCGCAGACAACCTGGCTGATGCCCTCTCGGTGCTTCGTGGTCTCGGTGCGATCGACGACGAGGGTCGCGCCACCGCCGATGGCCGAGCTCTCGCACGGGTTCCTGCCGACCCTCGCCTCGCGCGCGCTCTCCGCGACGGCAGCCCGGTGGTCGGCAGCCGGCTCGCGGCCGAGGTCGTCGCGGTGCTCGGCGGCGACCTGCGTATCGCCGAGGCCGACGTCGCGCAGGCGCTCATCTCTCTGCGGGGCGGACGCACACCGGATGCGCGCCGATGGCGTGACGATGCGAATCGACTCGAGCGCATGGTCCGACAGGCACCGGACGCGCGATCGGGCCTCGACGGCGTCGGCCTCGTGATCGCTCTGGCGTTTCCCGAGCGGATCGCCCATCGCGTCGAGCGCACAGCCGAGGGGGCGACATTCCTGCTGGCATCCGGAACCCGGGCGGGAGTGCGTGGTCCGCTCGGGGCTGTCGAGTGGCTCGCCGTCGCCGACGTCGCCCGCGCCTCTGCACGGGCGGCTGCCGGCTCGGGCGCGATCATCCGATCGGCCGCCGTGCTCACCGAGGCGCAGATGGAGCGCGCGGCGAATCATCTGATGACCGACCGCGTCGAGGCAGAATTCACGGCCGGGCGCGTCCAGGCGCGCCGGGAACGCCGCGTCGGCGCGATCCTGCGTTCGTCCTCGCCTGTGCGGGCGTCGGCCGAGGATGGGCGCGACGCCGTGCGCCGCGCGATCCGGCGCGAGGGGCTCGGCATGCTCACCTGGTCTGACACGGCGGCAGCGCTGCGCCGTCGGCTGGGGCTGCTGCGGCGCGAGCTGGGCGCGCCCTGGCCTGATGTGTCGGATGCCGGGCTGCTCGACGCTCTCGACGAGTGGCTGGCTCCCGAGCTCGATGCGCTGGCCGGTGGCACGCCTGCGGGGCGGATCTCTCTGTCGTCGCCGCTGCGCCGACTGCTGCCGTGGCCTGAGGCAGCGCGACTCGACGAGCTGGCCCCGGAGCGCCTCGAGGTGCCCAGCGGCTCGCGCATCCGCATCGACTACCCCGAGCCCGACGACGCCACCGCGCGGCCGGTCGTGGCCGTGAAGCTGCAGGAGTGCTTCGGCTGGGCAGCGACCCCTCGACTGGTCGACGGGCGGGTGCCGGTGCTGTTCCATCTGCTGTCGCCCGCGGGGCGTCCGCTCGCGGTCACCGACGACCTCGCCTCGTTCTGGTCCGGTCCGTACGGCCAGGTGCGCGCCGAGATGCGGGGGCGCTACCCGCGGCACCCGTGGCCCGAGGACCCCTGGGCCGCCGTGCCCACGAAGCACACCAAGAACCGCGCCGCGCGCTAGTCGAGCAGGTGCCGCAGATACCGCGGCGGGTCCTGCAGGAACGACCGCCAGTGGTTGACCAGCTCGAGATCGTTCCACTCGGCGGGGCGGATGCCCCACTCCCCCACTTCGAGGATCTGCGCTCCCGGGAACGCCGCGAGCACCGGTGAGTGCGTGGCGCACAGCACCTGGCCGCCGTCGTCGACGATGCGCTGGAGCACGGCGATCAGCGCGAGCGTCGATTGGAACGACAGCGCGGCCTCTGGCTCGTCGAGGCAGTAGAAACCGGGCGAATCGAAACGGCTGTCGAGCAGCGCGAGGAACGACTCGCCGTGGCTCATCTCGTGGAACGGGACGTCGCCGCGCGACGAGGGGTTCTCTTCGAGATATGTGTAGAACGAGTGCATCGTCTCAGCCCGCAGGAAGAAACCCCACCGGTCGGCACCGACACCTCGCTGCAGCTGGAGCCATTCCGACAGCGGCGACTCGGTCGGGCGGGTGCTGTGCATCGCCTGCCTCGACCCACCCTCCGGCGAGAGCCCGTAGGCGACCGCGATCCCCTCGACGATGGTCGACTTGCCGCTGCCGTTCTCCCCGACGAGAAACGTGACTCCGGGTGCGAGATCGATCCCCTCGCGCAGCACCTGCGCCACCGCGGGGATCGTCGTCGGCCAGAGCCGCCCTGGCGCGGGCGCATCGCTGTTCGCCCGCACGGCGACGATCGGCTGCTCACGTCGTCGTCGGCTGCCCGGTTTCCAGATCGAATCCATCAGCACCTCCCTGGAAGGAGGCTAACGGCCACCGCCGACACGACGATTCAGTTCAGCACTCGATGACGTTGACCGCGAGGCCGCCCTCGCTGGTCTCCTTGTACTTGGTCGACATGTCGATGCCGGTCTGCCGCATGGTCTCGACCACCGCATCGAGCGAGACGTAGTGACTCCCGTCGCCGCGCAACGCGAGGCGCGCCGCGGTGACCGCGGTCGACGCCGCGATCGCATTGCGCTCGATGCACGGGATCTGCACGAGGCCGCCGATGGGGTCGCAGGTGAGTCCGAGGTGGTGCTCCATCGCGATCTCGGCGGCGTTCTCGATCTGTCGGTTGGTGCCGCCCATCACGGCCGTCAGCCCTCCGGCTGCCATCGCGCAGGCCGAGCCGACCTCGGCCTGGCATCCGCCCTCCGCACCCGAGATCGAGGCGTTCGCCTTGAACAGCGACCCCAGCGCCGTGGCGGTGAGCAGGAACCGCCTGATGCCGCGGCGACGGTTGGCGTCGGCGACAGCATCGTCGTCTTCGGCCTGCGCCGCGTCGATCGCCTTCGTGCCGTCGAAGCCGAGCAGCGCGCTGCCGACCAGCTCTCCGTAAGGCGTCACGGCGTTGCCTGCCCCGAGCCCGGAGTCGGCGAGGAACCGCCACCAGTACATCGCGACGGCGGGGAGGATGCCGGCGGCACCGTTCGTCGGAGCCGTGACGACCCGACCGCCCGCGGCGTTCTCCTCGTTCACAGCCAGCGCGAAAGCCCCCAACCACTCGCCGGGCAGCTCGCGATGACCGTCGGCCTCCGCCTCCTCGAGCTGGGCACGGATCATGCTCGCACGCCTCTTGACCTTGAGCATGCCGGGCAGCACGCCGTCGGAGTGCAGTCCGTTCTCGACGCACGCGGCCATGGCATCCCAGATCGCATCGAGCCCGGCGGCCACCTCTTCTTCCGGGCGCTCCGCGGTCTCGTTCAGTCGCGCGATCTCGGCGATGGACAGCCCGTGCTCATCGCACAGCGCGAGCAGTGACGCGGCATCGGCATATGAATACGGCAGCGGGGCCGAGGCGAGCTTCGCGTCTTCTCCATCCCGACGGATGAACCCGCCGCCGACGGAGTAGTAGGTCTCCTCGGCGACGACGCCCCCGGCGGCATCCCACGCGGTGATCGTCATCGCGTTCGGGTGACCGGGCAGGCGGGTGCGGGGCTCGAACACGATGTCCGTCTTCGCGAACGGGATCTCGTGCGCGCCGTCGATCCGCAGCGTCGCGCCCTCGCGAAGGTCAGTCCAGGCGGACCGCACGTCAGCCGGATCGCAGGTCTCGGGAGCCAGGCCGCGCAGCCCCGCGACGACCGCATCGGGGGTGCCGTGCCCGATTCCGGTGGCGCCGAGAGAGCCGTACAGCGTGCATCCGATGCGCGCGACGCGATCGATCGCTCCTGTCGAGCGCAGGCGATGGGCGAACTCGAGCGCCGCCCGCATCGGCCCGACCGTGTGGGAACTCGAGGGGCCCACTCCGATGGAGAAGAGATCGAAGGCCGAGACGTACGCTGTCACCTCCTCAGCCTACGTCGTGGGCGCGCAGACGGGTCGGGGCACCGCCGTCAAGGCCCTTCTCGCTGCCGAATCAGAGCCCGATCCTGAGGGGGTATCCGACGCGAAAGGGACGACCATGACGAACAGCACGCCCGACCAGGATCCGACCTCCGACCTCGACCCTGAGGCGCAGGCACCGACCCCGACGCCGTCTTCCGGCGACGCCGGCGAGTTCAAGGATGTGGGGAACACCGCCGAGAAGCCGGCCGAGGCCGACTCCCCCGAGGACGCGGACCCTTCTGAGGTTCCGAGCAACGACGAACTCGAAGAGCCGAGCACCGAGAAGGAGCCCTCCGAAGAGCCCAAGGCCCCCGCGCGCAACGACCCCGAGCCCGACCATGAAGCGGTCGGGATCGGGGTCGTCGACGGTCCGGAGACCGACGAGGGCGACTGAGCGACTCCTACCTCGCTCTGCCACCCGGCCGCTCCCGTCGCGATGCACCCTGCGACGGGAGCGAGTTCGGAAAGGGCTACTCGACGAGCTTGCCCTCGGTGTCGACCTCGCGCATGAGCTCGGCGATCTCGGCGGGGATCTCGGGAATCGACTCGTGCGTCACACCGCCGGTGGGAGACCAGACGAGGTTGACCTGCAGCGTCGGGTCGGTGTCGGGGTAGTCGCTGCGGTTGTGGCATCCGCGCGTCTCCCGACGCTCCAGCGCCGCCTCCATCGTGGCGCGAGCCGCGAGCGCCGACGCCTTCAGGTCGAACGCGTGGGCGAGATCCTGGAAGCCCGCGATGTCGGGGTGGATGCCGATGTCTTCCATGCGCCCCTCGATCATGTCGAGTTCGGCGAGCCCGGCCCGCAGACCCTCTTCCGACCGCACGACGCCGGCGTGCTGGGTCATCGTGTTGCGGATCGCCCGCTGCAGAGCCCGCACGTTCTCGCGGCCGTCTGCGGCGAGCAGGTCATCGATCTCGGCTCGCGCCTGCGCCACCGCATCCGCCGACCGGCGCTGCGCGTCGAGACCCGCCGCGTGCGCCATCGCCGCCTGACCGACGATGCGCCCGTAGACGAGCAGTTCGATCAGCGAGTTGCCGCCGAGACGGTTGGCTCCGTGCAGACCGCTCGATGCTTCGCCGATCGCGTAGAGGCCGTCGACGTCGGTCTGGTGGTCGTCCGGACGCACCCACACGCCGCCCATCGAGTAGTGCGCGGTGGGCGCGATCTCGATCGGGTCGGTGGTGATGTCGAGCATCTGCAGCTCCATCATCGTCTGGTAGACGCGCGGCAGTCGGGTCATGATCGTCTCGCGCGGCAGGTGCGAGACGTCGAGCCAGACGCCGCCGTTCTCGGTTCCTCGCCCCTCGGCGATCTCGGTGTATGCGGCGAGCGCGACACGATCTCGGGTCGAGAGCTCCATGCGCTCGGGGTCGTACTTCGACATGAACCGCTCGCCGAGGGCGTTGCGCAGGATGCCGCCCTCGCCGCGTGCCGCTTCGGAGATCAGGGTGCCCGCGGCGTTCTCGGGCTCGATGATGCCAGAGGGGTGGAACTGCACGAGCTCGGGGTCGCGCAGACGCGCGCCAGCCTCGACCGCGAGACGGAACGAGTCGCCGGTGTTCTCGTCACGGCGCGACGAGGTGCGACGCCAGATGCGGTTATGGCCGCCCGCCGCGAGGATCACCGCATCCGCATGGATGAGGTACCGCGTGCCGTCTGACTGGTCGAAGCCGTAGGCACCGAAAACGACGTTGTCGCGGACGAGCAGACGGGTGATGTAGACGTGGTCGAGGATCGGCACCTCGAGCTGCTCGGCCTTGGCGACGAGCGTGCGCTGGATCTCGAGGCCGGTGTAGTCGCCGGCGAATGCCGTGCGACGGAAGGTGTGTGCGCCGAAGAACCGCTGCGAGATGCGCCCGTCGTCTTCACGGGCGAAGTCCATGCCCCAGCGCTCGAGATCGCGGATGCCGCGCTCGGCGCCCTGCGTCACGATCTCGACCGTGTGGGGGTTGGCGAGCAGGTAGCTCTCCTTGATGGTGTCGGCGGCGTGCTGCTGCCAGCTGTCGCCTTCGTCCATCGTGCCGAGTGCGGCGTTGATACCGCCGGCGGCGAGGGAGGTGTGGGCATCCTGTCGGGGGCGCTTGCCGACGGCGAGGACGTCGATGCCGTGCTCGGCGACCTCGATCGCCGCCCGCAGCCCGGAGCCGCCGGTGCCGATGACCAGGACCGTGGTGGAGATCTGACGTTCGCGAGTACTCATGCATTTCACGGTAGTTAGGCCCACCTAATAACTCCAATGCATTGTTCTACTGGTATCGATACACTGAAAACATGAACCTCGAGCAGCTCCGCGGGTTCGTCGAGGTCGCCCGCCTCGGCCACTTCACCCGCGCCTCCGAGCACCTGCATCTCGCGCAGCCGTCGCTGAGTCGACAGATCTCGACGCTTGAGCGCGAACTCGGCGCCGAGCTCTTCCACCGCGCACGCGGACACATCGGCCTCACCGCGGCCGGAGAGGCCCTGCTCCCCCGCGCTCAGCGGATGCTCGCAGAATCCGACGCGATCCGCGAGGAGATGGCCGAGCTTGCAGGGCTCCGCCGCGGACGCGTGCGCCTCGGAGCGCCGCCGACCCTCTGCATCAGCCTCGTCGCCGAGGCGATCAGCACCTTCCATGCTGCGCACCCCGGCGTCGACCTGCACCTGACCGAGAGCGGGTCGAGGCTGCTCGTCGATCAGCTGGCCGTCGGGGCCGTCGACATCGCGCTCATCACGGAGTCGGAGGGACCCCCGCCGTCGGGTTTCAGCCTGACTCGGATGCCGCTGCTCACCGAGGAGCTCGTGGTGGTGTCTGCTGCCTCCGAGCCTCCGGTGTCGACCTCGTCGATCATGAGCCTTGACCATCTCGCGACCCTGCCGCTGATCGCCCTCGACGAGACCTATGAGCTGCGGGCGACCACCGATGCGGCCTTCCGCTCGGCGGGGCTCACTCCGACCTTCGTCCTCGAGGGCGCCGAGATGGATGCGCTGCTCCGCTTCGTCGAACGCGGGGTCGGTGTGGCCGTGGTTCCGGCGATGGTGCTGCTCGACCAGCCGGCCCTGCGATCGGTCAGGATCTCGCACCCGATGATGCGGCGCACGGTGAGCCTCGCCCACCGTGCCGACGTCACGCCCGCTGTCGCGGTCGCCGCGATGCGCCACGTCATCGTCGGCACCGCGGCAGAGGTCGCCCGCCGCGACCCGGCCATCACGAGCCTGCTCGACTGAGCCTGCTCAGTCGGCGAACGCGCGCGTGAGCCGGACCACCAGCAACCCGACGGGCACGATCAGCCCCAGGTAGGCGAAGACCAGCCCGACGATGGCCGCGGCACGGAACGCGCCGTGACGCCGCACGGAGGCATGTCCGATCAGCGCAGCGGCCGCGGCGATCGCGATCGCTATGAGGTACCCCACGATGCCGCTCGGCACGGCGAACATCGACACGATGGCGAGCACCCCGCACACGAGGGCGGTGACATGCCACACCCTGTTGTTCTGGGCCTGCTCGGGAAGCGTCATGGCACGAGCCTACCGAGCCGCATCCTTCGCGACCCGGCCATCACGAGCCTGCTGGACTGAGGCAGGTCAGGCGTCCTCGTACTCGTCGGGCGACCACTCCTCGCGCCAGTCGATGATCGGCCGGTCGCCGTCGAAACGGATCGGCAGCCAGACGTAGTCGGCGATCGACGTGTCTACGTAGGCGAACTCCTCCATCGGCTCGTCTCCGTCCTTGCCAGGGGCGAAGTGCTCGATCCTACGTCCTTTTAGGTGTTGGTCGTGCGTTCACGGCGCGGTCGACGAATCGACCGGGTCAGCCAGCGCCACACCGAGCGATCCTCACCGCTAACCGGAACTGTCCCCACTCGCCCTGGAGTTCCCGAGCGGCTGAACACGATGCTGAGCACCATGAACTCGGAGCTTGAGCGACTAGTGGATGCGGGAAGACTTTGACCCTAAAGCACGGGTTCAAGGCGGGCGCGGAACGAACGGCCAAGCGCTACCGCCAGGAACTCTCCCTCTCGTCTGCCGATCCGCTCGACCCACGGGCTCTCGCAGGCCATCTCAACGTGGCCATCGTCGACGCAGCAACACTCGTACCCCTGGCTGAGCTCGAGGAACTGGAGCGCATCCAGGCGTACGCCTTCTCCGCGGCAACGTTCGAGGTGCGCGACCGCAAGATCATCGTCGTAAACCCCATTCGCGGACGCGGACGACAAAGCAGTGACATCGCCCACGAGCTTGCCCACATAATCCTGGAACACGAACTTTCCGAGGTCCGCGAGTTGGCCGGAATGCCATTTCGAACATGTAAGCCGGACGAGGAAGAGGAAGCAACCGCCCTCGGCGGTACTCTCTTGCTCCCGCGCGACCTGCTCGTCTCGGCGGCACGCCGAGGAGCCAGCATCGATGCGATCGCGGATCAGTACTCTGTCACGGTAGAGATGGCACGATTCCGGTACAACACGACTGGTGTCGCCAAGCAGATCGCACCTGCCCGTTCACGCTGACTACTTCAGTCGCAGCTTCAGACCTAGCGCCTGCGCAATCTCGGTCACCGTCGCGGTCGTCACGTCGCGCAAGCGACGGGCACAACCCTGGATTGGCTCGCAGAGGGTCTTAACACAGAAGTCCCCGCCGCTAATGCGACGGGGACTTCTGGTGGTGATGTGCGCCCGAAGGGACTCGAACCCCTAACCTTCTGATCCGTAGTCAGATGCTCTATCCATTGAGCTACGGGCGCTCCTGGACCGCTCAGCGGGCCGTAGAACAGCCTACAACAGACGCGACGTGAAAGCGAAACGAGGGCTCACTCGTCACCGTCGGGCGTGTTCTGCTTCTTCTTGCGCTTGGCCTTCGCACGCTGCAGAGACGACAGAGCCTGCAGATCGACGAGGCGCAGCGCCTGCATCCGCGCCTCGCGCATCCGTTCGTAATCGGGATCCTGATCGGGCCGCATGCCCTCGACACGCAGTCGACGATCGAGGTTGTGCCGCACATCGGCCCAGGCGCCCTCGCGGGCCTCTTCGACGATGACGCGCAACGCGGCCTCGTCCTCCATCATGTCGCGCAGCTTGGTCGCGACCCCGTGCGACTGCTTGGCCCGCCGACGCAGGTTGCGCACGTCGCGGTCCCGGTAGTCATGGGTGCCCGAGGGGTCGGAGTGACGCCCGCGAGCGCGCTTGCGCAACTCGGTCATGTTGCGCTCGACCTCTTCGGACTCTTCAGCCATCGCCCGCAGCGCTTCGCGCGCATCGGCGATGTACTTGTCCGTGTCGAAGACGCCGTTCTCGGCGATCGTGCCGATGAGGATGTGATTCTTCACGGCGAGGCGCGCCGCAGCGGTCGCGATCGCGACGCCTTCTGCGATGGCATCTGCAGTTCGTCCCACCGCTACCTCCTTGCTTCGAGCGTACCGGTATCGCTCCCGGATGCAGTGGGCCAGAATGGATCGGAATCGGGTCTCCATGACCTGCTCCACGACCGGCTGCACGCCCGATCGCCGCCAGGAGGGATGCGATGAAGCGTCTCACGCTCACCGGAAGCACGACGGTCATCACCGGCGCTGCGAGCGGGATGGGCGCCGACATCGCCCGGCTGCTCGCCCGCCGACGCGTGCATCTGGCACTCATCGATCACAACGCCGAAGGACTCGCCGCCCTCGCTGCCGAACTCGAAGGCGCGACCGTCACCACGCACGTCGTCGATCTGCGCGACGACGATGCCGTCTTCGCCGCGGCTGAGGAGATCACCACGACGCACCCGCGGGTGAACGCCCTGATCACCTGCGCAGGCTCGTCGATGCTCGGCGATCTCAATCAGCTGACCATGGAGGAGATGCGCTGGCTGACCGATGTGAATCTCTGGGGAACTGTGTCGATCACGAAGGCGCTGCTGCCCGCGCTGCGTTCGGCGCATGCCGCGCACATCACGCACCTCGCGAGCGTGTATGCGCTGGCCGCGCCCGCCGGACGCATCCCGTACTCCCTGAGCAAGTTCGCGGTGCGCGGGTTCTCCGAGGCGCTGCGACACGAACTCGAGGGCACTTCGGTGACGGTCGGCGCGGTCTACCCCGCCGGCGTGCGCACGGGCATCATCCTGCACGGACGCTATGCGGCGGCGATCGACCCGGCGGTCGCCGCGCGCGCCGCGAACGCGCAGGCGGCGATGTACCACACCGAGCCGACGGATGCCGCCGCGCTGATCGTGCGGGCGACGGAGCGTCGCCGTGCACGGACGATGGTCGGGCGAGAGGCGCGTCTGATCGATGTGCTCACACGCCTCGCGCCGACGGGCTACTGGCGGGTCATGCGCCGCCCCCTGCGCGAGGCCATCGACACGACCACTCCGATCGCCTGATTCAGCGGACCGCGCCGACCCAGATCCCCGACGCCCACGCCTGCTGCGCGCTGTCGCACCCGATGGACCCGGGATAGCCGCGCACGACCGCCATGCAGTTCGCGAGGAACTCCGGGTCTCCCCCGAAAGACGAGTAGTAGGCGTCTGAAGAGGTCAGCGCACCCCAGACCCGGAACTGGTAGATGTGGGCGAGCTCGTGCGCCATCGCCCAGTTCAGCCGGTCGGCGCTCCAGTCCACGATGTCGGCCCGGTACTTGATGTAGCCGCTGCTGTTCGCGCACGCCGGCGCGGTGCCTCCCCCACACGAGGCCGATTCGTAGAGGCCGACTCCCCCGCCGCCGACCCGGTCGAGGGCGGCGCGCACCCGCGCGAATCCATCCGGCCCGCTCGATGACCAGGCAGGACCCGACGGTGCCGCGTATTGCGCCGCCTCCCAGCTGCCGATGTCCTGACCCACCCTGTCGATGAGGGCGTGCACCGTGGCAGTGGCGGCGACCACCGTCGCCGGGTCTTTTCGCTCGGCGAGGACCGACGCCTGGGCCGACATCGCAGCAGCCCGGTGCGCCGACGTGTCGATCTTGCCGTCGGCTCCCTCCATGGCGACGCGCAGCGCGGCGATCTCAACGACGAACGCCGGCCGCACCTCGAGCACGGCGTCGCGCGCAGCGATGTCCTTCTCGGCGATCGCGATCGATCCTTCGAGATGATCGGTGCGCATCTGCGCCGTGCGAGTCGACTGCGCGAGCGACTGCAGCTCGGCGATCACCGCCGCCCTGTCCTCGTCGAGAGCGACGGCGCGAGAGACGACGCCCGCACCCAGCATCAGTGCGGCGACCAGGGCGACAGAGAGGACCCGCCGGATCACCGAGGTCCCCTCATGGCAGGAAACCCGAGGTGTCGGAAAGCAGCGTCTCCTGTTCGGCGATGGTCGTGCGCAGCGCGGTCAGCTGGCCAGCGAGGCGAAAGTTCGCCTCGCGAGCGACGTCGAGCCGCTCTTCGGCCTGCACGACAGCAGCCCTCGCCTCGGCGAGTGCATCCACGCGTTGCTGATCGGCAACAGCGATGAGCACCGTTCCACCGAGGAGCAGCAGGCCACCGGCGACGACGGCGACAGCTCTCATATCGCTCCCCAGGACACGACGACATTCCGGAACGATTCCGTAGGGCCAATATATCCCCGCGGGAGAGGACTCTCCACACCGGTGCGAGGCAGGCGGCAGGGCGAGACCTACCGGACGCTCAGATCGAGTACGCCTGATCGCTCAGGCGCCGTTCCGCGGCTTCCTGACCGCTGGCGAGGTGACGGGGGATCATCCAGCGGAGGGTGTCGGTGTCACGAGCCTCGACCGCTTCGAGAATCAGGCGATGCTCTTCGGCCATCGCGAGCAGATCGTCGTGCTGACCGAAGAGCCAGCGCAGGCGCGTGACGAACACCCCGATGAGTTCACTGAGCATGTCGTTGCCGGCGAGCTCGGCGGAGATCTCGTGGAATTCGCCCGCCGCGATGCGGGCGGCTTCGACCTCGCCGGCGGATGCAGCGGCGAGCTCGCGCTCGTAGGCGGCCCGGAGCCGCGCGAGGCCCTCGTCGGTGTGGCGTTCGGCGGCGAAGACGAAGATCAGGGTCTCGATCGCCTCGCGGACCTCTCCGAAATCCTGGATGTCTCGACGCGTGAACTCCCGCACCACCGCCCAGGTGCGCGGGCGGGCGACGACCACTCCCTCGCCGACGAGAGTGCGGATCGCCTCGCGCACGGGCAATCGCGACACGTTGAGCTCGGCCGCGATGTCCCGTTCGATGAGACGTGATCCCGGGGCGCGCCGACCGAGCACGATGTCATCTCGAAGAACGCGCGTCACTCGCACCGACTCGAGCTCGCCGGTAGTCCCCACCCCCGCCATGCCGGAATTATGTCACTCGGGGAACCGTCCGACAAGTTTGGTATCCCAACGGAACGCATATGTTACGGCTCCGGCGCGTCATCGAAAGCGGACACGAGCAAAGAAGAGCGGATGCCGCGGCATCCGCTCTTCTTTGCCGTCGCGTCAGGGCAGACGGTTCGCGATCGCGATGTTCGCCGTCAGCTCGTCGGCGTTCTGCCGCACGACGTACGCCGGCCGGTCACGCTCGACCCGCCAGGACTCGCTGAGAGGGCCGACGTTGACCGTGTCGAAGCCGGCCTCATCGTAGAAGCGGGTGACGAAGGCGACGGCCTCGGCATCGTCGCCGGCTGTGGCGAGCGCGCGCCGATCGGCTGTGCCCGCCGGCGAACCGTCGGTCGTGATGTCGGCCGCGAAGATGTGGTTGAACGCCTTCGCGATGCGCGAGGTGGGCAGCTGCGCCTGCAGAAGCTCGGACGTGGTGGTCTCACCGCGGTCGAGGGCGTCGATGTGTCCGTCGCGCTCGAAGTAGTAGTTGTTCGTGTCGAGCACGATCTTGCCCGCGAGCTGTTCGACGGGCAGCTGGCCGATCTTGCCGAGGGGCACCGTGACGACCACGGCGTCGCCCGCGGCGGCGGCTTCGGCGGCAGTCGCGGCCGACGCCCGATCACCGAGTTCTGCGACGAGATCTGCGAGGGTCTCCGGTCCGCGCGAGTTCGCGATCACGACGTCATAGCCGTTGGCCACGGCGACCCGTGCGACCTGGCTGCCGATGTGTCCTGCACCGATGATTCCGAGACTAGTCATTCTCGGGCCAACGCGTGCGGGGCGCTGCTATTCCCTCATGACGCCGCGTGTCGCCGGTCACACCGAGAGCAGGAACCGCTCCTCGACCCGTCGGTAGCCGAGGCTCTCGTAGAGGCTGATCGCCGAGGTGTTGAAGCCGAAGACGTGCAGCCCGATCGAGTCGGCGCCCAGCCGTGCCGCCTCGTGCTCGGCCGCGAGCAAGAGGTCGCGACCATAGCCCTTGCGACGCTGATCGCTCGCGATCTCGATGTCGAGAATGAACGCGTGCGGACGCCCGCCTCGGCGGCGCACGCCGATCCACAGCACCCCGATCTCGGCGTCGTCCACGTGGGCGGTGAACAGCTCCTGCCCCTCCGACTCGACGCCGTCCGGAAGCTCGAGCAGCATCTGCCGGTGCGACTCGATCGCGGCATCCTCTGCCGAATACCGCCCGGACGCCGCGAGATCCTCGGCGAAGGCCGCTTCGGATGCCGTGGCGAAGCTCGTGAAGCGCTCGGGCGTCATCGGCGTCACGACAAGGCCGCCGGATGCGCGGGGCGCACGAGACGGCAGCGGTTCGAGAAGCATCTGGATCGACGCGACCTCGAACCCCCGCCCCTCGACGAAGGCGCGGCCCGCGGTGTCGGAGGAATGCAGCGCGACGCTCAGGCGACCGACCTGCTGCCTGCGGGCCAAGGACCTGAGCTCGTCGAGCAGGTCGTCGAGCTGTCGGCGACTCGGCTCGATCGCGAACGCGAGATCGACGATGAACAGCACCCCGTTGTTCGCGGCGAGCCAGACAGTGCCGACACGGGTGTCGGCGTCGTCGATCGTGAGGATGAGCGAGGTCGCGGTCTCGTGCCCGGCCGGAAGCAACTCGCTGAGGATGCCGTCGACGTGTGCGACGGCATCGTCGCCGACGAACATCCCCGACTCTTGGCGCAGCGTCACGAGCCGCGCCCGAGTGGCCTCGAGCCAGTCGTCGAAGTGGTCTGCGCTGAGCGGTGTCAGATCGAGAGGCATGATTCCATCCTGCACCGCATGGCGCCGAAGCTCACGCCTTGTGGAGTGCATCCTCCACGGCGACCCACGCCAGCATCGCGCATTTCACCCGTGCTACGTAGCGCGAGACGCCCCCGAGGGCGGCGGCGTCGCCGAGCAGCTCCTCGTCGGGTTCGATCTTGCCCCGCGAGCGCATCGCCTCGCGGAAGGCGGCGATGCGGATCTCGAGCTCGTCGACCGTGAGGCCCTCGGCGAGCTCTGCGAGCAGAGACGCGGATGCCTGCGAGATCGCGCATCCGTGGCCTTCCCACGCGAGCGCCTCGATGCTGCCGTCGTCAGCGCGATGCACCTGCAGGGTGACCTCGTCACCGCAGGTCGGATTCACTTGATGCGACTGCGCCGCGATCTCGCCGCGCAGCCCGAACCCGTGCGGGGTGCGGGAGTGGTCGAGGATGAGTTCCTGATACAGGTTCTGCAGGTCGCTCATGCGCCCCTCCGGAAGAAGTCGATGGCACCCTGGACGCCGTCGATCACGGCGTCGATCTCGGCCTCGGTCGTGTACAGATATGTGCTGGCCCTCGTCGACGACGTGATGCCGAGACGACGGTGCAGCGGCTGGGCGCAGTGGTGCCCCACCCGCACGGCGATGCCGCGATCGTCGAGAAACTGCCCCACGTCGTGCGAGTGGATGCCGTCGACATCGAAGCTCGCGAGCCCGACGCGCGGCAGGTCGATGTCGGCACCGAGCACACGAACCCCGTCGATGGCCGTGAGACCGTCGACGAGACGCCTGCCGAATGCCGCTTCATGTGCGGCGATGCGTGGCATGCCCACCGCGGTCAGATAGTCGATCGCCGCGGCGAGCGCGACCGCCTGCGAGACCCGCTGCGTGCCGGCCTCGAATCGCTGCGGCGGCGGCAGATAGGCGGCCTCGGTCGTGGTGACCGTCGTGATCATCGAACCGCCCGTGAGGAACGGGGGCATGGCCTCGAGCAGTTCACGTCGCCCGTAGAGGGCGCCGATGCCCGTGGGGCCCAGCATCTTGTGCCCCGACAGCACGGCGAAGTCGACGTCGAGCGCGTGCACGTCGAGCGGCAGATGAGGTGCCGACTGGCAGGCGTCGAGCACCACCATCGCATCGACCGCACGGGCCAGGGCGACAAGCTGCTCGACGGGGTTGATCACGCCGAGCACGTTCGACACATGGGTGAAAGCGACGAGCTTCGTGCGTTCGGTGATGAGGTCGGCTGCCGCATCGAGTCGGAGCGCGCCGTCGTCGTCGAGCGGGATCACCCGCAGGGTCGCTCCCGTGCGAGCCGCGAGCTCCTGCCACGGGATGAGATTCGCGTGGTGCTCCATCTCGGTGGTGACGATCTCGTCGCCCTCGCGCAGCCGAAGACGCTCGGCGGCTGCTCCCCCGCGTCCGAGCGACGCGTTCGAGATCGAGTAGGCGATGAGGTTGAGGGCCTCGGTGGCGTTCGACGTCCACACGATCTCACCCTCGTCGGCGCCGACGAATCGGGCGACGGTGGCACGCGCATCCTCGAACACCTCGGTGGCCTCGGCGGCCAGGGTGTGTGCGCCGCGATGCACAGCGGCGTTCAGCGTCGAGGCGAACTCACGTTCGGCGTCGAGCACGGCGAACGGACGCTGCGAGGTGGCACCCGAATCCAGATACGCCAGGGGATGCCCGTTGACCTCGGTCTGCAGAATCGGGAAGTCCTCGCGCAGGCGCCGCACCTCGGCATCCGTCAGGGGACCGTCGCTCAGCGGGGCGATCACGTCGGCTTCGCGAGAAGTGCTCATCCTTCTAGCTTCTCATCTGGCGCACCCCACGGGGCGCCTCCGCGCGGCCGGAGACGGTCAGGGCAGGACGAGGATGTGGTCGGTATCGGCGAATCCGAGGGCCTCCGTCGCCGGGTCGACATAGCGCAGGGTGACCCGATGGAGCCCGGGCCGGATGTCGACGAACGACACGATGGTCGAAGCGCCGGTGAGCACCACGGTCGACTCAGGACCGCCGTCCACGGATACGGTTGCCGTCGCGCCGGCGACACCGCGAACATCGAGCGAGAGGTCATCGCGTCTGCCGTCGCCGTCCGAATCCGTGCGCGAGATGACACCGTCCGAGTCTTCGGCGAGCCCCGGCACGGGGAAATATACGCGCCCGGTCGGCTCGCTCACCGTCTGCGCGCCCGTGATAGGCGAGGTATGCCGCAGCGAGATCGACATGCCCTGGTGGAGTGTGTCGAACTCGGGGCGCACCGAAAAGGTGCCATCGGCGTCGACGACCGTCGTGGCGATGACGCGCCCCGTCTCGTCGACGATCTCGACGGCTGCGCCCGGCGTGCCGGTGCCGGTGATCATCGGCGGAACGGTCGTGGTCGGCAGAACGCTCCAGGAGATCGTCACCGGCACATCGACGGGAGGATCGACAACCGGAGGATCGACAACCGGCGGATCCACAACCGGCGGCTGCTGCGCAGGCGCCGACGGCGGTCGCACCGGAGGTTGCGTTCGCGTGTCGTCCGGTGTCGAAGGCTCGGTGGTGTCCGCGGGCACCTGGGGCACGATGATCGGATTCTCGACGACCTCGGGATCCGTCTGCGCCTCGGGGACCGACGCGGGCGGCTGCGGTTCGATGGGGGTCTCCGACTCACGCGGCGACTCGGTCAGCGCCGGAGGCTCGGTCGGTGCCGGGGCCCCCGCCGATCCGGGCGACGCGATCGGGGCGGGCGATGCGACGACGAGAGCAGACGACTCTTCGGCATCCGGGGGCCCCACCGGTGCCAGCTGCGCGGCGACCGCCGCGACCGCGACGACGGCCGTTGCCGCGGCGACAGATCCACCGACCAAGAGCCATTGTGACGTACCCCGGGGCATCCAGCCCGTCAGAGAGGCAGCCATGGCGGGCGCCGGAGATCCGGCCGAATAGGCTGCTGCCGCGGGTCCGCCGATGATCACGGGCAGCAGCACCGCCCGCAGCTTCGACGACGCCTGCTCGACCTCAGCGCTGGCCATCGTGCATCGGGCGCAGCGTTCGAGATGTGCATCGAAGCGGGCACGGTCCGCGCGCGCCACATGGCGCTTCCGGCCCTGCGCCACGATGCGCTCACAGGCCCAGCGGCACTCCGCGTCGCGTCCTGGTTCCTTGATGTGCGCTTGCAGCCACGCGATCTTGAAGCCCTCGCGTGCCCTCGCCGCCAGCACCGAGACGGCGTTCGGGGTCATGCCCATGAGCGGCGCGATCTCTCGCGGCTTCATGCCCTCGACCTCGAGGTACCAGAGCAGGGTGCGCCACCGCTCGGGAAGATCCTTGAACGCAGCCGTCAGCAGCGCCTTGTCTGATAGCAGGTCGAGGGAGTCGTCGGTGTGCTCGACAGGCAGCTCGTCGATGTACTCGAGGGCGACGACGTCCTTCTGCTTGCCTCCCCATGTGGCGGCGGCACTGCGCACGGCAGCGAAGATGTAGGGCCGGAAGGCGTCGGTCGGCCCGCCGCCGTTGCGGATGGCGCTGAAGGTCTTGGCGAAGGCCTCGCTGACGAGGTCCTCCGGATCGATCGAGCTCGTGATCGAACGCGCGGCGCGCAGTGCGGCCGGCGAGTGACGATCCCAGAGCACGCCGAACGCGCGGCTGTCCCCCGCGCGGGTGGCGAGCACGAGCTCGTCGTCACTCACCTCGGAGTCGGACCGGGTGCGCGGCTCGCGCACACTCGAAGAGCTCACGGCGTGACGCCGGTCACGAGCATCGAGTCAGGAGCAACGGGCGGGTTGTTCACTGGGTTCCCTTTCGACTTCTTACCACTAGTCTTTCGTTCAAGCGATCTGACCGGTATGTAGATTCGTACGAGAGTGCTCCGTACTGAGTAGAGAAGATTCCATGACGTCTCCCGAGATTCATCCTGAATCGCCCACATTGCGCGACGCGATGCTTCTCAGTGACGGCCGCCTCTTCGCCGCCACCCGGAGCACCCGCTTCGATTCGACGTCGTTCGCCGGAGTGGAGTTCTACGACCCGTCGGCGCCGACCTCCGAGTACATCGACCGCATCGTGCTCGGCGCCGGTGTCCCGCCGACGCACGTTGCGGCGCTCATCGCCGAGCTCGCTGACGTCGGAGCGGCCGCACTCGTGCTGCGGGCCCACGACGCCAGCGATTCTCGGGAATGGACACCGACCGATCAGCACCCCGCACTCGCCGTGCTCCACCACAGCGAAGGAGACTGGGCGCAGCTCGCGAACGTCCTGCGGTCGCTGCTCAGTGCTCATTCGATCGGGCAGGTCGCGGGTGTGCGGATGGGAGATCTCTTCGGTCTCGCCAACGCCATCGCCACCCTCGCAGACGGAGCGGTCAGCATCGTCGATTCCGCGGGCCAGGTCGTGGGGTATTCCACGCACAGCGAGCAGCCGATCGACGACGCCCGACGACGGACCACGCTTCTGCTGCAGGAGGATCTGTCGATCGCGTCCGACTCCCGCTACCGATCGCTGCTCCGCGCCAGTGAGGCGCGGCACTTCCCCTCGAGCACCGACCAGTTCGGCCGCGTCGGGATCGCCGTCAGGGCGTCCGGAGAGCTGCTCGGCTCTATCTGGGTGATCCAGATCGACCCGTCGCCGGCTTCCCGCACCCGATCTCTGCTTCAGGAGATGGAACCGATCGTCGCCCAGCATCTGCTGCGTGCTCGAGAGGACGCGGGCGACCGGGACAACCGCACCTCCGGGCTCCTCCGCACTCTTCTCGAGGACCGGAAGCACGCACGTGGCGCGGCGTCGCAACTGCTCATCCGCCCCGAGACCGGATGGACCGTCGTGTGCTTCCGCGTCAACACCTTCGACGACGTCGAGGCGGTGCGTGGACTGCACCGAGTTCTCCATCTGGCGATCAGCGTGTCGGGCGCAGCATTCCCGGGCTCTCACAGCGCGGTCGTCGGCTCCCAGGTCGTGACGCTCATTCCCGGGCCGCATGCGGCAGCAGTGCAGACCTTCACGCAGGCAGTGCTGCGCACCGACGGAGCCTTGATCGCCGGCATCGGCACGCGCGCGCACGACATCAACGGCATCATCCGTTCGTACCGCGAGGCCGGAGCGACCGCCGGCGTACTCATGAGCTCGCTGCACCACGACGAAGAACATCACGCCCGCATCGCGACCTTCGATGAGATGCGCGATCGCCTCGCCATCCTGCAGGTCGCTGATCTCATCGAGGGTCTTGACGCCGCGGTCGGCGATGCGGCGAGCACCCTCGCCGCACACGACGCCGCGCAGGGCACCGACCTGACGCGCACCATGCGCGTCTACCTCGACCAGCTCGGCAGCGTCCGCGAGACGGCGAATGCGCTGCACGTTCACCAGAACACCGTCCGATACCGGCTCGATGTCGTGCGCACCGAGCTGGGGATCGATCTCGATTCGCCCGACACTCGCCTCTGGCTCTGGCTTCGACTTTCGGTCGCCTCGCGCAACGCGGTCTGAGCGCTCATTCGATGGCCGCCGGCAGGAGGACGGTCACGCCGGCACGCGTCATCGTCGGGTCGATGTACCGGGCGGCGACGAACCGCTCATCGGCTCCGGAGCGGATGATCGCCTCGCCGTCGTCAGCCGGAAGCCGCACCGTGCGCGACCGCCCCTGCTCGTCGAGCAGCTCGACCCACGCGTCAGGCTCCGCGCGCAGATGCAGGCAGCTCACAGCGCCGAGAGAGACCCCGGGACAGACGTCCTGATCAGCCCGCGCGATCGTCGGAGTCGCGAAGGTCAGAGGCCCGATGTCCTCCGCCCACTCGGTGACTCCGGTCGCGGCGTCCTGCTGGCTCACGCTGAGCGTCATGCCCTGATGCGTCGCTTCGCCCGAGATGTCGAGCACGAAGGTGCCGAACTCATCGACGATGGCCGTGTGCAGCACGGCTCCGTTCTCGTCGACCACCGTGATGATCGCGCCGGGAATGCCGGTCCCCTGAAGGAGATCCGGGACGAGAGAGCTCTGCGCGATCGACTGGGTGAGGCGAAACTCCGATGCCTCGAGGGGAGCAGGCGTCTCCTCTGGCCCCTCGGTCGTCGGAGTCGTCCCCGGTGCGACCGGCGACGGAGCCGCGATACCGTCACTGCCCGCAACCTCGGGCTGTTCGCTCTCGTCGACGGGTGCCGGGTTCTCACGAGAATCGCTCTCCGTCGGATCCGGCGCAGGCGCATGCTCCGGTGTGGGCGTCGGCTGCGGCTGCGCCTCGAGCGTCGGTTCCGCCGCAGGCGGCAGGACCGGAGGGCGGGGCAGCTCTTCGCGAACCGGGCCGGCCTCACCCGCGATCGCCACCTCAGAGGACGACGGAGTGAGTTCGGTGCGGTCGGAATCCGCTGCGGACAAACTCAGCACACTCCCTGCGAAGATCACTGCTCCGACGACGACGACAGCAGTGGCCGCAAGTGCCGCCAGGCCTCCAGCAGGAACCACCGACGCCACTCCGTGCGCTGCGGCAGGAGTGCCAGCGCCGAACGATGACGCCGCCCCACCGTCGGCAACGAACGCCCCGGTTGACCCCATCAACGAAGCCGCCCCCAGGACCTGGGCCTCTGCCGACGCATCGCCTGTGTAGATCGCCGCCGCCGCGCCGCCGAGCAGCGCCGCGGGCAGGATCGATCGCAGCCGCTGCGAGACGGTGTCGATCTCCGCAGCGACGATCCGGCATCCGCCGCACGTGTTCATGTGCTCACTGAAGCGCTCGGCGTCGCCGTCGACCACCGAGCGACCGCGCCTGGCCACGACGCGCTCGCAGAACCACCGGCAGTCCTCCGACCGCGATGGGTCGTGGATGTGCGCCTCCAGCCAGGCTCGACGGAAGCTGTCGCGTGCACGTGCGGCCAGGGCAGAGACCGCGTTGGAGGTCATTCCCATCAGGGGCGCCAGCTCTCGCGGTTTCATCCCCTCGACCTCGAGATACCAGAGCAGGGTGCGATGCCGTGCCGACAGCGTGCCGAACACCGCGGCGATACTGGACCGCTCGGCGATGCGCTCGAACGCATCGCCCTCTTCCGGCGACAGGTCACGCTCTGACACCGTGTCGATCGAGAGCGCGCTCCCGTTCCGAGCCCAGCGCGCGGCGGTGTTGCGCAGCGTGGCGAGGAGGTAGGGCCGGAAGGCGTCGCTCGGACCACCGCCCGCCTTCGTCACCCGGAGTATCGACGCGAAGGCCTCGCTCACGAGATCGTCGGGATCGGATGACGGCGAGATCGCCCTGGCTGCACGCCGGGCGGACTCGACGTGCCGGCGCCAGAGAAGCGCGAAGTCGCCGATGTCACCGCCCCGCACGGCCTCGATGATCTGAGCATCGGACGGTTCGCCCGGGATATCGTCATCGCTGTCGTTGTGCGTGCCGAGATTCATGCTGCTCCGGATGCTGTCAGGGCCGCCGTCACGAGCGGAGCGCCGGAGACGGATGAGGGACGAGGCAGTGGGGATGCCTCGTCCCTCTGACTCTCGTGAGAGTCGATTCCGCTGGAAGAGGGTTCGGCCGGGGAGCGGTCGATCTCTGCTGTGCGGGCGTCGGCCGGGAACCCGACGCGCGGCCGATGGCCATACCTACAAGACCGGTATGACCGGAAAACATGACGACGCCCACCCGAGTTTCTCGACGAGACACGCATCAGCCGACGCTCGCCGCCGGGCCCACCGGTGCAAGAGACAGGAAACGCATCTTGTTCTCTCCGTAGAAGCAGGTCTGCACCATGAAATCGCCCGTCATGCCGGCGAGCGCCTCGACGTTCGACCACTTGGGAGTGTGCCTCTCCTCGACGACCTCGTAGACGACGTCGGAGCCCTCGACCATGACGCGCTGCCCGAGATCCCACCCGAGGATCACGTCGCCCCCGCAGTTGTTGTGCGCGGCGAAGAGCGGAAGCACGTCGTCGATGCGGTAGCTGACCATCTCGGTGAACGTGCCGTCGCAGTGGTCGAGCTCGACCATCCCGCCCTCAGCTCCGAGGCTGATCGTCGGCAGCTCGTCTGGCGCGAAGGTCTGATGGAACTGCTTGAGCACCGAGACCTTGAGGTCACCGGTCACCTTGTCGACGAGGTCGGGGGCGAGCACGGATGCCGAGAGGAACGACATTCCGAGGCCGACGAGCACGATGCTCGCGAACAGCAGACCGAACCGTCGCCGCGGCCGCCGATCACGGGCGGTCTCGCCGGGATCTTCGCGGTCAGAGGCGGTGGGGTCCACTGCGATGTCGACTGTCATGAGTCGGAATCGGAGGGAAGATGCGTGGCTCGCCGGCCGCTGCGATCCTTGCGCGCGCGCCGAGGCATGACGATGAGGAACGTGACCGCAGGCACCCCGACGACGAGGAGTGCCCACCAGGGGAATCCAGCCGGGTCGGTGGTGTCCGCGATCGTGGTGACGGAGGAATCCTCGGTCGGCGCATCGATCCGTTCGGCACGCACCAGAAGACGGTGGGTGTTGACGCCCGTGGGCGTGCACGTGACAAGAGTGAGATAGTCCTTGCCGGCGACCTGGCGCAGGTCTTCCGCATCGTTCGGAAGAACGGTCTTGGTCTGGTCGACCTCGTAGTAGAGGTCTTCGCCCAGGGCGCTGACGACGATGATGTCGCCCTTGACGAGCTCGTCGATGTCATCGAAGAGCGTCGCCTGAACGAAGCCGTTGTGCCCGGTGAGAACCGAGTGGGTGCCCGAGCCACCCACCGGGAGCGACGAGCCATAGAGGTGGCCGATGCCGCGCGACAGCGTCTCTTCGTCGGTGCCGTGGAAGATCGGCAGATCGACGTGGATGCTCGGGATGCGAATGCGCGCCATCGTGTCGGTTCCCTCGGTGGTGAGGGTGTCGAAGTACGCAGACGCGCCCTCCCCGATCGCCGTCTGCTGGCCGTCGGCTCCGAGTGCATAAGGGTCACGCAGCGGTCCGGTCGGCAGGTTCTCGTTGTACTCCTCGGCCGCGGCGAGCATCTCGTCGACGGCGCCATCCGGAATCTGCTCGACGGACTGGACGTAGCCGTCGACATCGGTGTCGTGACTCCATGCGGAGAACCACGACGCGGCGGTCGGATAGACGAGGACTGCGATGCCGATGGTCGCGATGAGCATGACGATCGACTGGCTCCATCCCCACCGCGCCTTGTGCGCGGCGGCACGCGTGGAGGGTCGCGCCGGAGAATCCGGTGTGGACGCGTCGATGAGGGTCATGCTGCGCTCTCTGATCGGAGAAGGGGAAGAGGAGGGGAACGAATGGGCCGTGCGGGGGAAGGGATGTCACCTCCCCCGCACGGCCGGTCTTTCGTGTTACGCCTGTGCGGCGGCCTTGCGGCGGCTGCGGATGGCGAGCAGGACCGCTCCACCGAGCAGCATGACGCCGCCGGTGAGGAACAGGGTCGTGCCGGTGCCACCGGTCAGCGGCAGGGTGAAGCCGGCGTTCGAGGGAACGTTGACGACCTCGAGGTCGACGCCCACCGCCGTGGTGGCTGCGGTGACGGTGAACTCGATCGGAGCTGCGAGCAGCTCGTATCCGTCGGGTGCGACGATCTCGGCGAGCCAGTACGACTGGTAGCCGTCTTCGCCCACGGCAACCGTGGCGTTGTCTGCCCAGTCGGAGTAGCGCAGACCCGAGATGGTCACGGTGCCGTCAGCGGCGACCGCGAACTCCGTGGAACCTGCGAGCGCGATGGCGTTGGTGCCGTCGATCGCGTCCTGCTGGGTCGGGTACACCGAGAACACGGCGCCGGTGAGGGGTGCACCGGCCTTGTCGGTCTTCTCGACCGTGATGTCGCCCCACTTGGTGATGACCTCGGGGGTGACGGTGGGTCCGCCGGGCTCGCCCGGGGTGACCGTGTACGAACCGGCGTTCGGGTAGAGCACTGCCGTGTTGGCGATCTCGCCGACCGTGTTGACCTCGGTCGTGACGACGACCTGCACCTGCGTCGCGGGGTTGGCCGCGAGCACTGCGAGACCAGAAGCGGTGAACTCGACCGTGACCGCGTTGGTCGCGGCGTCGTGGACGACCGTGTAGTCGCCCGCAGCGAGCGGGGTTCCGTCGACGAGCGAGACAGCGGCGCTGACGTAGTCGAGCTTCGCGTCGAGCGTGTCGACGATCTTGTAGGCGTCGATGACGGCGACGTTGGGGATGTCGCCCGTGATCGTGAAGTCGATCTCGTCGCCGAGCTTGACGTCTTCCGAGTCCTCGACGGTCTTGGTCGCCTCGGTGAGGGCGTTCTTCGGGTAGACGTGCACGTCGTACAGCCAGGTGCTGTCATCGGCGGGGTCCGTCAGCGGCACGGTCACGAGGAACGGCGCCACACCGGTCGAACCGGCCAGCGGCGCGGTCTCGACCACGAAGTACAGACCGAGGTCGAGGTTCGCCAGGGCGATCTCGCCGTTCGCGTCGGTCAGCGTCTCGCCACCGACCGCGCTGGCCGTGTAGCCGGCAGCGGTGATGTCGGCGACGCTGTCGGGGTCGAGGTCGGCGAGATCGTTCGCGTCGACCCATCCCTGGTTGCTCGTCAGATCGATCGTGTCGACCTTGTAGACCGTGAAGCCCACGCCCGGCAGCGGTGCCAGTGCGACGTTCTGCTCGGTGCCGTCGTTCGGCAGGCCGGTCGGCGTCTCGGGCGCCTCGAACTTGTGGATCGTCAGCGAACCGACAGCATCCGGGTCGACGAGGTTGGGCGTCGCGGCGCTTGCGGGCGCTGCGAGGGTCAGCGCGGCGACGCCTGCGACGAGCAGACCTGCCGCGACGCGGGATCCGCGTCCGTTGTTGGGAGTGTTCACTGTGTCTCTCTCTAGGTAGCCAGGTCGCCCTGGTGGGTTACAGGTGGTGGTCGGTGAGAAGTGCAGATCAGATCTGCGGGTCGGTGGTGTCGACACGCGCGTTGCGTCGGCGGACCCACAGGGCCAGCGCGCCCGCTCCGAGCACGGTCAGGGAACCGGCGAGGATGTAGGGCAGTGCGCCCGTACCGCCGGTGGTCGGAAGGCTCATCGCCGGAACATCGCGCACCGTGATGATCTGACCGGTGGCGGTCACCGCCTCATCGCCGCCTGCCGTGATGCTCACGGTGCGGTCGGGGTTGATGGTGAACTTCACCGGGGCGGCCAGAAGGCTGAATCCGTCGGGCGCAGTCAGCTCGCTCAGCCAGTACGTGCCGGCCGGGATGCTGTCGATCTGGAACAGTCCGGTCTCGACGTCTCCGATCGTGAAAGGCAGAGCCGTTCCAGGCTCGCCGTTCACGTCTTCGAGGATCGCGAAGGAGGATCCGTCCATGCGCACCCACGTGTTCGCGGATGCCTCGCCGACCTTCTCGATCTTCAGCGGGATGCGGAACGGCTCGATCGGCGTCTCGGTGCTGTCGTCGTTCGAGCGCACCGGGCCGCCCTTGGGGTCGGTTCCCGTGGAGTAGGCCGTGTTGATGACCTTCTTCGCGTCGACATCGGCCTGTCCGATGACGTACGGCGCGTTCGCGACGCAGTTCGCGACCTGGGTCGGTGCGATCGTCGTGGGCGTGCAGGTGACGGTGATGTTGCGCTGCGTCAGCCGGTCGTCGACCACGGTGATGTTCGCGACCGTGACGTTGCCGGTGTTGGTGACGACGAACGCGTACATGATGTGGTCGCCGAGCCCGGTCACACCGTCCTGGTCGACGTCGACGACCGAGGCTGTCTTGTCGAGCACGAGTGCAGGTGTCCAGGTGGCCGGGATGATCTCGTCATCGCTGTCGGTGACGTTCGGGCCGACCGCCGGGGTTCCGGTGGCGCGTGCGACGTTGGTCAGCGGAGCGTTGTCGATGTCGGCCTGCTGCACCACGTAGGTGGCCGTGCAGGTCATCTTGGCGCCGCTGGCGAGCGTGGAACCCTGCGGCGGGACGCAGGTCAGCGTGCTCATGTCACCGACACCCGAGAACGCGTCTTCGGTGATGCGCACGTTCGTGAGGTTGGTGTTGAGCGTCGTGTTGGTCGGTGCCTTGGGCGTCGTGTTGGTCGCCACGAAGCTGTAGGTGATGACATCGCCGACCGTGGTGTACACCTTGTCGGGGTCGGTGTCGCTGGTCACCGCGACCCCGTTCACGGCGGTGATGCTCTTGACGATGTCGATCGACGGCTGGATGACCTCGAGCGAAGCGTTGGCCGGCGGGTTCAGGTTCGTCGTGATGTTGGCTGGGCCGTTGATGTAGGTGCCGTTGACCGTCGAGGTGACGTCGACCGTGATCGTGCACGATGCCTCGTTGAGGGCGAGGTCGCCGCCGGTGACCGACACCGACGTTCCGCCTGCGGGCGCCGTGACCACGTAGGCCGCACCGGTGCGCTGGACGCAGGTTCCGCCCACGTTCGGCGCCGCCGCGATCTTGAGGTTGGTCGGCAGAGCGTCAGTGATGAACCAGTCGTTCTTGGCCATGAGGTCGCTCGTGTTCGTGACCGTGAGCGTCATCTTCGAAGTCGATCCGTTCGTGATCACCGTCGGGCTGAACGCCTTGTCGAGCTGAGGGGTCACGTCGACGATCTGCGGCAGGTCGAAGGCAGCGTCGTTTCCGGATCCGCTCGCGGTCGCGTTGAACAGGGACAGCCCGAGGTTCGCGGTCGTTCCGACGGGAATCTGGTAGGCGGCGGACTGCAGCTTCGCAACCTGAGCGGCGAAGGTGTTGGTGGTGCAGGGGTTCAGGCCGGTGCTCAGCACGATCGGAGAACCGTTCACGATGAGCGAGAACGTCTCCTTCGGCTGGTTGGCCCCGCCTGCGGCGGGGCAGTTGATGGCGGCGAAGTACGCGGACACCGCGTAGTAGTGCCCTGCGATCGCGGGGATCGTGTTGACCGTGCGGAACTGCGTGCCAGCCGCGATGGCGCCGTTCGTCGCGTTCGTGTACGACGTCAGCACCTGGTTGGTTGCGGCCTGTGTCGTGGTCTGGCCCTGTGCGACTCCGAGCGCACGAGCCATCTGCTGAAGGGCGGGCCACGTCGTGGTGACGTTGTTCGCGCATCCCAGGTCTGTGAGCGGGGCTGCCGGAGTCGTACCGCTCATGACCCACCCGTTGCACTGGTTGCCGGCGGGCGTGTACTGCGTCGACGCCGTGTACGTCGAGTTCGCGGCGGCTGCGCCACCTGTGTAGTTCAGGATGCTGATCGGCAGCACTGACGCGTTCTGGTTCGAGAAGGTCTCGGTGTACACCGGCGTGCCCGGCTGAGGTGTTCCCGGAGTGCCGGGCACCGTCGCCGCGGCCGTCATGCCGCTGTGGGGGGTGAGAGTCGCGCCGGCGACGAGGATGCCGGCGATGGCGAGCACGCCGAGCAGCCGCGTCATCGCCCGCCGGCGAGGCGCGACTCCGGAGCGTGATGACCGCTCCGTCGTGCGGTGGTGCGAGCGAATGCTCATGAATGTCCCAATCCCGGCGCGCCGACCCCGCCCGCCACGTGTGGCGAAGCGGGAGAGGCGATCGCCTTGTCCCCGAAAAGTCGTGTGTGTCCCCAGTGCGATACAGGAAGCAGAAGCTGCCCGTCATATACCCAGACCTCGGCGCGGAGTTTTTATGACGGGCCGTGAAAAAACTTTTCGATCGGTCTCTGCGGGCCTGCCCTAAGCTCGCACCATGTTCAGCGCCGAGACCCTCGCGACCTTCGTCGTGGCCGCGTTCGTGATGGTCGTGATCCCCGGGCCGACGGTGCTCTTCACGATCGGCAGAGCGATGGCCCTGGGGCGACTCGGCGGGTTCCTCAGCATCCTGGGCACGGCGCTCGGATCGATCCTGCTCGTCGTGGGGGTCGCGCTGGGAGTGGGCGCGGTGGTGGCGCAGTCGATCGTGCTCTTCACGATCGTGAAGGTGCTCGGCGCCGGCTACCTGGTCTTCCTCGGCATCCAGGCGATCAGGCATCGCAAGGACGCCGCAGCCACGATGACCGGGCCGGTGGCGAGGCGATCAGGCGCGCGGCTTCTCGGCGAGGGATTCGTCGTCGGAGTCACCAACCCCAAGTCGATCGCCTTCTTCCTGGCGATCCTCCCGCAGTTCGTCGACCTGCACGCGGGGTCGGTGCCCATGCAGCTCTTCGTGCTCGGCGCGATCGTCGTCGCGATCGGTGTCGCCTGCGATGCGATCTGGGTGCTGCTCGCCAGCGGTGCGCGAGAGTGGTTCGGTCGATCTCCTCGCCGCATCGAGGCCATGGGCGCGACCGGAGGTGGGCTCATGATCGGCCTCGGCGCGTTCCTGCTGCTGTGGAGCGAGAAGCCCGCTAACGGCTGAGGCCGAAGGTCACATCTGGGCGAAGCGGGCGCGGACCATCGAGAAGACGCCGTAGATCGCGAGTCCGACTCCGACGAGCCAGAGGATCGCGCGGCCCTGGGGCAGGTCGACGAGACTCCGCAGGGCCCCGTCGAGGCCCGCCGCCTTCTCAGGATCCTGCGTCCACGCGGCGACGACGAACAACAAGCCGGTCACGGTGATCGCGACGCCCTTGGCGATGTAGCCCGCGATACCGAGGGCGATGATCCCGGGCCGCGAGGCGCCCTCCGGAACATCCATCGTCTTCTCGAAGCCCCTCGTGAAACCGATGACGATGAACCCTACCCCCACCCCCGCCACGGTGAGTCCGAGGATGATGAGCAGCACGATTCCGCCGGGCGCACCGAGGATCACCGCGCTGAGGGTGCGCAGCGTCGTCTCGGACTCGACATGCCCTCCGAAGGCGAAGATCAGCGCCAGGCCGGCGATCACGAGATACGCGCCCGCGATGCCTATCAGCTTCACCCTCATCCCCCACTTGCGGGGCTCCTTGCCGGCGGCGAGGAGACCGCTGGCGATCTGCCACACCGCCAAGGCGATCAGCGCCACCGCGACCAGCCCGAGAACCAGCCCGCCGACGGGCGTCGAGCGGATCTGCTCCATCGCACCGTCCTGGTCGGCGTCCCCGCCGCCGCCGGTGGCGATGGAGACGGCGATCACGCCGATGATGATGTGCACGAGGCCGACCACGACGAAACCGGTGCGCGCCACTCGTCGGAATGCATCGGATCGCTGCGCCGTGCGCGCGGCACCCTTTGCTGAGGTCATCCGTGCAGGATATCGCTCGGCACGAAGAACGTCGGAGGGGTTGCGCCGAGCGGGCCTTGTACTCAGCCGGTGCGCTCCACCGGTTGGCGCAGGATCGTTCGCAGCTTCGCGGGGTCGACGCGCCTGACGTCGCTGAGGTAGACCTCGTGATGCAGCCCCGTCATGGCCAGTCCGTTCTCGGGGATGAACCGATGGTGCAGGTCATCGAGCACCGGGGCCTCGTCGTCGTACGACCCGACGTGCAGCGTCTGCACGCACAGCCCTTCGTCGAGGGTCTCGAGCCGCACCGACCGCAGCGCGGGAGACTCCTGCTTCTTCTTCGCGAGCTTCTTCTCGACCGTGTCGACCGCGTGGTCGAACATCTCGTGGGTGATGTGCTCCGGCACCATGATCATGAGAGTCCACTGCCACGCCGACTTGTCGCGACGCGACGTGAACGACTCCATGTCGGGTGCGTGCCACTGCCCCTCGAGAGGCATCACGACCGTGTCGATCCCTAGCTGCTCCCTGCTCGCGAACTTGAGCGTGTAAGCGAGGGGGAAGAGCGCGGACACCGCATCCTGATACGCCTGGGCGCTGTTGGGGTCACCTGCGCCGTCAGCCATCAGGTACTGCATCGGGGGAACATCGAGGATGCGGAACTCACCGCGCTTCGCCCTGTAGGCATCGAGGGTCTTCTTCGGGTCGAGCGCCATCGCGGGTCCTCTCACGGCGGCATCCGCATCCGACCGTCGCCACAGTGTCGCACGGGCGGCGGACATCGGGTGGGCGGTGCGGCCGTGCGCGCACCGCCCACCCGAGACGCCTCACGCCTGTTCGACCGCCAGCCAGAGCTCGCACGATGCGTGGGCGCCGGTGAACTCGAGGTACCGCACGATCGACGGGCCAGGACGCAGCCGCCACAGATTCGACGGGAACCACTCGGTCGCCGTCGCCGCCCAGAGGGTCTGCAGAGTCTCGGGGAACGGCCCCGACGCGGAGAACACGGCCCAGGCCCCCGCCTCGACCCTGATGACATCGAGGTCGTCGGGAGCCACGGTTGATGCAGACACCGAGACGCCATGCAGATAGGTGAGCTCCGTGCCCTCGGGTGCATCGGGTGCGATGTCGCCGGTGACGGCGAGGATTCCGCCAGGCTCCGCATCGCTCATCGCCTTCAGCCGGAGATGCTCTTCGGGTGCGATCGAGGCGATGTGCGCCTGGATGTGCGGGTTCGCGCCCTCGTGGATGAGCGGCACTCGCGCGGCGTGGCCGACGAGCACGAGCTCGGGGGTGGTGGTGATGGTGACGTCCATCTGGGTGCTCCCTTCGACGCTCAGGCGGAACCGGAGCGTGGGTTGTGTGCGGAGAGGACCCCCGTCTCGGCGCGCATCGACCGGGCTGATCCCGTGCACGGCGCGGAACGCGCGACCGAACGCCTCGATCGAGCCGTAGCCGTGTCTCACCGCGACATCGAGCACGTTCGGGGCGCCGGCGGCGAGTTCTGCTCCGGCGAGCGTCATCCGGCGCCGGCGGACGTACTCCGACAGCGGCATTCCGGCCAGAGCCGAGAACATCCGCCGAAGGTGGTATTCCGTCGTGCCGTGGGCGCGCGCGAACCCGGCGACGTCGATCTCGTCTACGGTGCCGGCCTCGACGAGATCGACCAGGGCGTTGAGCGTTCCGATCATGAGGTCCTCCTTTCCTCACCATCGTGCGATCCGAGGGTGTCCCGCGACCCGACTTTCCGCGTCGGATCCGATCAGTCGCCTCGCGAGGTCAGCTGCGCTCCCCCGGATCCGCGAGCAGGTCTGCGAACGCGAGTTCGGCAGCGCCGATCAGCAGCCTGTCGGCGCCGAGAGCGGCAGGACGGATCTCGAGCGCCTCCGCACTCTCGGGCATCGCCAGAGCTCGCACGTCGTCGGCGATCTGAGTCGCCCTCAGGCCGGCGATCGTCGCGAGGAATCCCCCGAGCACGACGAGTGCCGGGTTGAGCACGTTGACGGCGTTGGCCAGCGCCCCCGCGAGCACGTGCGCCTGACGCGTGATCTCGTCGGCCACCACCGCCGATTCCGACTCCGAGAGCTCGGCGTCGAGCGTCTCGTCATCGGCCGCATCGAGGCCCACCGCGTCGAGCAGCAGACGGCGACTCACCTCGGCCTCGAGCACGCCGTCGGCTGTGCGACGATCGGCGTCTGCAGAGATCCGCGGCCTGTTCTGACCGAACTCCCCCGCGTATCCGCCCGCGCCGGCGACCGGCTTGCCGTTGACGATCAGGCCGCCGCCGATGCCGGACGCGCCTCCGTTCAGATAGACGACGTCGTCGATCCCCCGGCCGGCGCCATAGCGGTGCTCCGCGATGGCGCCGAGCGTCGCGTCGTTGTCGACGAAGGCCGCAGACGACGTGGCCGCGCCGACGAGGTCGGCGAGCGGCACGTCGGTCCAGCCCAGATGCGGCGCGTTGCGCACGACTCCGTCGGAGGTGCGCACGAGACCGGGCACGGCGACGCCGACAGCCGCGATGCGCGCATCCGCGAGCGGTCCCTCGCGCCACGCGGCGATGCGCTCGGCGATCGTCGCCACCACGACTGCGGGTGTCGGCACGGTCTCGTTCGACAGGCGTTCGCGCACGAGGATGCTGCGGTCGAGACCGACCGCAGCGATCTCGATCGCATCGACCTCGGGGTTCACCGCGATGGCGACGACGTGAGCCGAGGCCGTCACGACCGGCGATGGTCGACCCACGCGACCGGCGACGTCAGGAAACCGCTCGTCGACCAGACCCCGCCTGACGAGCTCTGCGACGAGGTCGGCGATCGTCGAGCGGTTGAGCCCCGTCTGCTCGGTGAGCGCTGCTCTCGACTGGGCGCCGTTCTCGTGCACGAGCCGCAGGATCAGGGAGAGATTGTGGGGGCGGGTGCCCAGCGCGGGGCTCGACTGCGACGGCATCCCTTCACTGTAGGGGGTGGACGCGCCTCCTGTCATGAGATATGTTGTCAAGCACAACTTATTCGATGACCTGCACAGGAGCAGCCATGCCCACTCCCACCCGTGACGACAAGTTCTCCTTCGGCCTGTGGACCGTCGGCTACAACGGAGCCGACCCGTTCGGCGGCCCGACCCGCCCGGCGCTCGACGTGGTGCACGCCGTCGAGAAGCTCGCCGAGCTCGGCGCCTACGGCCTCACCTTCCACGACGACGACCTCTTCGCCTTCGGCTCGACGGACGCCGAGCGCCAGACGCAGATCGACCGCCTGAAGGGCGCACTCGCCGACACCGGCCTGGTGGTGCCGATGGTCACCACCAACCTCTTCAGCGCACCGATCTTCAAAGACGGCGGCTTCACCTCCAACGACCGCGACGTGCGTCGGTACGCCCTGCGCAAGGTGTTCCGCCAGCTCGACCTGGGCGCAGAGCTCGGCGCCAAGACGTTCGTCATGTGGGGTGGCCGCGAGGGTGCCGAATACGACTCCGCGAAGGACATCCGTCAGGCGCTCGAGCGCTACCGCGAGGCCGTGAACCTGCTCGGCGACTACGTCACCGACAAGGGCTACGACATCCGCTTCGCGATCGAGCCGAAGCCCAACGAGCCCCGCGGCGACATCCTGCTGCCGACCCTCGGCCACGCGATCGCCTTCATCGATTCTCTCGAGCGCCCCGAACTCGTCGGCGTCAACCCCGAGGTCGGTCACGAGCAGATGGCCGGACTCAACTTCACCGCCGGCATCGCGCAGGCCCTCTTCCACGGAAAGCTCTTCCACATCGACCTGAACGGCCAGCGCGGCATCAAGTACGACCAGGACCTCGTGTTCGGTCATGGCGACCTGCACAACGCGTTCTCGCTCGTGGATCTGCTCGAGAACGGCGGCCCCGGAGGCGTCCCCGCCTACGACGGCCCCCGCCACTTCGACTACAAGCCCAGCCGCACCGAAGACGAGACCGGCGTGTGGGAGTCGGCCGCCGCCAACATGCGCACCTACCTGCTGCTCAAGGAGCGCGCAGCGGCGTTCCGCGCCGACCCCGAGGTGCAGGAGGCACTCGCCGCCGCCCGCGTCGACGAGCTCTCGACGCCGACCCTCAACCCCGGAGAGAGCTACGACGAGTTCCTCGCCGACCGCTCGGCCTACGAGGACTTCGACGCCGACTCCTACTTCGGCGGCAAGGGCTTCGGCTTCGTCCGACTGCAGCAGCTCGCGACCGAGCACCTGCTCGGCGCCCGCTGAGTCATGCCGCTGGTTCTCGGGGTCGACTCGTCGACCCAGTCCTGCAAGGCCGTCGTCGTCGACACGGCGACCGGAGCGGTCGTGCGCGCCGGTCGCGCGTCGCATCCGGACGGGACGTCGGTCGACCCCGAAGCCTGGTGGCGTGCCCTGAATGCGGCGATCGCGGAGGCGGGGTCTCTCGACGACATCGAGGCATGGTCGATCGGCGGGCAGCAGCACGGCCTGGTCGCCCTCGACGAATCGGGCCGCGTGATCCGCGATGCGCTGCTGTGGAACGACACGCGCTCCGCCGGCGCGGCGCACGACCTGATCGCCGAGTTCGGAGCATCCGAGCTGGCCGCGCGCACCGGGCTCGTTCCTGTGGCCTCGTTCACGATCACGAAACTGCGCTGGCTGCGTGATCACGAGCCCGAGAACGCGGCGCGGGTGGCGGCGGTCGCTCTGCCGCACGACTGGCTGACGTGGCGCCTGCGCGGCTTCGGACCCGAGAACCCGGCGCTCGACGAGCTGGTGACCGATCGGTCGGATGCTTCGGGCACGGGCTACTGGAACCCGTCGGCGGGCGAGTACGACCGCGAGCTGCTGGTCGCCGCCCTGGGGCACGATGCGATCCTGCCCCGGGTGCTGGCGCACGACGAGTGGACGACGGATGCCGGTGGTCGGCGCGTCGGCGCCGGAGCCGGAGACAACGCCGCTGCCGCACTCGGGCTCGGCGCCGTGCCCGGCGACGTGGTCGTGTCGATCGGCACGTCCGGCACGGTGTGCGCGATCAGCACCACCCCGCTGAGCGATGCGAGCGGCACCGTGGCCGGGTTCGCCGATGCCTCGGGCAACTTCCTGCCGCTCGTGGCCACACTCAACGCGGCGCGCGTCGTCGACGTGACTGCGGCGCTGCTCGGAGTCACGCACAGCGAGTTCAGTGATCTCGCGCTGCATGCGTCGCCGGGCGCGGGCGGTCTCACATTGCTCCCCTACTTCGAGGGCGAGCGCACACCCAATCTGCCGGATGCCACGGCATCCCTCTCGGGCATGACACTGGCATCCACGACCAGGGAGAACCTGGCCCGCGCTGCGGTCGAGGGGATGCTGCGCGGACTCGGCGCGGGCCTCGACGCGCTGCGCGACCTCGGCATCCCTCTCGAGCGGGCTCTGCTGATCGGCGGCGGCGCGCAGTCGGAGGCCGTGCGCCGCATCGCGCCGGAGATCCTCGGTCTTCCTGTCGAGGTGCCGGAGCCTGGCGAGTACGTCGCGCTCGGTGCCGCCCGCCAGGCGACTCAGCTCGTCGGCTGATCTTCGCGCCTTCCGGACACGCACGCGCTCGGGAGGAGATCTGCGCTTCGGGAGGAGCGATCCTCTGAATCCGTCCTCCCGAAGCGCAGTCCTCCTCCCCAGAAGGTGACGACCGCGTCGGACGCGCGCTGCGAAGGACGCGCGATGACGCGGATGCGGAAGGCGGATGCGGTCAGCCGGCGAGCACCCGGGCGTCGCGCTGGGCGATGATGCTGAGCTCCGCGGCCGTGAACGCGTGCTGCTGGGTCATCGCGTGTTCCGTGCGGTCGAGGCAGTCGCGAATCAGCTGACCGAAGAACGGGAACCCCGTCTTGCCCGTCGCGTCGAACCGGTACTGCCCGTCATGGTTGACGAGCAGCACCTGTCCGCCGCCGTTGTCGGTCGTGATGTCGGTGTACTTGCGCAGCTCGATATAGCCGTCGGTGCCGAGCAGCACGGTGCGCCCGTCGCCGAAGACGTCGAGTCCTGCCGGGGTGAACCAGTCGACGCGCACGTAGCCGGTCGTGCCGTTGTCGAGCACCACGTGGGCGTCGCCGAAGTCCTGCAGCCCCGGAGTCTCGCGGTGCGCGTAGTTGGCGACCGTCGAGCTGACCACCTCGCCGTCGGTCGCGCCCGTGTAGTAGAGCATCTGCTCGAAGTTGTGGCTGCCTATGTCGCAGATGATGCCGCCGTACTGCTCGGGGTCATAGAACCAGTCCGGCCGGCCTGAGCCGATGCGGTGCGGACCGAACGACGCGACCTGCAGCACGGTTCCGATCGCCCCTTGATCGATCAGCTGGCCGGCCAGGATCGCAGCCTCGGAGTGCACCCGCTCGCCGTAGTAGACGGCGAACTTGCGGCCGGTGCGCTCGACGGCTTCGCGCGCGGCGGCGAGGTCGTCCATCGTCGTGATCGCGGGCTTGTCGGCGAAGAAGTCCTTGCCGGCGTCGAGCACCCGCACCCCGAGCGAGGCTCGCCGGTTGGCGATCGATGCGCTCGCGACGAGCCGCACCTGGGGGTCGTCGAGCACCTCCTCCTCGCTGGCGGCCGCCCGCGCCTGCGGGAACCGCTCGACGAAGTCGGCGAGCTTCGCAGGGTCGGGGTCGAAGACGAGCGACAAGGTGGCGCCCGCGTCGATGAGCTGCTCGACCATGCCGAAGATGTGGCCGTGGTCGAGCCCCACCGCAGCGAACACGAACTCACCGGGGCCGACCACCGGCTCGGGCAGCGGATCGAAGGCGTAGGTGCGAGTCATCGCGGGGTCTCCTCATCGTTCACGTCTCATCGTTCACGTCATAGGTGCGCAGACGTCCGCACATGCCGAATCCACGCTCTCCCACCGAGGGTACGGCCCGGTGCACGCGGGCCTCGGCCAGGTGCGCCGCAGAGCCTGATGCCACCGCCTCGGCGAGCGCGAGCGAGTGCTCGGCCTGCGCCAGCGGGCGCTCTCGCACCAGGTCGGGCCATGCTTGGGCGCGGTCGTGCACGAGCGCTGCGGCAGCGGCGTGGAAGGCGTCGAGCGCGGTGCGGTCGCCGGCGACCACGGCATCCCGCAGCGTCTCGAACCCCGTCACTGCGAGGTCGCGTCGCCGTCGGGCTCGCGCAGCACGTTCGCCGTCGTCGCCGCCGAGCGACACCGCTGCGGCGTAGGCGTCAGGTTCGCCGACGACCTCGGCCGGAAAGGTCAGCACGGCATCACCGGCCTCCGGCAGCCCGGCGTTGCTCATCAGCACGACGACGCGCAGGTCGCCGCGGTTGACTGCGCGGTGGATGGTGCCGGGGGTGAACCACACGACCGACCCGGCAGACAGCGGCGTCTCACGGAACCCGTCGGCGTCGATCGTCTGCAGGGCACCCTCGCCCGAGATCACGACGTAGGCCTCCGTCGAGACGAGGTGCATGTGGGGGCTCCCTCCGCAGATCCCGTCCGGTGCGGCGTCGGCATACACGTCGAGGTGCGACAGCGAGGTGCCCCCGGGGAACGACGATGCGGTCACGATGCCGCCTCCGCCAGCGACGAGGTCTTCTCGAAGAAGTGCGGAGCGTGCGCGACCAGCTGCCCGGCTCGGTAGTAGGGGTCTGACGCGGCGATCGGCAGCGATACGAACTGGCGTTCGAACCCCGCCTTGTAGATGGCGGTGACCACCTCGACCGCATTGCGGCCGTCCTGGCCCCCGGCGATCGGCGGCCGGTTGTCGCGGATCGCACCGATCAGATCGCCGATCTGACCCTCGTGGCCGAGGTGAGCGAGCGGCGTGCGGCCGGCGACGAGAGCCTCGATGCGCGCCACGACGTCGGGGGCGCCGCCCTCTTCGGGGAACCCGTCGCGCCGGGACTGCTCTGCGACGACGGAGAACGGCTGCGACACCCGCGCATTCGCGCCCTGGATCACGATCGCCTGCTCCTCACCGTGGTGCACCACCGAGCTGGTCAGCTGGGCGAGCCCGCGGTCGTAGCGGAAGATCGCGACCGAGAGATCCTCGACCTCGGCGTTCTCGTGCTGCGCGTTGGCGAGCATGGCGGTGATCTCGGTCGGACTCCCCAGCAGCCACAGCAGCAGGTCGATGTGGTGGATGGCGTGGTTCAGGGTGCACCCACCGCCCTCCTTCTCCCACGTGCCGCGCCACCAGAGGTCGTAGTAGGGGAGCCCTCGCCACCATGCCGAGTCGACGCGCACGTGCGAGATCGAACCCAGCAGACCTGAGTCGACGACGTCTTTCAGCGCGGCGAGGTCGTCGCGGAACCGGTTCTGCGCCACGACCGACAGCACTCTGCCCGAGCGCTCCTGCGCTGCGAGCATCGCATCGCACTCTTCGAGCGAGGGGGCCATCGGCTTCTCGACGAGCACGTGGATCCCCGCGTCAAGGGCGGCGATCGCCAGCGAGGCGTGCGTCGAGGGAGGGGTCGCGATGCTCACGATGTCGAGACCCCCGTGGGCGATCATCTCGAGCGGATCGTCGAACGTCGCCGCATCCGCGAGCCCGAAGGCCTCGGCCTTCTGCTCCGCCCTGCCGGGGATCACGTCGGCGAGCGCCGCGATCTCGCAGTCGTCCGCGAAAGCGAGGTATCCGCTGATGTGCGCATCCGCGATCCCGCCGGTGCCGATGATCCCGATCCTGAGCATTCGCTGCCTCCCCGATGAGATGTTACTACGTATTACTAAGACGTAGTAGATACTATCGAGAGGCATACCGGTCACGTCAAGCCCCGAGAGGACGGATGCCATGCACAAACGGCCGACGAGCCATGACGTCGCACACCTCGCCGGGGTGTCGCAGTCGACGGTGTCGTTCGTGTTCACCGGGCGCGCCGGAATCTCGGAGGCCACCCGCGAGAAGGTGCTGCGAGCGGCATCCGAGCTGAACTACCGACCGAATCTCGCCGCCCGATCGATGCGCACGCACCGCACCGGGCGACTCGCGGTCGTCGTGCCGATCGCCACGATGAACCCGCTCACCCTGCTGTCGGGTGCGATCTCCGCCGCCCGCGAAGACGGGTACGTCGTCGAGGTCGTGAGCCTGCCCCAGGATGAGACGGCGCGCGACGAGCGCCTCGCCGAGCTCGTCGACTCCGGACAGTACGAGGGCATACTCGCCTTCAGTCCCCTCCCCCTCGTCGACACGAAGGTCAGCGGCGGACCCGTCGTCTTGTCGGTCGGCGAGTTCGACGACGCCATGCACATGACCGGCGAGTTCACCGACTCACGCCCGATCGCCGAGATGATCGAGCGCCTCGCCGCGCAGGGCCACAGGAGATTCGTGCACCTGGCCGGCCCAGAGGACTTCCCGTCGGCGCGGGCCCGCCGCACCGCCTACCTCGACACGATCGCCCGTCTCGGACTCGAGTCGCTGGGGGTGTTCGGCGGGGAGTGGAGCGGCAGCGCGGGCGAGGCCGCCGTGGACGCGCTGCCCGCTGACGCACCGCCCCTGGCAGTGATCGCCGCGAACGACGTCATCGCGACGGGCGCCATCCGCGCCGCGACCAGGCGCGGATGGAAACTGCCCGAAGACGTCGCCGTCACCGGGTGGGACGACCACCCCCAGAGCGCGTTCCTCGTGCCCTCGCTCACCAGCGTCTCGCAGGATCGCGAGAGACTGGGGGCGTACTCGATGCATCGCCTCATCGCCGCCGTGCGCGGTGGAGAGCCGCCGACGAAACCCGACGGACTGCTCACCGTGATCTGGCGCGAGTCCACCGAATCCCCTCACTGACCGCCGTGACATGGAGACGCACATGAAGATCCTGATCCCGAACACCATCGAGCTGCCGCTCACCGCAGACGTCGAGACCGTCGTCTACGACATCGACACGGACATCCCCGATGAGCACCGTGACGCCGAGGTGCTGGTCGTCTGGCACAACTCGTCGTCGTGGCTGCAGGACGCAGCCCGCGCCTTGCCCCGGCTCCAGCTCGTGCAGGCGCTCGCCTCGGGAGCGGACGCGGTGCTGAATGCCGGGTTCGGGGCGGATGTGCGCATCTGCTCGGGTCGCTCGTTGCACGACGGCCCCGTCGCCGAACACGCCCTGGCGCTGATCCTGAGCGCGGTGCGCCGCCTCGACCGGCTGCGCGACGCCCAGCGCGAGCATCGCTGGGACGACGAGTTCAACGACGAGCAGAGTGCTGCCGAGACCCGCGCGCTGCACACGCTCGCCGGTGCGCGCGTGACGATCTGGGGCTTCGGATCGATCGCCTCGACCCTCGCGCCGTCGCTCACCGCACTCGGCGCCGAGGTGCAGGGCATCGCCCGCACCGCCGGAAAGCGGTCGGGCTTCGAGGTGCACGCGGATGCCGATGCGGCGGATGTTCTCGCCGACACCGACGTACTGGTGTCGATCCTGCCCGCCACCGACGAGACCGCCGACCTGTTCGATGCCGAGGTCTTCGGTGCGCTCACGCCGGGGGCCGTCTTCGTGAACGTCGGCCGAGGAGCGACCGTCGACGAGAGCGCGCTGATCGCGGCGCTCGAGTCAGGGCAGTTGCGCGCAGCGGCGATCGATGTCACGAAATCCGAGCCGCTCCCGGCATCCGACCCGCTGTGGGACGCGCCGAACCTGCTCATCACTCCGCACATCGCCGGCAACCGGCCGGTGGGTGCGGCCCGGCTCGTCGACGACAACGTCACCCGACTGCTCTCCGGCGACGGTCTCGTGAACCAGGTGCGCCCATAGGGTCTGGACACCTCGCCCGGAGCGGCGCATGCTGAACGCATGACCGCCTTCCAGACAGCACACGCGTTCAGCGGATTCAGCGTCGACGACATCGACGCCGCCCGCTCCTTCTACGGCGACACCCTTGGCATGGATGTCACCGTCAATGCCATGGGGTTCCTCGACATCAGCCTGCCCGACGGCGGGTCGATCCTCGTCTACGCCAAGCCGAATCATGAGCCTGCGAGCTTCACGATCCTCAACTTCCCGGTCGACGACGTCGACGCCGCCGTCGATGAGCTCAACGGGCGCGGAGTCGTGACGAAGATCTATGACGACTCGGACTTCGACACCGACGAGAAGGGCATCCTTCGGGGCGGCCCCGATAGAGGGCCCGACATCGCCTGGTTCAAGGACCCCGCAGGCAACGTGCTCGCGGTGCTCGCCGCCGGCTGAGCCTGCGTCAAACGAGCAGGCCGTCGAACAGGGCGTTCACGGCGGGGTCGACACGCTGCAGGTCGGGGTGCGCGTCGTGCCAGTCGATGATCTCTCGCGCCGCCGTGTGCAGGGGCACGACGGGGGCGAAGTCGGGCACGACTCGGCGGATCTTCGTGTTGTCGAAGACGACCGAGTGCGCCATGTCGCCCGTGAGCTGACCGGCGCGGTCGGGCGCAGCCTCCTCGATCGCCGCGCTCGTCGCGTAGCGGATCCTCGGCTCGGCCCCGGCCGCACGACCGAGGATCGAGTAGATCTCGTTCCAGGTGTAGACGAAGTCGCTGGTGATCTGGAAGGTGTCGCCATGGGCGAGCGGATTGCCGAGCAGGCCGGCGAATCCGACCGCGAAGTCGCTCGAATGAGTGAGCGTCCACAGCGATGTGCCGTCGCCGTGCACGATGATCTCCTCACCGCGGCGGATGCGATCGATCGCCGTCCAGCCGCCGAAGGCCGGGATCGTCCACTTGTCATAGGTGTGCGAGGGTCGCAGCACCGTGACCGGGAAGCCGCGATCGCGATAGGCGGTGGTGAGCAGGTCTTCGCACGCGATCTTGTCTCGCGAGTACTGCCAGTGCGGGTTGCGCAGCGGAGTGGACTCGGTGATCGGCAGGCGTGCGACGGGCTTCTGATAGGCGGATGCCGAGCTGATGAACACGTACTGCCCCGTGCGGCCGTCGAAGCGGTCGATGTCGCGCTGCACCTGGTCGGGCGTGAACGCGATCATGTCGGCGACGACGTCGAACTCACGCCCGGCGAGCGCGGCGTCGACCGCGGCAGCATCCGCGATGTCGGCCGTCAGCACCTCGACGCCCTCCGCAGGCTCCCGACGCGACTGCCCGCGGTTCAGCAGCGTCACCTCCATGCCCCTGCTCGCGGCGAGCGCGCTCGCCGCCGAGGAGATGATTCCGGTTCCACCGATGAACAGCACCTTCGTCGCAGCCATGGGTCGACTCTATCGACGCGTCAGGCAGGGTGCTCCGAGCCTCGGGGGTGAAGGCTCTGATCTCGACAACGAGACCGTGGGCTAAGCCAGATTCTCGAAAAGAGCGCGAACGGCTTTCTCAGCGGCATACGGCTCACCCGCGCGCATCGCGTGCGCGGCGGCTCCAGCCGCGGCGGATCGCACCTGCGTCACATCGCCGCGAGTGACCCCGGAGAACTGCAGGGCGCACTGGGCCAGGATCGTGGCCTCGACGAGGTGGATCGCCTGCCGCGGATGCTCGATGAGGTCGGTCACGGCAGTGAGGAACCCGATCACCGCCGCGTTGCGGCCGACGGCCCCGTCAGCGCCGCCGATCTCTTCGGCATAGGCCGCGAGATCTGAGCGCAGTCCCTCGCCCGTCGTCGGCAGCGCCTTCCTCAGCGCTGTGCCGGCGAGGACACCGGCATAGCTGAGGGCTGCGCAGGAATCGGCGGCGGTGAAATCGGCGACCTTGGTGTAGCGGGCGGGCGTCACCTCGACCAATCCGATGTCTCGGAGCCGGATGATCGCTTCACGGATCGGGTTCAGCGACATGTGGAGCTCCTGAGCGAAGAGCGCGGTGTCGAGCTTGTCGCCAGACACGTAGTCACCCCGCAGAATCGCCGCGAGGATGTGCTGGAAAGCGAGCTCGGGCAGCGGAACGGGGCTGCGATGGACCCACTGGTGCGCCCGTAACTCCACTTTGGCGATGGTCATCTGATGCTCCTCGGGATCCGTTGCGGACGCTCCCGTTCGTCGGGGCTTCCACTAACCAGACCCGCTGACGCCGCGAATATTACGCGGCGGCCGCAGAAAAGTCCGGGGAGTCCACTCGGACAGCCCGAACGTACGGACGGATGTCACCGCGGAATCCCGCTCAGGGACTCTGTTCAGACCACGCTGGTGCCAGGCGCTGCAGCGAACTCCTCGAGAGCGGCGATGACGTCATCCGTCAGCGCGACCTGGCTCGCAGCCACGGCGTCGTCGATCTGGCCGGTGCGCGACGCTCCGATGATCGCGGTCGTCACCACCGGGTCGCGCAGCACCCACGCGACGGCGAGCTGCGGGATCGACAGACCCGCCTCCTTCGCGACGCGGTCGATGCCGCGGATGCGCTCGAGGTAGCTGTCGGTGAGGGCCGATCCGTTGAGGAAGTGACTGTTCGCCGCGCGCGAGTCAGCGGGCACGTCACCGTCGATGTACTTGCCGGTGAGCAGGCCCTGGGCGAGCGGCGAGAAGACCGCACTGCCGACCTTCAGCTCGCGCAGCGCCGGGAACAGCTCTGCCTCGGGAGTGCGGTCGAACAGCGAGTATCGGGGCTGGTGCAGCAGCAGCTTCACTCCCTGGTCTGCCAGCAACTCGTACGCACGACGGGCGAGCTCCGCCGGATAGTTCGAGATGCCGACGTAGAGCGCCTTTCCGCTGCGCACGATGTCGACGAGAGCCGTCACCGTCTCGTCGAGCGGCGTCTCGGGGTCGGGGCGGTGCGAATAGAACACGTCCACATAGTCGGTGTTCATGCGCTGCAGGCTCTGTTCGAGCGAGCGCGTGAGGTATTTGCGCGAGCCGCCGTCGCCGAAGGGCCCCGGCCACATGTCGTAGCCCGCCTTGGTCGTGACGAACAGCTCGTCTCGGTAGCGGGCCAGGCCGCTGTCGAGCACCGCACCGAACGTCGATTCGGCTGATCCGTAGGGCGGGCCGTAATTGTTGGCGAGGTCGATGTGCACGACTCCGCGGTCGAACGCGTGCAGCACGATCTCGCGCTGGCTGTCGAAGGTGCGATCGCGTCCGAAGTTCTGCCAGAGGCCGAGCGACACCTTGGGCAGCTGGACGCCGCTCGCGCCCGCGCGCTGGAACGGCACGTCGGTATAGCGGGTGGACGCGGCCTCGTAGGCGTGCGTCAGGCGGGGGTCATCAGCGGCGATGGGCATGGACGATGCTCCTCTGCAGGCGGGGGAAGGTCTCCAGGATAGCGTTTTCTGGCGTCCGACCCCGGGCATGGACTGCGGTCGCCAGCGCCATCCGGGATGCCTTCGTGCGACTCGGCTGATCGGCCCGCCTTCCCGATCGACCGACCGCTGTCAAGCACCCCCGCGAAGTCGACGGGCGGGGTAGCGTGGCGCAGAGACGGCGATCGCCGCATCCACCCCCGCTCTTCGCGGGAGACGAGAAGAGGTCCATGATGGGCAGGACCCCACCGTCGAAGCGCTCGGGCACGTCGAACTCCATCGTCGTGACCGGCGCACGTGTGCACAACCTTCGCGATGTCGACGTCGCGATTCCTCGTGACGCTCTCGTCGCCTTCACGGGCGTCTCGGGCTCGGGCAAGAGCTCGCTGGCGTTCGGCACGCTGTACGCCGAAGCCCAGCGTCGGTACTTCGAGTCGGTGGCGCCCTATGCGAGGCGCCTGATGAGCCAGGTCGACATCCCCGACGTCGATGCCATCGAGGGGCTGCCCCCGGCGGTCGCCCTCCCCCAGCAGCGCACCGCAGGAAGTGCTCGGTCGACCGTCGGCAGCGCCACGTCGATCGGCAACGTCGTGCGCATGCTGTTCTCACGCGTCGGCACCTACCCGCCTGGGGCGGAGCCGTTGTTCGCAGAGGATTTCTCCGCGAACACCGTGCAGGGCGCGTGCCCGCAGTGCCACGGGATCGGGCAGGTCTACGACGTGCCCCTGCGCCTCATGGTCCCCGACGAGTCGTTGTCGATCCGCGACCGTGCTCTTGACGCCTGGCCGAGGGCGTGGCACGGCAAGCAGCTCATCGACAGCCTGATCTCTCTCGGCTACGACATCGACATCCCGTGGCGCGATCTGCCCGAGGAGCAGCGCCGGTGGGTGCTGTACACCGAGGAATCTCCTCAGGTTCCGGTCTTCACCGACCGCGGTCCGGCGCAGGTGCGCAAAGCAGTCGCCGCCGGCATCGAACCGTCGTACATGAGCACGTTCGTCGGCGTGAAGCAGTATGTGCTCAACACCTTCGCCCACTCGAAGAGCGCGAAGATGCGAGAGAAGGCGGCGAGCTTCATGATCAGCGTCCGCTGCCCGATGTGCGACGGACGCCGACTGAAGCCCGAGGCGCTCGCCGTGACGTTCGCCGGTCTCGACATCACCGAGATGGCCGCGCTGCCGCTGGCCGACCTCTCGGCTCTCCTCGAGACGGCCCTCAACCCGTCCGACGGCGGATCGGCCGCCGGGTCCGACAGCGAAGCGCTCGCGCCCGAGAAGCAGCTCGCCGCGCAGCGTCTGGTCGACGAGCTGCGCGACAGGGTCTCTCCGATCATCGAGCTCGGTCTGGGATACCTCTCGCTGGATCGGTCGACTCCCACCCTCTCGTCCGGGGAGCTGCAGCGCATGCGTCTCGCGACCCAGGTGCTCTCGCAGCTGTTCGGGGTCATGTTCGTGCTCGACGAGCCGTCTGCCGGGCTGCATCCCGCCGACGGCGAAGCGCTCGTGCGAATCCTCCGCTCGCTCAGGGACTCGGGCAACACGGTCTTCTTCGTCGAGCATTCCCTCGACGTGATCCGGCACGCGGACTGGATCGTCGACATCGGCCCCGGCGCGGGAGCCACAGGCGGCGAGATCGTCTACTCGGGTCCGATCGACGGGCTCCGCGAGGCCGAGGATTCCCAGACCCGGCGCTACCTGTTCGCCGATGCCTCGCGCGCCGAACAGCAGACGCCGAAGGCGGGCCCTCGCGAGCCCGACGGCGAACTCGTGCTCACCGACGTCTCACGGAACAACCTCCGCAGCGTCTCGGTGTCGATCCCGCTGGGCTGTCTCACCGCCGTCACCGGCGTCTCCGGATCGGGCAAGACGTCTCTCGTCACCCAGGCCCTGCCCGATCTGCTGCAGAAGAGCCTCTCCAGCGAGGTGGACGGCTCGACGATCGACACGTCGAGAGACGAGCAGAGCGTCGCGACAGCTGATCCGCTGTTCTCCTCGCCGACGGCGGAGACGGCGGGGCGCGCGTCCGGTCCCGCCGGCCGCGTGCGCCGGGTCGTGCAGGTCAGCCAGAAGCCGATCGGCCGCACGTCACGATCGAACGTGGCGACGTACACGGGGCTCTTCGACCGCGTCCGGGCTCTGTTCGCCGCGACTCCGGAAGCACGCCGTCGGCGATACGCCGCGAGCCGGTTCTCGTTCAATCTGCCGAGCGGACGATGCCCCACCTGCAAGGGCGAGGGAACGGTGGAGGTGGAACTGCTCTTCCTCCCCACCGTCCATGCTCCCTGCAGCACGTGCGGCGGCACCCGCTACAACCCGGACACCCTCGAGATCGAACTCCACGGGCACACCATCGCCGACGTGCTCGCCCTGAGCGTGAACGACGCGCGTGTTCTCTTCGCCGACGATGCCGACGTCGCTCGACACCTCGACGCCCTTCTCGACGTGGGACTGGGGTATCTGCCGCTGGGCCAGTCGGCGACGGAGCTCTCCGGCGGTGAGGCGCAGCGCGTGAAGCTGGCATCCGAACTCCGGCGTGCCCAGCACGGCGACACCCTTTACCTGCTCGACGAGCCCACCTCAGGGCTGCATCCGTCCGACACCGATCGGCTGCTCGTGCATCTGCAGCATCTCGTGGACGCCGGCAACACGGTCGTGATGGTCGAGCACGACATGCGCGTGGTCGCGCAGGCCGACTGGGTGATCGACATGGGTCCTGGCGCCGGAGACCTCGGTGGAACGGTCGTGGCGCAAGGGACTCCGCACTCCATCGCCTCGGCGAGCAGGAGCACGACGGCTTCGTATCTTGCGGATGCCCTCGCGGCAAAGAACTCAGAATGAGCCTCTGACCAGGAAATCTACTGCGGACCAGACCGACGAAGGCTGCACATCTCACACCGCCGGATCGATGAAGTGAGGCGTTCGCTCCACAGACGTAACTTCGCGTGTGGTCGCCGGAAACGCCGCTCGTCCATGCTCGATTCAGCTGAGCATCCGTGCTCCCGTCCCGTGGAGGTCATGTGTCATACATCAAGCCCGCCGAGCTCGCCACCCGCATGGTCGACGCCGGCGCATACAAACTGCAGCTGTCCACTCGCGACACCCTCATCCGCGCCTTCATGGGCGCCGCCCTGCTGACGATCGCCGCGGCTTTCGCCGTCACGGTCTCGACGCAGACCGGTCAGCCGCTCCTGGGCGCAGTGCTCTTCCCGGTCGGGTTCGTGATGCTCTATCTGCTCGGGTACGACCTGCTCACCGGAGTCTTCACTCTCGGGCCACTCGCAGTGCTCGACCGTCGCCCCGGAGCGACGTTCGGGTCGCTGATGCGCAACTGGGGCCTCGTCTTCCTCGGCAATTTCGGCGGCGCCTTCCTGGTGGCGATCCTGATGGCGATCTACTTCACCTACGGGTTCTCGACCGCGCCGAGCGCCGTCGGCGAGGCGATCAGCGAAATCGGACACGGTCGCACGGTCGGGTACGCCGACCACGGCGCAGCCGGGATGCTGACTCTGTTCATACGTGGCGTGCTCTGCAACTGGATGGTTTCGACGGGCGTCGTGCTGGCCATGGTCTCGGACAGCACGATCGGCAAGATCGTCGCGATGTGGCTGCCGATCATGCTGTTCTTCTACATGGGCTTCGAGCACTCCATCGTCAACATGTTCCTGTTCCCGTCAGGCCTGCTGATGGGCGCCGACTTCACGGTGTGGGACTACATCGTCTGGAACGAGCTGCCCACCGTCGTCGGCAATCTCGTCGGGGGTCTCGTGTTCGTCGGGCTCCCGATCTACTTCACGCACGGACGCCCGAAGGCTCGGAAGACCCGCGAAGCACGCGCTGCCCTGCGCCGGACGCGCTCCGTCATGGCCGAAGCACCCGCCGACACCACCTCGGTGACCCGCCAGGAGGCCAGCTCGGAACTCGAGCCCTCGCGCGTCTGACACCGAGGGGAAGAGGGCGGATGCTGCGGCATCCGCCCTCTTCCCCTGCGCGCGCCGTGCCGGGCGTTTCGCATACGCGTCAGGCGGAGCGGAATCGATCGATGATGACGTCCGCGATCCGCTCGTCGGCACCGAGGGGGGCGGATACCCGGTCCGCGCCGGACTTCTCCACGAGTCCGGCGAAGTATCCGGGAGCCAGGACGTGGCTCGCCGCGATCACCCGTGTCGCCCCGTCTCGCCGTGCTGCGGCGACGGCCTCCCCGATCTTCGGATCGATTGCCGAGGCGTATCCGATCGTGATCGGGGCGGGGATGAGGCGAGCGAGGTGCTCCGACGCCGCAGCGACATCGGCGACGGCTGCCGGATTGCTCGAACCGGCGGCAGCGAGAACGACGTGGTCGCCCGGGCGCCACATGCCCTCGACGGCCGCATACAGACGGGTGGCCAGCACCTGGGCGATCAGCGGGTGTGTGCCCAACGGCTCCCCCTGCCGGACGTTGTCGTGCGGCCGCACGGCGTCAGCGATATCGACGGCCGTGTGGAAGCCGACCGACAGCAGCAGCGGCACCACGATGACGTCGTCGAGCACCCGCTCCTGCTCGATCACATCGAGCAACGTGGGCTCCTGCACGTCGACGAACGCCTGCACGACCCGCGAGTCCGGTATCCCCTGCCGAACGAGGTCGACGAGCGCCTCGACCGTGCGCCGTCCCGCCGGTGAGTCCGTGCCGTGAGAGCAGGCGACGAGTGTGGTCATTCGGTTTCCTCCATGGTGAGCCGATACCCGCGCTTCACGACTGTCTGGATGGCGGTGGCTCCACCGAGCGCCTCGCGGAGCCGCGCGACCGCCATCTCGACGGCATGCACGTTCTCGCCGCCCCGCGGCAACACGAGCCCGAGCTGTTCCCTGGAGACCACCCGGCCCGCAGCATCGAAGAGTTCGCTGAGGATGCTGGAGCCGGCACGGGAGAGCGGCACGAAGCGCCCGTCGAGCAGCACGCCGCGGCTGCGCATCTCCATGGTGCCCGCAGCCGTTCGCCGCTGCGGGGCTGCTCCGGAGGCGAAGTAGTCGACGACGCAGCGAACCAGCGAACCGAGCCTTCCGCGCGCGGCGAGCGTGGCGTGCAGCCCAGCGCTGCGCAGCGGTGCCGCCGTGATAGGGCCGACGGCTGCGAGCAGCAGACGTCCAGCCTCCGCGCGTCGGCGGATCGCGTCGAGCGTGTCAGCGCGGATCGCGGCCCGGACCCACTCGGCTGCACCCGGCGCGGAGGTGAAGAGCACGGCGTCGACCTCGCCGGAGCCGGCCTGCATCACGGAGCGGTGCACGATCTGCGGGTCGGGCGGCGGCCCCCAGCGGTAGACCGTGATGCTCACGACATCGGCGCCGAGGTCGGCGAGCAACGCGTCGAGTCCGTCGGCACCCGCACCGTGGTGCTGGATCGCGATGCGACGCCCGGCGACGCCCTCAGCCGTGAGGTACTCGGCCACCTCCGCCGAGGTCTCGGACTCCGCAACCCAGTCGGCTGTGAACCCCGCCTGCTGGATCGCGCCGTGCGCCTTCGGCCCCCGAGCGACGAACTGAGCACCTGTGAGCGCGGTCGACAGCTCTTCTGCCAGATCGTTCTCGTGCGCTGCGTCGATCCAGCCGCGAAACCCGACGCCCGTCGTCACGATCACGATGTCCGGCGGATCCGCGATCAGATCACGGGTGCAGGCGAGCAGATCCTCGTCGTCTTCGTTCGGGATGATGCTCAGCGCCGGCGCACGGTAGACCTGCCCCCCTCGGCGTTCGAGAGCGGTGACGAGGTCGCCCGCGCGCCTGTCTGCGGCCACGACGATGGTGCATCCGGCCAGAGCCGGCGAGAGGGGGGCACGGATCGTCACGCCAGAGCAGCCCCGATGGTCGACGGCGAGGGCAGCAGCAGGCGCTCGCTCGCGACCTCTCCTATCACGATCACGGCGGGATTGCGGAGCCCGACGGCGAGAGCGTCCTCGACGGCACGCCCGAGGGTCGTGCGCGTCGTGCGCTGCTGCGGTGTGTGCCCGCTCTCTACGAATGCGACCGGACGGTCCTTCGGAACGCCGTGCGCGATCGCGGATTCCACCAGTCGCCCGAGAACTGCGACGCCCATCAGGATGACCGTCGTCACCGTCGCATCAGCCATGGCCTCCAAGGTACCCGGCCCGAGCCCGCCCTGCCCGTTCACGACGTGGAAGGCGGCCGCCGTGCCGCGATGCGTGACCGGGATGCCGGCGGACTGCGGCACCGCGATCGCGCTCGTGATCCCCGGGGTGACGTCGACCGGGATACCTGCAGCGAGGCAGGCGAGCATCTCTTCGCCCCCACGCCCGAAGACGAACGGGTCGCCGCCCTTGAGACGCACCACCCGCAGACCGGCAGCGGCGCGCTCGACGATGATCCGGTTGATCTCCTCCTGCGGGACCGGGTGTCGTCCCGGCTGCTTGCCCACGTCGATCACCTCGACATCGGGGGCGAGTCCCTGCACGATCTCGGCTGCCGGTCCGAGTCGATCGGTGACGAGCACATCGGCCTCCGCGATCAGTCTCCTCGCGCGCACGGTCATCAGATCCGCGGGACCAGGACCGCCGCCGACCAGGTCGACACGGCCGCTGCGCCCGCCCCGCCTGCGCCGGAGCGGCAGGCGGCCATCGCCGACCAGAGCGATGATCGCATCGCGCACGGCCATGGAGCGGCGAGGATCCGCGCCGACGGTGCTGGTGACCGCGACCGTCACGTCGCCGACTTCCGCCTGTGCAGTCAGCCTGGCCGATCCGTGTGCGCCGTCCGAGGCGTTGATGCAGAGGACCCGCTGCAGCTCGCACTGCTCGCCGACCGCGCGATCCACATGGACGTCGCCAGTCGCGGTGTGCACCAGCCACGCACCCGCGAGGTCCGCCGCGCGGAACTCCCGACCCTGCCAGGCGACTCCGTGACTCTCCACGAGCCGCACAGTGTCCTCGTGCAGCGCCGGTGCGACGATCCGCACACTCGCGCCCTCGGCGAGGAAGCGAGAGAGCCGCTTCGCGGCCACCTGACCTCCTCCCACGAGCAGCACGTCGCGTCCCGCCAGATTGACACCCAGCATCACGGTCATCGGATCTCCTCGATGTCGAGCTCGACGTGATCGTCGACGACGACCACGCTCCACACCCGCAGCGAAGCGGGTTCCCTGCCCTGCGTCTCGAGGCATTCGCCCGTGCGCAGATCGAACACCTGCTTGTGCATCGGCGACGCAAGGGTCGCCGCCTCGCCCCGGCTGCCGACGATGCCGCGTGACATGACGTGCGCACCGCTGTACGGGTCGAGATTCGACACGGCGTGCACCGAAGCGTCCGCCAGCAGGAAGAGTGCGACCTGGACCGTCCCGAAGAGCGCAGCCCTGCCGCGCTCGACCTCCAAATCGCCGACACGGCACACTCGAACTCGACTGCCGGTGGTGGTCACCGCCGCACCTCCAGCGTCGTGCCCGCGATCAATACCGAACCGTCGCTGCGCTCCTCCGCCGTGGCCGGGCGCACCTGGCCTCGTTCCGCCACATAGGCGAGGGAGGGGTCGGGGGTGTCCGTCGCGTTCACGAACGACTCGAACCGCCGGAGCTTCACCGGGTCCCGCAGGGTCGCGGCCCATTCGTCCTCGTAGCGATCGACGTGCACGGACATCGCCGTGTCGAGGTCATCGCAGATGCCGAGGTCGTCGTCGAAGATCACCGACCGCAGTCCATCCAGCCCGCCGTCGAGCTCTGCGCACCACCCGGCGGTGCGCTGCAGACGATCCGCGGTGCGAATGTAGTACATGAAGAAGCGGTCGATGGCGCGGATCAGCTCCTCGTCGTCGAGACCAGACGCGAGAAGCTCAGCGTGCCTCGGCGAGAACCCTCCGTTGCCGCCGACGTACATGTTCCAGCCCGTCTCGGTCGCGATCACCCCGACGTCCTTCGAGCGAGCCTCCGCGCATTCTCGTGCGCACCCGGAGACGCCCACCTTGAGCTTGTGCGGCGCTCGCAGTCCGCGGTAGCGCAACTCCAGCCGCACCGCCATCCCCACCGCGTCGAGCACCCCGTAACGACACCAAGTCGAGCCGACGCATGACTTCACCGTTCGCAGCGCCTTGCCGTACGCCTGTCCCGACTCGAAGCCGGCGTCGACCAGTCGCTGCCAGATCTGCGGCAGCTGCTCGAGGCGGGCACCGAACATGTCGATGCGCTGTCCGCCCGTGATCTTCGTGTAGAGGCCGTACGACTCGGCGATGTTGCCGATCGCGATGAGCCCCGCCGGCGTGACCTCGCCCCCAGGCATCCTCGGCACCACCGAATAGGTGCCATCTTTCTGCATGTTGGCCATCACGTGATCGTTGGTGTCCTGCAGCGAAGCGTTCTCACCGTCGAGGACATGCGCTCCGACCAGCACGGCAAGGATGCTGGCGAGGGCCGGCTTGCAGATGTCGCAGCCACGCCCGGTGCCGAAGCGCGCGATGATCGCGCTGAAAGTCGAGAGCTCCGACACCCGCACAGCGTCGAAGAGCTGCCGGCGTGACATCACGAAGTGCTCGCACAACGCATCGGAAGTCGTCTGCCCGAGCTTGGTCATCTCCTGCCCGACGATCTTCTTCACGGCGAAGATGCACGATCCGCACGTGGCGCCCGCCTTGGTGCACGCCTTCACGGCTGCGGCATCCGTGCAGCCCTCCGCGTGGACGGCCTCGCGGATACGCCCGGCGGTCACATTCGAGCAGGAACAGACGACCGCGTCGTCTGAGAGTTCGTTGTCGGGGAGGGCGGCACCGGCCTCGGGCAACAGATAGGCGGCGGGGTCGGCACCCAGTGGCGCGCCCACCAACGGACGCAGGGCCCCGTAGGCCGAGGCGTCGCCGACGAGGATGCCACCGAGCAGCGTCTTCGCGTCATCGGAGAGGACGAGCTTCTTGTAGACGCCGCTCACCGGGTCGGTGTACGCCACGTCGAGGGCATTGGGGGTGACGGCCATCGCGTCGCCGAAACTCGCGACGTCGACACCCGAGAGCTTGAGCTTGGCCGATTCGTCGTACCCGGGGAACGTCGCGTCGCCCCCGAGCAGTCGGGTCGCCGCCACCTCCGCCATCGCGTACCCCGGGGCGACGAGCCCGACCGAGCGCCCGTCGTAGTTGGCGACCTCACCGATCGCGAGGATGTGCTCGTCGGCGGTGCGGCACCGGGAATCGATCAGCACACCGCCGGACGGATGCACATCGAGCTGAGCGAGCCTTGCGAGCGAGTCCTGCGGACGAACGCCGACCGTGAAGATCACGATGTCGGTGTCGTGCATGGTGCCGTCCTGGAACTGCAGTGTCGCGACTGCCCCCGATGCATCCGGGTCCAGGCGTGTCGTCCGCGTCCCGGTTCGGACCGCGATCCCCTTCGATTCGATGAGGCGCCGGAGTACCGTTCCGCCCGCCAGGTCGAGCTGCGCGGACATGAGCCGGTCGGCGGACTGCACGACGGTGCATCCGACGTCGAGCCCCTGCAGCGCACCCGCGGCTTCGAGCCCGAGCAGACCACCACCGATGACCGTGCCGCGAAGCGGGCGCCCGAGCTGCACCTCACGGTGTGCGACGAAATCACGGATCGCCGAGAGGTCGTCGATCGTCCGATACACGAAGCATCCGGGGAGTTTCGCCCCGTCGATCGCCGGCCGCAGTGCATACGAACCGGTCGCGAGTACGAGCGTGCCGTACGCATGGATCGCGCCTGACCGCGTGCGCACCGACCGCGCGCTGCGATCGATGCTTATGACCCGGTCGTCTCGGATGAAGTGCACTCGGTCGTCGGCAAGGACGCCGGCGTCGAGCTCGAGGTCGTCGGCGCTGGCACCCGCGAAGTATGAGGACAGCCCGACGCGGTCGTAGGGCGCTCGTGCTTCCTCGCCGATCAGGGTGACGGAGCGCGTATCGCCCTCGGACCGGAGCAGACTCTCGACGAAACGATGCGCGACCATGCCTGCACCGACCACCACGACATCTGCCGATGTGCTGCCACGAGCGATCACGAGCCCTCCTCTGTCCGTAGTCCGACCGTAGAGAACCGGTGTTTCGCGGAGAGACGAGTCGCTGTTACGCCGAGCGAACGTTCTGCTCACATCCGGGTAACGCCGATGTGAGACCGTCGCGCCACTGACCCTCGACCCGACCAAGAACTACCAACGAAAAAACGGCTGAACCCCCGAAACCGGGGGTTCAGCCGTTCATGATGTCCTGAGACCTCAGACTGCGGAGACGAGGGGATTTGAACCCCTGGTCCCCGTGAGGGGACTCCACCTTAGCAGGGTGGTGCACTCGGCCGGACTATGCGACGTCTCCAGGCATCCGAACCGTGAAGAGCGGATGCACCTTGCAAGCATAACGGGTTCGTCTGGCAGGAACGAATCGGGGGTCAACGACCGCCGGAGCTCGACTCCCGCACCACGAGTTCGGGCTGGAAGCGCACCCGACGGTCGTGCTCGACCCCATCGAGCTCCTTGAGCAGCAGGTCGACGCCGGTCCAGCCGAGCAGCCTGGCCGGCTGGCGCACCGAACTCAGCGGCACGACGGTGGCCGAGGCGAAGTCGATGTCGTCGTATCCGACCATCGCGATGTCGTGAGGCACGCGGATGCCGGAGCCGAAGCTGAACGCCTGCAGCAGCCCCACGGCGAGCAGGTCGTTGGCGGCGAAGACGGCGTCGGGTCGAGACTCCGCCGGACGCGCAGCGATGGCCTCACCGGCAGCCCTGCCCTGCAGAACCGTGAGCGCCGACTGCTCGAACACCTCGAGCGTCACATCGGGGTGCGCCTCGACGGCGAGCTGCACTCCGCGAAGACGATCGGCGACCTGCTGCACCGACTGCGGCCCTCCGACAAAGGCCAGGCGACGACGCCCTGAAGACAGCAGATGGTCTGCGGCCAGACGCCCGCCCTCGACGTCATCGACCGAGACCGAGGGCAGCACACCCTCCTCGACTTCGCGGTCGACGAGGATCACCGGCATGCCGCCGGCGGCGAAGCGGTGCACGGCCGTGAGATCGTCCGTCGCCGGGGTGAGCAGGACACCGTTGACCCGCTGCTCCTGGAAGAGCTCGAGATGCGCCACCTGGCGCTCGTCACGCTCGTCGCTGTTGCCGAGCAACACGGTCATTCCGGCATCCGCTGCTCGATCTTCCGCTCCCCTGACCACCTCGGCGAAGAACGGGTTGCCGATGTCGGGAACCACGAGTCCGATGCTGCGGCTGCGACCGGCGCGCAGCTGTCTGGCCGCGTCGTTGCGCACGAAGCCGAGCTCCTGGATCACCCGCTGCACGCGCTCGACCGTCTTGGCTGACACGCGCTCCGGCTGATTGAGGACATTCGAGACGGTGCCGACCGAGACGCCGGCCGCAGCAGCGACGTCCTTCACCCCTACCGCCATGGCATGCCTCCGTCTGTCCGCGCGTGCGCCAACGACTACCTTCTCATTCCGCGCGGTGCACTCCGCGCCTGCGACGCGCGGGCACGGCGACGACGGCGAGCGCCGCACAGCCGATCCCCGCGATGAACAGCGGCGCGAGCGCCCAGGTCACGACCCCGGTGAAGACCGCAGCGGCCGCGATGTAGGCGGCACCAGCGGCATCCGCTCGGATGGCTGCGGGAATCCCGCGCACCGCTGCACGCCACCCCTGCTGGGGAGACCAGGCTCCTGCCGCGAAGAGAATCGCGACGGCGAGAGCGAGCAGGCCCGCCCAGCCGATGACCGCGATGACCTCTCCGCCCGGCAGCGCGCCCGACCCTGCGAGCACGACGTCGAGTGCGAGCACTCCCGCGATCAGCACGGCCGGAACACCCACGACGAGCGACGGCAGGATGCCGGCACGCACGTCGTCCCAGAACAGCCCTGCCCGGGAGTCCTCCGCGGCGACGAAGCGACGCAGATGACGGATGCCGGCGGCGAGCGCGATCGGCAGGGTGACGACGCCGAGGGCCACGAGGGTCATCATCAGACCGATCGTGAGCACCTCGCCGAACAGACCGAACTTCGCGGTCGCCCCGGGGTTGACGCCCGGTTCGATGCCGGCGACCGTGGGACCGGCGCCCGAGCGCGCCTCGCGCTTCGCCGCCCGGTGCTCCCGACGCTGTCCGCTGATGACCGACATGGCTAGCCCTTCAGTCCCTGCGTGGCCACGCCGTCGACGAGGAAGCGCTGGAACACCACGAAGAAGAGCAGCACCGGCAACAGCGCCACGAACGAGGCTGTGACCGTCGCGCCGTAGTCCGACGTCGACGACTGGTCGTTGTAGAGGCGCAGCGCGATCGGCAGCGGGTAGTTCTCGGGGCTGGTCAGGTAGAGCAGCGGCCCGAGGAAGTCGTTCCACGCCCAGATGAACGAGAAGATCGCGCAGGTGATCAGGGCCGGTTTGATCAGCGGCAGGATGATCGCCCAGAAGATGCGGAAGTGGCCGGCGCCGTCGATGCGGGCCGCTTCGTCCATGTCGCGCGGCATCTGGCGGATGAACTGCACGAGCAGGAAGACGAAGAACGCCTCGGTGGCGAGGAACTTCGGCAGGATCAGCGGGATGAAGGTGTCGACCCATCCGAGCTGATTGAAGATGATGTACTGCGGGATGATCACGACGTGGAACGGCAGCAGCAGCGTGCCGATCATCGCGGCGAACAGCACCCCGAGACCCTTGAACTGCACCCGAGCGAATGCGTACGCGGCGAGAGCCGACGAGAGCACGGTGCCGACCACGGCGGATGCCGCGAGGATCAGCGAGTTCAGGAAGAAGCGCCACATCGGCACTCCGGCGATGCCCTCCATGACCTTGCCGTAGTTCTCGATCGTCGGCGACTGCGGGAACAGGCCGGGATTCTGACCGAACTCGGAGTTCGGCTTGAACGTCGACAGGAACAGCCACAGCAGCGGGTAGAGCACGACCGCGGTCAGCACGAGGAGGCCGACGAACCAGATGACGGTCTGCCAGGTCTTGCGCTTCACGCGCCGACGGGGCGAGGGGGCGGATGCCGTGACGACGGCTTCTGTGATGCTCATTTGTCGTCTCCCGAGTAGTGCACCCACGACCGCTGGGTGCGGAACAGGATGAAGGCGATGATCGCGACGACGATCAGCAGCACCCACGCGATCGCTGCCGCGTAGCCCATCTGCCCGTCGGAGAATCCTCGCTTGTAGAGGTAAACGGTGATGAAGTTCGTCATGCCGGCGGGTCCGCCGGTGCCGTTGGAGATGATGTACGCCGAGGCGAACACCTGGAAGGCGCCGATCAGGCCCAGCAGCAGGTTGAAGAACATCACCGGAGAGAGCATCGGGATGGTGACGGCGCGGAAGCGACGGTAGGCGTTCGCCCCGTCCATCTCGGCCGCCTCGTACAGCTCCTTGGGGATCTGCTTGAGACCGGCGAGGAAGATCACCATCGTGGCGCCGAACTGCCAGACGGCGAGCAGGATCATCATCGGGAGCACGAGGCTCGGGTTTCCGATCCACCCGCCGAGGTCGACCCCGAAGACCTGCAGGCCGCTGTCGACCGGCCCGTCGGACGAGAACATCGCCCGCCACACGATCGCGACCGACACCGAGCCGCCGATGAGCGACGGAGCGTAGAAGGCCGAGCGGAAGAAGCCGGCGCCCTTGTCGCGATAGTTCAGGAGCATCGCGACGCCCAGCGCCGCGGCGAGGGTGATCGGCGTGCCGATGAACACGTAGACCAGGGTGATCTGCGCCGACTGGATGAAGTTCGGGTCGCTCGTGAAGAGACGGATGTAGTTGTCCAGCCCGATCCACTTGGGCGGCTGGAAGATGTTGTACTTCGTGAAGGAGAGGTACAGGGAGTAGATCATCGGCACGGCGGTCAGGCCGAAGAAGCCGATGAGCCAGGGTGTCAGGAACGCATACCCCGTCGCCGTCTCGCGGCGCAGACGTGCCCGCTGACCCGGTCGTGCCAGTTCCTTCTCGGGGCGTCGGCCGCTGCGCAGCGTTCGCCCTCGTCCGGACTTCTCGTCCGTGACGATCGTCCTCGTCGCCGTCGTGCTCATGACAGCTCCTTCCGAAGTGTGCGGGATGCGGTGGGCCGGGTGGAGATCACCCGGCCCACCGACGGAATCACTGGTTGAGGACGACGTCCATCTCGGAGAAGAACTGCGTCACGGCCTCGTCGACCGTCGTCGTGCCGAAGTTGAGCTCGGTGCCCAGCACGCGGAACTTCTCTTCGAGGGTGCCGTAGCCGACGATCGGCACGGGCGGAGCGTCGCCGAGGCGGTCTGCGATCGACTCCTCGTAGTCCTTGACGATCTGGCTCATCGGGTCGAGCTCAGCTGCCTCGAGAGCGGTCTCGGATGCGGGGAGACCACGGTTGGTGCCGAAGATCTCGCCGGACTCAGGAGAGTTGACCAGGAAGTTGACGAGCGTCGCCGCCGCCTCCGGGTGCTCGGTCTTGGCCGAGATCGTGTGGAGCATCGAGGGCTTCAGGTACAGGTCCTTCGCGCCCTCCTTCGTCACCGGCGGGGCGACGAGGCCGAGCTCGGTGTAGCTCTCGCCGAGGTTGGCGAGGTAGCCGGCACCGAAGTTGTCCCACGTCATCTCGCTGGCGTTCTTCGCCGCGTCGAACGCGGTGAGCGGGGTGAGCTCCTCGACGGTCTGCTGCGGCACCACGACACCTTCGCGGATGTCATCGCCGGACTCCCAGAACTCCTTGAGGCGGTCTTCGTCGAAGCCGGGCGTGCCGTCTTCGTCGAACAGGTTCTTGCCCTCGCTGCGCAGCTGCAGCTCGAAGTTCTGGATGCGGCCGGTCCAGTCGGACCCGCCCCAGAACTCGCCTGCGCCCGCCTCGGTGATCTCGCCCATCCAGTCGTCGTAGTCTTCCCAGTCGCCGCCGGCGAACTCTTCGACGCCCGCGGTCTCGAGCAGCGTCGGGTTCGTGAAGACGCCCCACGCGTTAGTCGAGGTCGCGATGCCGTAGGTCGTGTCGTCGACCACGCCGATGCTGAGGATGTTCTCGGGCAGTGGGTCGGTCTCGATGACCGATCCGAGGTAGGGCTCGAGGTCGAGCAGCAGACCGTTCTCGGAGTACTGACGAAGGTAGGAGTAGTCGAACTGCATCACGTCGGGGAGTCCGCCACCGGCGGCCTCGGTCTGACGCTTCTCCCAGAACTCCGGGAACCCGAGGAACGTCGCGTTCACCGTGATGTTCGGGTACTCCTCGTTGAACGCCTCGATCGCCTGGTTGTAGAGATCGGCACGGACGTCGTTGCCCCAGAACGCGAGGTCGAGGGTGACCTTCTCATCGGGGTCGTAGGTGGGCTCGCCCTCGGGGCTGCCGCCGCCGGCGCAGCCGGCGAGTACCAGCGCTGCGCTGGTGGCGACGGCCGCTGCGGCCGCCAGACGCTTCTTGCTGAACATCGTTGTCCTCTCTGGTGAACGTCCTCGTTCGGCAATGCCGCGGAACGCCTGTGTCCATGTGGTGCGGGAAGCGATCTCCGTAGTGCGGGGAAAACGCTTACCTGCACGCTAATCGAGATTGAAACGTTTCGCAACCAGCAATTCGCGGTGGGGATTACATCGATTACCGCGGGTTCTTCGATCCTCTCACGACCAGCCTTCCGCCCTCTGCGTCGAGGCGTGCACGATATATCGCCGATCGCCTCTCCTCGCCCGTGGCGACGTGCGCAGCAGCTGCCTCCGCCGCGCCGAAGAAGTAGAACCACAGGTCGTCGCCATCGCGCACCTGCGCCCCGTGATTGCCGTGGCCCCCTGCCGGCAGATCGGCGAGGATCACAGCATCCTCATCACCCTGACGCACCCAGTCGATGCCGTCGTCGGAGCGATAGACGCCCATCCCCCGCCACTCGTCGACGATCATCCACCAGAACCCGCCGAGCTCGAACACCGTCGGCCCCTCGTGCGGTCGCCCGCCGATCGCCACCCCGTCGAGGCTCCAGTCGTCGAGATCACGCGATGAGGCCACCATGGTGATCGAGTCCGCCGCCTCGTCCTTGTACCAGAGGCGCCACAACCCGTCCGGCGTGCGCGCCACCGCAGCATCGATCACGCGATCGCTGCTCAGTGCCAGCGGGCCGCGTCTCGACCAGTGACGGAGATCGTCTGAGACATACTCGACGATGGAGCGGACGAAACCGGGCCAGCGGTCGGGGATGCCGTCGATCTCGGTGAGGTGCATGCGCCACCGCTCGCCATCCCAGACGACCTCGGGCGCCCAGTGGGTGCGATCGACCTCGACGGGCGGTGGCCCTGGCTCGAGCTCGAGACCGGATGCCGTCGGCTCCAGAGTGCCGTCGTAGCGCCAGTCCACTCCGTCGCGAGATGTCGCGACGCCGATGCGGCTGCCGTGAATCCATGAGACCCCGGGCCCGGCATCCTCGAGGCTCGCGCGGCGCTGCGTGTAGAACATCCACCACAGTCCGTCTGCGTCGATCACGACCCTCGGGTCGGTCGCGCCGTCGTAGACGGGGTCGCGGTAGAGCTCTCTCATCGGCGCAGATCGGTGACCGGGCTCGCGAAGCCCGCGCGATGGGTGGGGTGCGCGGCGAGGATCTCGGGAGTGATCACGGCGCCGTCAGCCGCGGCCGAGGCGTAGATGCCCGCCACGATCTCGAGCGAACGGGCAGGCGCGTCTGCGGTCGGCGGAAGCGGCCCACCGTCGAGCAGAGCGTCGAACACGTCCCGCAGCAGCGGCTCGTGATCGCTGCGCTCCTCGGCATCCGGAAAGACCCACCCCTCGGCCTCGGACTCGAAGCCCGGCGCCGGGGTGATCCGCCAGTTCTCGTGACCGTGCCCGTAGACGTGATCGACGGTGATCGTGGCCTTCTGGGTGTCGATGCGGATCGAGCTCGCCTCTCGGGGTGACACCGCGCTCGTGATGAGCTGAGCGACCACGCCCTGATCGAACACGATCGTCGCGGTCGAGACGTCCTCGGTCTCGGTCTCGCGATCGAGGCGCCAGAGCCTGCCCTGCACCGACGACCAGTCGCCCAGCAGGTGCGCGAGCAGGTCGATCTGATGGATGCCGTGCCCGAGCGTCGTGCCGCCGCCCTCGGTCGCCCACTTGCCGCGCCACGGCACGGCGAAGTAGTCGGCGTCGCGGAACCAGAGCGTCTGACACACGGCGACCAGAGGGCGGCCGAGCGCGCCGCTCTGCAGCAGCGAGCGCACGTGCGCCGCGGCCGTTCCGGTGCGCTGCTGGAAGACGACCGCGAGCTGTCTGCCCGCAGCCTCGGCCCCGGCCCGCATGTCGTCGAGTTCATCGAGCGACGGTGCCGGAGGCTTCTCGACGATCACGTGCGCGCCCGATGCGAAAGCGGCGAGCGACTGCGAGCGGTGCGGCCCCGGCGGCGTGCAGATGAGCACGACGTCAGGCTGCTCGGCGGCGAGCATCTCGTCGAGGTCGCCGTAGGCGGCGGCGATGCCGTATCTCTCGGCGAACTCCCGGGCCTTCTCCGGGCTGAGGTCGGCGACGGCGACGAGCTCTGCGCGCGGGTACGCGGCGACGGCGCGGGCGTGCGAGTTCGCCACCGCTCCGGTGCCCACCAGGGCAGCGCGAAGTCTCTTCTCTGAAGTCATCGGTCCTCCTCAGGACGGAGAGTCGGGGTCATCTCATGCCGTTCTGCACCAGGTGCAACCGAGCGTATCGCCCGTCCGCGGCGAGCAGATCGTCGTGCGAACCCTGCTCGACGATGCGTCCGTGCTCGAGCACGACGATGCGGTCGGCCCGCCTGATCGTCGACAGCCGGTGTGCGACGACGAGAGTGGTGCGGCCTCGCATCAGCCGCTCGAGCGCCTCTTTCACGAGGCCCTCCGATTCGGGGTCGAGAGCGCTGGTCGCCTCGTCGAGCAGCAGGATCCGCGGGTCGCGGACGAGTGCACGGGCGATGGCCAGGCGCTGACGCTGACCGCCCGACAGGCGTGCGCCTCGCTCGCCGACGACCGTGTGCCACCCCTGCGGCTGCTCGCTCACGAACTCCCAGGCGTTGGCGTCTCGCAGCGCCTGTTCGACGCGTTCGGGCGTGACGTCGGGCATGCCGTAGGCGATGTTGTCGAAGACCGAGCCCTCGAACAGCACCGACTCCTGCGGCACGACCGAGATCGACCGGCGCACGGTGCGCAGGTCGAGCTCCTGCATGTCGGCCCCGTCGAGCACGATGCGGCCGCTCGTCGGTCTGACGAACCCCAGCACGAGGTTCAGCAGCGTCGATTTGCCCGACCCCGACGAGCCGACGAATGCGACCGTCTCGCCGGGCGCGATGCGCAGGTCGATCTGGAACAGAGCATCATCATCGGCATCCGAATAGCGATGCGTCGCCGAGTCGAGCACGATCTCACCGGCCACCGCAGAGACGACGCGCTTGCCGGAGTTCTGCTCGACGTCCGGCTCCTGCAGCACCTCGGCGATCGAGCGCACCGACTCGAGGCCGCGGGCCCCGACCGGGATGAGCATCAGCAGCTGGGTGAGCCCGCCGGTCAGCAGGGTGAAGTAGCTCGAGAGCATCACGACCTCGCCGGGCGTGATCGGAAGGAAACCGGTCAGCGCGCACACGGCCGCGAGCATGAGGCAGGCGACTCCGAGCAGCTGCATGGCCACCCACGAGATCGATGCCACTCTGCCGTTCAGCAGGTCGAGGTCGAGGCCCGCCTTGCGCACTCCGTCTGCACCGCCCGCGACCCGGCTGATCGCCGTCTCCTCGAGTCCGTGAGCGCGCGTCACCGGAATCAGCGACGCCATCTCGCCGACGCGGGCAGACAGCGTCTCGATCTCGCGACGGAAGACCTCGTTGCGACGCTGCGAGCGATTGCGCATGCCATAGCGGATGCCGATGGCGATGGGCACGGCGAGCGCGTAGACGGGAAGGAACTGCGGCACGGTGATCGCCGTCATCCCGAGTGCGCCGAGCATCACCATGGTCGACGACAGCAGCGGATGCGTGACCTGCTGCAGCATCAGCTCGACGTTCTCGACGTCGCGCACGACCTTGGTCTGCACGATCGATGAGCTCATCCGCGTGTGATACCCGATCGAGAGACTCTGCAGTCGGGCGGTGAGGGCGTTGCGCAGATCGGCGCCGAGGTCTCGCACCACGGTCATGAAGTTGCGCGTGTAGATGATGTGGTTGGGATAGTTCTGCAGCAGAAGCACCGCGGCGAGCGCGAACCACCACAGCACCTCGGTCACATCGCCCTTGCTCGCCACCACGTCGATGATCGCCGCGGTGATCACCGGCAGGAACCAGAGCGGAATCTCCTTGATCGCGAACGCGGTGATCGCGAAGGTCAGCCGCCAGGGCCGGCGGGCGATGAGGCGCAGCACAGAGCGAGTCGGGTGATTCCCATCGATGAGCGCGGCCGGATGGGAAAGCGCTTTCTGTACCATGGTCCTATCGTAGAGTCATCGCACTCTTCACGGAAGCGCGACCACCCGGATCGGCAGGAGCACACATGACCTTCGATGCAGCATTCGACTGGGCTCGTCGTCACGTGCAGGCAGAACGCCTGCCGACAGCGGTTGTCGGGATGGCCACCGCGGACGGGATCGTCGACCTCGAGGGATTCGGTGCTGCGACCGATGCCGTCTACCCGCTTTTCTCGATCACGAAGGTGCTCACAGGAATCACCGCGACGAGAGCCATCGAGCGAGGCCTGCTCACCCCCAACACTCCCCTCACAGAGGCGCTGCCCGACTTCGGGTCGTCTCGCGATGACATCGTGCGACTCTGGCACCTCGCATCGCACACCTCGGGGATCTCCGAGCCGGCCCTCGACACCCCGCTTCCGCTGCGCCACGAGCTGCTCAGCCAAGGGCGGGACTTCGCAGCAGGCACCGCATCGCGCTACTCGACGCTGGCCTTCGAGGGCATCGCCGCGCTGATCGAGCACGCGACCGACACGACGTGGGATGCCGGGACTCTCGAGTGGGCGCATCACATCGGCGCGATCGGGCTGACGCTCGACACCGTACAGTCCGTCGGCGTCCCGGATGCGGCGGCCGGCGGTCTCGACCTCGACCGATTCCATGCGACGCGAGCACCCGGCGCAGGGCTGCTCGGTCGCGCCGAAGACCTGCTGCATCTCGGCGCCGAGCTGCTGCGCATCGGCCGCGGCGAACGCGGCGGCATCCTGTCGCCCGCAGGGCTCGCGATGATGCTGCGTCCGCTGACCAGCGACATCCCCCGCCTCGATCCTTACCCCGACGGGCGCGGCCAGGACTGGGGATTCACGTTCAACCTCCGCTCGCGGGCGCCCGGGCTCGTCGATCGCGATGTCTTCGGCCACGGAGGGTGGGCGGGCACCGAGTTCTGGGTGCACCCGAACGCGGGCGTGGCCTGGGTGCTGCTCACCAACGCCGCAGTCCGGCCCGGCGTCGATGCCGACGAACTCGACAACGCGATCGTCGCGGCCCGGTAGCCGCCGACCCTCACTTGACACGACGATCGGCCCTGTCTAGTGTTGAGACACTGAATGAAACGATTCAAAACCTCGATGAAGAGAGAACACCCATGACCCGCGTCGCGTTCCAGTTGCAGGTGCGTCCTGAACTGCTCGACGAATACCTCGCCCGTCACTCCCCCGTCTGGCCCGAGATGCTGGCCGAGATCGCGGCCGCCGGTCGGCGCAACTACTCGCTGTTCCTCGCAGACGGTGGCACGCTCGTCGGCTACTACGAGACCGACGACGATGCCGCGGCGCAGGCCTACCTCGCCGCATCCTCCGTCGCGGCGCGCTGGGAGGCCGAGATGGGCCGTTTCTTCGTCGATCTCGACGGGCGCCCCGACCAGGCTGCCACCGCACTCACCGAGGTCTTCCACCTCGAAGACCAGCTCGCCGTGGCCGGCGGCTCCGCAGCATCCGACACCGACGACAACCGCAACGACACCGAAGGCAGCGCCTCATGAGCATCCTCTCGTCCGACAACCTCGCCGCTCTCGAGCAGCAGGGCATCGAGCTCCCCAGCTGGGCGTTCGGCAACTCCGGCACCCGCTTCAAGGTGTTCGGCACGCCCGGCACCCCCCGTGACCCGTGGGAGAAGATCGCCGATGCCGCGCAGGTCAACAAGTACACCGCCCTCGCCCCGTCTGTCGCCCTGCACATCCCGTGGGACCTCGTCGACTCGTTCTCCGACCTGCGCAAGCACGCCGAAGACCTCGGCGTGACCCTGGGCACCATCAACTCGAACACCTTCCAGGACGACGACTACAAGTTCGGCGCCCTGACCCACGAAGACCCCACGATCCGCCAGAAGGCGATCGACCACCACCTCGCCTGCATCGACGTGATGGATGCCACCGGCAGCCGCGACCTGAAGATCTGGCTCGCCGAGGGCTCGAACTACCCGGGCCAGGCCGACCTGCGCGGCCGTCAGGACCGCCTGCAGGAGTCGCTGCAGCAGATCTACGCGCGCCTCGGCGACGACCAGCGCCTCGTGCTCGAGTACAAGTTCTTCGAGCCGGCGTTCTACCACACCGATGTTCCCGACTGGGGCACGTCGTACGCCCAGGTCTCGTCGCTCGGCGACAAGGCGATGGTCTGCCTCGACACCGGTCACCACGCACCCGGCACCAACATCGAGTTCATCGTCATGCAGCTGCTGCGCCTGGGCAAGCTCGGCTCGTTCGACTTCAACTCGCGCTTCTACGCCGATGACGACCTGATCGTGGGCGCGGCAGATCCGTTCCAGCTGTTCCGCATCCTCTTCGAGGTCGTGCGCGGCGGCGGACTGAACAACCCCGATGTGGCGTTCATGCTCGACCAGTGCCACAACGTCGAAGACAAGATCCCCGGTCAGATCCGCTCGGTGCTCAACGTGCAGGAGATGACGGCCCGCGCGCTGATCGTCGATCGCGATGCGCTGACCGCCGCGCAGAAGTCCGGTGACGTTCTCGCCGCGAACGCCGTGTTCATGGACGCGTTCTACACCGACGTGCGCCCGGCTCTCGCCGAGTGGCGCGAGTCGCGCGACCTCGCCGCAGACCCGATGGCGGCCTACGCCGAGTCGGGCTACCAGCAGAAGATCGCCGCCGACCGCGTCGGTGGGGTGCAGGCCGGCTGGGGCGCCTGAGCCCACAAGACCCGTTCGGGTGCGGGAGCCGATCCCCGCACCCGGACGTCCCATCGACAGAACGGATGACGCTGTGACCGACCAGGTGCTCGACGGCCCGCATGGACCGCTGCGCGTGCGGGTGTACACGCCGACCTCTCCCGCAGGGCCCGGCCTCGTCTGGGTGCACGGCGGCGGATTCGCAGCCGGTGAGATCGAGATGCCCGAGGCCGACTGGGTCGCGCGGAGCTTCGCCGATCGCGGCATCGTCGTGGTGTCGGTCGACTATGCGCTCGCACCCTACCCTCGCAGCTGGGCTGAGGCGTCCGGAGCCCCCGAGCGAGATGGCGTGCACTACCCGGTCGCCTCCGACGAAGTCGAGGCCGCGTTCCGCTGGGCGGTGGAATCCGGTCTCGCGCACGGCCCGTGGTCGATCGGCGGAGCCAGCGCCGGCGGCAACCTCGCGGCCGGTGCCGCGCTGCGGCTCAGCCATGGCGCGGGACCTGTGCCCGCTCTCGCGGTGCTCGCCTACCCGACGCTGCACGCGGTGCAGGGAACCCCGGATGCCGCGCTGCGGGCGGCGCTCGACGCCGACCCCGCCGCTGACACGTTCGGCCCCGAGGCCGTGCGCGGAATGTATGAGAACTACCTCGGTGGCCCTGCCGAGCTCGCCGACGTCTACGCGGTGCCCGGCACGGCATCCCCCGCCCAGCTCTCGCACTTCCCCGCCACGATCATGATCAACGACGAGGTCGATGAGCTGCGCGTCTCGGGTGAGGCGTTCGGCGCCACGCTGCGCGACGCCGGCATCTCCCTCGACATCTCCACCGAGCCGGGCACCCGCCACGGCCACCTCAACCAGCCAGAACTCGCGGCAGCGGCAGCATCGATCGATCGCTTCGCCCGCCGCATCCTCGCCACGTCTCCCGAGAACAAGGAACAGCCATGACCAACCCCACCGCCGCCGCCCTCATCGAGCGGTCGAACCGCCTCGGCGCCGACCCCAAGAACACCAACTACGCCGGTGGCAACACGTCGGCGAAGGGCACCGAGACCGACCCCGTCACGGGGCAGCCGGTCGAGCTGATGTGGGTCAAGGGGTCGGGCGGCGATCTGGGAACGCTGAAGGAGCAGGGTCTCGCGGTGCTGCGCCTCGACCGCATGCGCGCACTCGTCGATGTGTACCCGGGCCTCGACCGCGAGGACGAGATGGTCGCCGCGTTCGACTACTGCCTGCACGGCAAGGGTGGCGCGGCCCCGTCGATCGACACCGCGATGCACGGCCTCGTCGACGCCGCGCACGTCGATCACCTGCACCCCGACTCCGGCATCGCGATCGCGACCGCCGCCGACGGCGAAGAGCTGACCGCGAAGATCTTCGGCGAGAAGGTCGTCTGGGTGCCGTGGCGTCGCCCCGGCTTCCAGCTCGGACTCGACATCGCGGCGATCAAGGCGAAGAACCCGCAGGCGATCGGCACGATCCTCGGCGGCCACGGCATCACGGCCTGGGGCGATACTTCGGAAGAGGCCGAGGCCAACTCCCTGTGGATCATCGACACCGCCGCCGCCTACATCGAAGCCAACGGCAAGTCCGACCCGTTCGGCGGCGTGCGCGCAGGGTTCGAGGCGCTGCCCGAGGCCGAGCGTCGCCAGCGCGCGGCGGCCCTGGCCGGCACCATCCGCGGCATCGCCTCCACCGACAAGCCGATGGTGGGTCACTTCACCGACTCCGACGTCGTGCTCGACTTCCTCGCCTCCGACCGCGCACCCGAGCTCGCGGCGCTCGGCACCAGCTGCCCCGATCACTTCCTGCGCACCAAGGTCAAGCCGCTGATCCTCGACCTGCCCGTCACGGCATCCGCCGACGAGCAGATCGCCCGCCTGCACGAGCTGCACACCGAGTACCGCGCCGACTACCAGGCCTACTACGACGCGCACGCCACGGCCGAGTCTCCGGCGATCCGCGGCGCCGACCCGCTCATCGTGCTCGTTCCCGGAATCGGCATGTTCTCCTACGGCGCGAACAAGCAGACCGCCCGCGTCGCCGGGGAGTTCTACGTCAACGCGATCAACGTGATGCGCGGCGCCGAGGCGCTGTCGACCTACTCCCCCATCTCCGATGCCGAGAAGTTCAACATCGAGTACTGGGCGCTCGAAGAGGCCAAGCTGCAGCGGATGCCGAAGCCCAAGTCGCATCAGGGGCGCATCGCGTTCGTGACCGGCGCCGCCAGCGGAATCGGCAAGGCCATCGCCACGCGCCTCGCCGCCGAGGGCGCCTGCGTCGTCATCGCCGACCTCGACCTCGAGAAGGCCCAGGCAGCCGCGGCCGAGCTCGGAGGCACCGATGTCGCGATCGGCGTCGCCGCGAACGTCGCCGACGTCGACGCCGTGCAGGCGGCCTTGAATGACGCCGTGCTCGCGTTCGGCGGCGTCGACCTGGTCGTCAACAACGCCGGCCTCTCGCTGTCGAAGCCGCTGCTCGAGACCACCGAGAAGGACTGGGACCTGCAGCACGATGTCATGGCCAAGGGCTCGTTCCTCGTGTCGAAGGCGGCGGCCCGTGTGCTGATCGACCAGAAGCTCGGCGGCGACATCATCTACATCTCGTCGAAGAACTCGGTGTTCGCCGGCCCGAACAACATCGCGTACTCGGCGACGAAGGCCGACCAGGCGCACCAGGTGCGGCTGCTGGCCGTCGAGCTCGGCGAGTTCGGCATCCGCGTCAACGGCATCAACCCCGACGGCGTCGTGCGCGGCTCGGGCATCTTCGCCTCGGGCTGGGGCGCGAACCGCGCAGCCACCTACGGCGTCGCCGAAGAGGACCTCGGCCAGTTCTACGCCAACCGCACGATCCTCAAGCGCGAGGTCGTTCCCGAGAACGTAGCGGATGCCGTCTACGTGCTGACCGGGCCCGAGCTCAGCCGCACCACCGGACTGCACATCCCGGTCGACTCCGGCGTCGCCGCGGCGTTCCTGCGATGACGGTGCGCGCCGTCGCCGCCGTCGACCTGGGTGCGACCAGCGGTCGGGTCATGATCGGACGCATCGGCGACGGTCGTCTCGACCTCGAACTCGTCTCGCGGTTCCCCAACGGGCCCGTCGAGCGCGAAGACGGACTGCATTGGGACTTCGGCGCTCTCTATGAGCACGTCGTCTCAGGGCTCGCCGAGGCCGTGCGCCGCGAGCCGGGCATCGAGAGCATCGGCATCGACTCGTGGGCCGTCGACTACGGCCTCGTGAAGGGCGGCGAGCTGCTCACCGAGCCGTTCCACTACCGTGACGTCCGCACCACGCGCGGCGTCGACGAGGTGCACGCCATCACGCCGTTCGCCGAGCTGTATCAGCGGAACGGTCTGCAGTTCCTGCCGTTCAACACGCTGTACCAGTACCGCATCGACGCGCGTCTCGCCGACGCCGACACCGCGCTGCTGATCCCCGACCTGATCGCCTTCCTGCTCACCGGAACGGCTGTCGCCGAGCGCACGAACGCGTCGACCACGGGTCTGCTCGGCGTCGAATCGGGTGAGTGGGACACCGAGCTGGCCGACCGTCTCGGCATCCCGGCCGGCATCCTGCCGTCTCTCGTCGATCCGGGTGAGACGATCGGCACGCTCCGTACCGACCTGGCTGAACGCATCGGCAAGCAGCTGCCCGTGATCGCGGTCGGCTCGCACGACACGGCATCCGCCGTCGTCGCCGCCCCCCTGTCGACCCCGCACTCGGCCTATATCTCGTGCGGCACCTGGGGTCTGGTCGGCGTCGAGCTGACCGAGCCGGTGCTGACGGACGCGGCGCGCGAGGCGAACTTCACGCACGAGCTCGGCGTGGACGGCCGCTACCGCTTCCTGCACAACGTCACGGGACTCTGGCTGCTCAGCGAGACCGTGCGCGCGTGGGAGGCGGAGGACGGAACGGCCATCGATCTGCCGGAGCTGCTGGCCGCGGCATCCGCGGTCACCGGTGACGTGCCGATCTTCGACGCGAACGACCCGACCCTCAGCGCTCCCGGCGACATGCCCGCGCGCATCACCGCGCTGCTCGGGGCGGAAGCACCATCATCGAGGCCCGCGTTCGCTCGGTCGATCGTCGAGTCGATCGCGACAGCGTTCGCGGATGCCGTGCAGACGGCATCCGCTCTTTCAGGGCGCGAACTCGACAGCATCCACCTGGTCGGAGGCGGCTCGCTGAACCGCCTGCTGTGCCAGGCGACGGCTGATCGCAGCGGACTTCCGGTTCTTGCGGGCCCGGTCGAGGCGACGGCTCTCGGCAACGTGCTCGTGCAGGCTCGCGCCCTCGGTGCCGCTCCCGCGTCTCTCGAGGCGCTCCGCGCCCTCGTCGCCGCGACCCACGAGCCCGAGCGCTTCGACCCCCGCTGACCTGCGCTGACCCGACGTCCCGTCCCGCCCCGTCCTGGGCACCCGCCCGCACACTTGGCTGGCCGATCCCCGGTCGGCTGCCGGCTGACGCCCGGCTTATCAGCCATCCGTGATCCGCGCAGCCATCCGTCCCGCAGAAACCGACTCAGCTCGCCCCGTACGCCCTCGCGACCGGACGCCGCAGACCCTCGTAGTCGACCGAGGGCCAGCGGCCGTCGACCGTGAGCACCTCCCAGCCGTCAGCCGTGCGCAGCATCGTGTCTTCGACCTTGAGCCCGGGCGCGGTCGGGTTCCAGGCGAAGGCCTGGTTCTCGACGAGAAGATCGACCGTGGATGCCGACGCTCGGGGATCGCGTCCGGCATAGCCGGTCGGCCCGCCCTGGTGGTGCCGCTGCCACTCGTCGGCGTCGAAGCCGAATCGCGCATACGCTGCGGCGCCCGCCTCGAACGCCTCGTCGAGCCGTGCACCGGGCGCCGACGCGTCGAGGAACGCCCGCTCGACGCCGAGCAGCGGCTCCTCGTCGACCGACTCTCCCACCCACCGGGTCGCGTTGGCGATCAATCCGTCGCGGCGACCGCACACCACGACCATGGCCCGATCTCCGAGCACGCCGGCAGTCGGAAGCGGATGCCGGAAGCCACCGCGCTGCGCACCGGCCACGAGCACCACGAGCGGGTCGATCCCCCGGGAGATGAGCTCAGCGGAGATGACGGCTGCGACTGCTCTCTCGGTCTGGGCAGGGTCGACCCGATCGAGCACATCGGTCAGGGCCTCCGCCGTCTCGCGCCCCAGCGATCGATATCTCGCACGCTCGGCCGTCAGCATCGGTGCCCGTGCCGCGCGCAACTGCGAAGCGACCGCCGCCTCGGCCACAGCCGACCGTTCTGCGGCGGCGACGGCCGGGGGGATCCACCACGGCACCCGCACGACTCGATCGGCATCCTCCGGCAGCAGCTCCTCGGCGATCAGCCGATCCGCCTCGTTGTCGGAGACGAGGAGCACGTCTCCGTGCTCCTCCACCCGCACCGCGAGCACCGGTGGGCCGGCGAGCGACACGTGTGTGCGCACTCCCTCGAGGTACCACGACACCGCCTCGTGCGACGTGAGCACGAGTGCTTCATCACCGGCCTCGTGGCGCACGCGCGCGAGGCGATCCTGCTTCTCGATGCGGTCCTCGGATGCTCCGGCCATGCGACTCTCCCTGTAGAACGTTTTCTCGTAGTATGACGACAGCCGCGACCGATCGTGGAACGGAGGGATGCTGATGGCACGCGAATCGTCTCGCCCCGGCATCACCGACGTCGCGAAGCTCGCCGGGGTCTCGCTGTCGACCGTCTCGCGGGCGATGAACGGCAACCCGACGGTCGACCCCGCTCTCGCGGAGCGCGTGCAGGCCGCCGCCGCGGAGCTCGGCTACACCGCGAACCCGGTGGCCCGCAGCCTGGTGCTCGGCCGCACTCAGACCGTCGCGGTCGTCATCCCGGATCTCGAGAACCCGACCTTCCAGGCGATCCTCCGCGGGCTCAGCCGTGCGGCCACGGCAGACGGATACCACGTGCTCGTCGCGGACTCCCGCGAGGATCTCGACGAGGAGCACGCCCTCGCCCGGGCGACCAGACTGCGCACAGACGGCGTGATCCTGTGCGCGCCGCGAATGCTCGAGAGGGAGCTCCGAGAGCTGCTCCCCGCACTCTCCCCCGCCGTCGTCGTCAACCGCGGACCACAGACGAGCACTCCTGTCGTCGGAGCCGACTACGGCTCTGGCATGCGCGAGATCGTCGACCACCTGACGTCTCTCGGTCACCGCCGGCTGGTCTATCTCGCCGGCGCGACGCGCAGCGTGACCCACAGGGCACGACAGGACGCGATCGCCGCGGCGGTCTCCCGGGTCGACGGGCTCGAGGTCGAGGAGATCACGGCGGGTGTCGACTTCGACAGCGGCACGGCCGTCGCCGATCGCGTGCTCGCGAGCGGAGCCACGGCGGTGATCGCCTACAACGACCTCGTCGCGATGGGGCTGCTCTCGGCGTTGACCGTGCGGCGGGTCGAGGTCCCCGGTCAGCTGTCGGTCACGGGGTTCGACGATATCCCCTTCGCCGCCTACACCTCGCCACCCCTCACGACCGCGGCCGTGCCGGCTGTCGAGCTCGGCACGGCCGCGTGGGCTGCGATGCACGCCCAGCTCACCGGTGGCGATCCCACACCGGCGCTCACACTGACGCCGACCCTGGTGGTGCGCGGAAGCACCGCCGCCCCGCGCGAGGACTGAGCCTCCTCCTTCCGAGTGCTCGGCTTCCGCCCTGTGCTATCGTCGAGAAAACGTTTCCTGAGTTCGAGATCAAGAAGGATCACGATGACGAAGACCCGTTACGCCCTCGCCGGCGCCGGTGCCCGTGCCCAGATGTACGTCGAAGGGATGCTCGGAGCCCACCGCGACCGCGCGGAGCTCGTGGCGATCATCGAACCGAACCCCGTTCGCGCCGCGCACTACGCCGACCGCATCGCCGAAGCAGGGGCCCCCGCACCTCGACTCGCGACCCCCGACGAGCTCGAGCAGGTGATCCGCGACGAACGCGTCGACCGGGTCATCATCTGCTCGCGAGACGACCTGCACGCCGAGCTGATCGTCCGCTCGCTCGAGGCCGGCGCCGATGTCGTGGTCGAGAAGCCGCTCACGATCGACGCGGCGAGCGCGGCCCGCATCGAAGACGCTGTCGAGCGCACCGGCCGCCAGGTCGTGCTGACGTTCAACTACCGCTACTCCCCGCGCAACAGCGCGTTGCGCCAGGTGATCCAGGACGGCACGATCGGGCAGGTCACCTCGGTGGACTTCTCGTGGATGCTCGACACGAACCACGGAGCCGACTACTTCCGTCGCTGGCACCGCGAGAAGAAGAACTCGGGCGGGCTGCTCGTGCACAAGTCGAGCCACCACTTCGATCTGGTGAACTGGTGGATCCGCTCGCAGCCGACCCGTGTCTTCGCCTCGGGCGGGCTGCGCTTCTACGGGGCAGACAACGCCGCGAGTCGTGGCCTGGGCGACCGGCCCGCGCGCGGCACGCACGACGACGGCGACCTCTTCGAGCTCGACCTCCGCACCGACGAGCGCCTCACCGCGCTGTACCTCGACGCCGAACAGCACGACGGATACCAGCGCGACCTCGACGTCTTCAGCGAGGGCATCACGATCGAAGACAACCTCGCTCTCGTCGTCGACTACGCCTCAGGCGCGACGATGTCGTATTCGCTGAACGCGCACTCGCCATGGGAGGGCTACCGTGTCGCGGTCAACGGCACGCTCGGTCGAGTCGAGCTCGAGGTCGTCGAACGCGGAGCCGTGCTGGCGGGCGAGGGGCTGCATCCGCACATCGACCCCAGCCTGTCCGGCGGCGACGGCACCACCTCGCTGCGACCCGAGAGCGAACGACTGATCGTGCAGCGGCACTGGGAGGCCGCATACGAGGTGCCGATCGACGGCGGCGACGGCGGGCACGGCGGCGGCGACGAGCTGCTGCTGTCCGATGTGTTCGAAGGCCCGGGCGACGACCCGCTCTCGCGTCCCGCCGACTGGACAGACGGCATCCGCTCCATCGCGGTCGGCATCGCGGGCAACCGCTCGCTCGAGACCGGAATGCCCGTGAAGGTCGACGAGCTGGGCATCGCACTGCTCGCACGCCGATGAGGATCGTCGTCACCGGCGGGTCCGGGCGCCTCGGCCGCACACTCGTGACGGGACTCGCAGATGCCGGGCACGAGCTCGTCTCGATCGACAGAGAGCCCACCACGCACCTCGACCACCCGGGGATCACGCAGTTCTCCCTCGATCTGAGCGATGCGGATGCCACGGCGTCGGCGCTCGCGGGCACAGGCGCCGATGCGCTGATCCACCTCGCGGCGATCGCCGTGCCCTTCAGCGCTCCCGAAGACGTGATCCTGCGCACGAACGCCGCACTCGCACAGTCGGTGCTCGGCGGAGCGGTGCGTGCCGGCATCCACCGCGTGGTCGCCGCGTCGAGCCCGACGGTGATCGGCTACGGCGCACCCCGCGGTTGGACCCCCGAGCGCCTCCCTCTCGACGAGACGTCGCCCACCGAACCCTGGAACGCCTACGCCCTGTCGAAGCTGCTGATCGAGCAGACGATCGACATGCTGAGGCGTCAGACGGGCGACGACGTGCGCTTCGCGACATTCCGCCCCTGCTACGTGATCGCCCCCGAGGAATGGGCCGGCGCTCCCACCCAGCAGGGGCACACCGTGCTCGAACGCCTCGACGACCCCGCTTTGTCGGCACCGGCGCTCTTCAACTACATCGATGCCCGCGACGTCGCCGCCTTCGCCGACGCACTGCTCTCGGCTCTCGACCACATCCCGAACGGCGAGCGGTTCTTCGTCGGCGCCGACGACGCGCTCGCTCGCCGCCCTCTGAGCGAGCTGCTGCCGCAGTTCCACCCCGGCACCGAGCGGGCGGCCACCGCGCTCACCGGCACTGCGCCCGCATTCTCCGCCGCCAAGGCCACCCGGCTGCTCGGCTGGCGCCCCACCCGCACCTGGCGCACCGAACTGGCCGCCGCATCCGCATCCGCATCCGTCTCCTGAAAGGCTCGACATGGACTTCGCTGGAATCCTGTTCTTCCCGGTGACCCCGTTCACCGCCGACGGCACGATCGACCACGACCTGCTCGCGACGCACGTCGCCACCGGCGTCGAGGCCGGCGCGGGCGGAGTCTTCCCTGCCTGCGGCACCGGCGAGTTCCATGCGCTGTCGGCGAGCGAGGCCGCAGCGGTCACCCGCACCACGGTCGCCGCAGTGGCCGGCCGCGTGCCGGTGATCGCCGGAGCCGGCGGCCCGCTGGGCCACGCGATCGAGGTGGCGAGGGCCGCGGCGGATGCGGGAGCCGACGGCCTGCTCGTGCTGCCCCCGTATCTCGTCAGCGGCACGCAGGCAGGGCTCTCGGCGTACGTCGAACAGATCGCCGACGCCGCCGGTCTGCCGGTGATCGTCTACCACCGCGGCAGCGCGCAGTACTCCGTCGAGACCGTCCGTCGTCTCGTCGCGAATCCGAGGGTCGTCGGCTTCAAAGACGGCACCGGCGACATCGGCGCGATGCAGCTGATCGTGCGCGCGGTCGCCGAGGAGGGGCGCGAGGACTTCGCCTTCTTCAACGGGCTGCTGACCGCCGAGCTCACGCAGGGGGCCTACCGCGGCATCGGCGTTCCGCTCTACTCGTCGGCGGCGTTCGCGATGGCACCGGACATCGCGAACGCCTACTACCGTGCCTACGCGAGCGAGGACGAAGACCGCCGGCTGGCTCTGCTCGACGGCTTCTATCGCCCCCTCGTCGCGCTGCGCGACGAGACCCCTGGCTTCGGCGTCTCCCTCATCAAGGCAGGGCTGCGCCTCTCCGGCTTCGCGGTCGGATCTGTTCGCCCACCGCTCGTCGACCCGACGCCCGCTCAGGAGGCGCGCCTCGCCGAGATCCTCGCGGCAGGACGCGCACTGCTGTGACCACCGTCCGGAGTCTCACGACGCGACTGCAGCGAGTGCCGCTGACGCGTCCGTGGGCTGCCGACGTCACCTCCGTCGGCGTGATCGCGACCCACGTCGTCCGCTCCGACGGAGGCGAGGGCTGGGGCTTCTCCTGGAGCCCGCAGATCGGCGCCCCTGCGGTTCAGGCGCTGCTCGAGCACGACATCGCCCCCGCATCCGTGGGCCGATCCGCAGTCCCCGGCGAGGCCTGGCAGGGCCTGTGGGAGCACCTGCACGAAGCGGGCGGTGGCGGCATCACGACGATCGCACTGGCAGGACTCGACCTCGCCCTGTGGGATGCCGAGGCGCGCGACGCCGACACCTCGGTGTCGCGCCTGATCGGCCGCCGCCGCGAGCGCGTGCGCGGCTATGGATCGGGCGTGAACCTGCACTACTCGCTCGACGACCTGCTCGCCCAGGTGCAGCGCTGGATCGACGCGGGGTTCGACGCCGTGAAGATCAAGGTGGGCAAGCCCGATCTCGCGGAGGACATCGAGCGCGTCGCCGCGGTGCGCGAGCTGCTCGGACCCGACCGCGGGCTGATGATCGACGCGAACCAGCGGTGGGGTCTCGACCGCGCGACGACGTCGATCGACGCACTGTCGCCCTTCGACCTCGCCTGGATCGAAGAGCCGCTGCGAGCCGACGACCTCGCCGGCCACACCGAGCTCGCCGATCGCATCGATGTGCCCATCGCGGTCGGCGAGAACCTGCACACGGTGCACCGGTTCGGAGACTTCCTCCGCGCAGGCGCCGCGCAGATCGTGCAGCCCAACATCGTGCGCGTCGGCGGAATCACCCCGTTCCTCCGCATCGCCGAGCTCGCCGCCTCGCACGGTGCCGCGCTGCACCCTCACCTGCTGCCCGAGCTCTCTGGCCAGCTCGCCCTGACGTTGCCCCAGACCGCCTCAGAACCACTGGTCGAGGATGTCGAGGATGCCGGATTCGGCGCGCTCGGAGCTCTCGCCGATCCCTCGCCGGTGACCATCGCCGGCGGCGTCCTCACCGAGAACGAGCACCACGGTCTCGGCATCCGCTTCGCCCCTCTTCTCGGAGCCGTGTCCGCGCTCCCCGCTGGAAAGGATCACTCGTGACCACCTCCCCCGAAGACCTCGACACGATCGTCCGTGACGCCGCCGATGCTGCCCCGGTCTGGCGTCGCTCGTCAGCCGCAGACCGGGCGGGCTGGTTGCGCGCCGCGGCCGATGCGCTCGACGCCCACGTCACCGAGCTCGTCGCGATCGCCGACGAGGAGACGAGGCTGGGCGCGGCCCGCCTCACCGGCGAGGTCGCCCGCACCAGCGGCCAGCTGCGGCTCTTCGCGACCGTCGTCGAGGAGGGCTCGTACCTCGAGCTCACGATCGACGACGCCGATGCGACGGCCACTCCCCCTCGCCCCGAGCTGCGCCGCATGCTCACCGCGCTGGGCCCCGTCGCCGTCTTCTCGGCCTCGAACTTCCCGTTCGCGTTCTCGGTCGCCGGCGGCGACACGGCGTCGGCACTCGCGGCCGGCAACCCCGTCGTCGTGAAGGCGCATTCGGGTCACCCTCGCCTGTCGGTCCGCACGGCCGAGCTGGTGGCCGCCGCCCTCGAAGAGGCCGGCGCTCCCGCAGGATCCCTCGCGCTCGTCGAGGGCCGGGAGGCGGGCAACGCGCTCGTGCAGCATCCGCTCATCCGCGCCGCCGGATTCACCGGTTCGGTGTCGGGTGGCCGTGCGCTGTTCGATCTCGCCTCCGGTCGCCCCGACCCGATTCCGTTCTACGGCGAACTCGGAAGCATCAACCCGGTCGTGATCACCGAAGCCGCTGCCGCCGCTCGCACCGAGTCGCTCGCCCAGGGGCTGGTCGGATCCTTCACCCTCGGGGTCGGCCAGTTCTGCACCAAGCCGGGCGTCGTCTTCGTGCCCGGCGGCACCGGCTTCGAGGACGCCGTGGCAGCTGCGGTCCCCTCGGCATCGGGCGGACCGCTGCTCACCGACCGCATCACCGAGGCCTTCCCGTCGGGTCTCGCCCACCTCGAGAACGACCCCTCGGTCTCTGTCATCGCTCAGGGCATCGAGGTCGACGGCGTGCGACCGGTCGCGCTGCTCACGGATGCCCGCGCGGTCGCCCAGAGGCCCGAGGTGCTCCTCGAGGAGTGCTTCGGACCCGTCACCCTCATCGTCAGGTACGACTCGGAGTCGGATCTGCACGCGGCGCTCGAGACCGTGCCGGGAAGCCTCACCGCGACCCTGCATGCCGAGCCCGGCGAGGATCCGACCGGGACGCTGGAGCTGCTGCAGGAGCGCGCCGGGCGAGTGCTGTTCGGCGGGTGGCCGACGGGCGTCGCCGTGACGTGGTCGCAGCAGCACGGCGGCCCGTGGCCTGCGACGACCTCGCTGCACACCTCGGTCGGCGCCTCCGCGATCCGCCGGTTCCTGCGCCCGCTGGCCTTCCAGGATGCTCCCGAGGCCCTGCTGCCGGAGGTCCTGCGCGACGCGACTCTCGCGGGCCTGCCTCATCGCCGCAACGGCGGGCTCGTGATTCCGGCCTGAGAGCCCCAAGCACGCGACACGATCGCCGCAGTCGAGAGCGCCCTCTCCGTCGCAGGATGGAGAGGGCGCTTCGGCGTTCAGCCGGCCGCGATCAGGCCTGCGTCAGCGCTCCCGCGTTCGCACCCTCGAGCAGCTGCTCGACCTGCTCGTGAGTGACGTCGACCCCGGGGAAGCCGATCAGTCGGCCGATCGGGAACGACGCCATCATCTTCTGCATCGCCTCGTCGTTCGGCATCATCGAGGCGGCCGACGAGTCCGCACCGGTCAGCTCTCCCAGGAATCCGCCGAGGGCGCCCATGACGATCGGGCCCGCAACGGGGTGGGCGAGGACATCGCCGATCGAGGAGTTCATGGTGAGGGGCAGCGAGACGACATCGCCCTCGACCTGCACGGTCGCGGAAGATCGGATGTCGCGGCTCGATGCCGCGACCTCGACCGTGTACTCGCCGCTCTCGACGATCCAGCGGTCGACGCGCACGTCCCAGTAGGCGAGGTCCTCTCGGCGCACGACGAGCTCGACGGTGCGGGTCTGCCCGGCGGCGAGTGCCACCGATGCGAAGGCCTTGAGCTCGCGAGGCGCGCGCTGCACGACCGAGGCGACCGGGGCCGCATACACCTGCACGATCTCGCGACCGTCGCGGGCTCCGGTGTTGGTCACATCGACCCGCACGACGATGTCGCCGTTCTCGCTCGCCGCGACCGACGCCTCGCCATACGAGAACGTCGTGTACGAGAGGCCGTGCCCGAAGGGGAACGTGACGTCGAGGCCCTTCGCGTCGTACCAGCGGTAGCCGACCAGCACGCCCTCGCCGTAGCGGACGTGCCCGAACTCGCCGGGGAAGCTGCCGAACGAGGGGTTGTCCTCCAGCCGCACCGGAACCGTCTCGGTGAGCTTTCCCGACGGGTTCACCGCGCCGTAGAGCACGTCGGCGACAGCGCCGCCGCCGGCCTGGCCGAGCAACCAGGTCTCGACGATCGCCGGCACGCGGTCGGCGAACGGCAGCGCGACGACGCCGCCGTTCGAGAGCACGACCACCGTGGTGGGGTTCGCCGCGATCACGGCGTCGAGCACCGCCAACTGAGCAGCGGGAAGATCGATGTGCTCGCGGTCGAAGCCCTCGGACTCCTCGGCGGCAGGCAGACCGAGGAACACGACGGCGACATCAGCGGCGGATGCGGCCGCGACGGCCTCGGCACGCAGCTCGTCGGCCGAGCGACCGGATGCCGCGACGTCGCCGCCCTCGACCGCGAAGCCGGCTGCGTACGTGACGTTGCCTCCGCCGACGGCACGCAGCTCGTCCAGCGCCTTGTCGACGCGGGTGGGGTTGATGAGCGAGGATCCGGCTCCCTGGAAGCGCGGCTCGGTCGCGAAGGCTCCGATCACGGCGATCTGCTGCTCGGCGGCGAGCGGCAGCACGTCGCCGTCGTTCTTCAGCAGCACGATCGAGCGTCCGGCCGCCTCTCTCGCGAGCGCATGGTGCGCGTCGACGTCGAGAGGGCCTGCGACGGCCGGGCGCCGCTGCGCCTTGCGCACGAGGTCGATCGCGCGGTCCGCTGCGGTGTCGAGCACGTTCTCGTCGAGCTCGCCTGCACGCACGGCGGCCACCAGCTGCGCATCGGTCCGTCCGCCCGACGACGGCATCTCGAGGTCGAGACCGGCGGCGACTCCCGCCACGCGGTCGTTCACGGCGCCCCAGTCAGAGACGACCACGCCGTCGAAGCCCCAGTCGTCGCGCAGCACCTGCGTGAGCAGCCACGGGTCCTCCGAGGCGTAGACCCCGTTGATGCGGTTGTACGAGCACATGACCGTCCACGGCGCGGCATCCTTGACCACGCGCTCGAAGCCGCGCAGGTAGATCTCGTGAAGCGGGCGCGGGTCGACGTCGGAGCTCGCGCGCATGCGGTCGAACTCCTGGTTGTTGGCAGCGAAGTGCTTGAGCGAGGTGCCGACGCCCTGCGACTGCACGCCGCGCACCGAGGCAGCGCCGAGAATCCCCGAGACGATCGGGTCTTCGGAGAAGTACTCGAAGTTGCGCCCGCACAGCGGCGACCGCTTGATGTTGATGCCGGGGCCCAGCACGATGGCGACGTCTTCGATGGCCGCCTCGACGCCGATGGCCGCGCCGACCCGCTCGATGATCTCGGGGTCGAACGACGAGCCGATGCCGACGGCGGGCGGGAAGCAGGTCGCCGGCACGCTGCTCGAGAGACCGAGGTGATCGGTGCCGCCGGCTTGCTTGCGCAGGCCGTGCGGGCCGTCGGTCATCATGATCGACGGCAGACCGACTCGGTCGATGGCTTTCGTGGTCCAGAAGTCCGCACCGCTCGTGAGCGACGCCTTCTCCTCGAGGGTGAGATCGGATGCCGATGTATCGGTCATGGTGTTCCTTTCGCGGCGACGGCGGTGTCTTGCGAAAACTATATGCCAGTAAGTATTGGATCTCAAACGTTGTTCAGGATTACTCTCGAAGGATGGCACGACGAGGTTCATACGCGAAGGGCGTCGCCAGACGCGAGGAGATCCTCGAGTGTGCTCTCGATGTGATCGGCCGCAAGGGCTACCAGAACGCCTCTCTCAAGCAGATCGCCGAACTGGTCGGCGTCACGCCCGCCGCGTTGCTGCACTACTTCGGCAGCAAAGAAGAGCTCTTCACCGAGGTGCTGCGCAAGCGCGACGAGCATGACGGAATGATGCCGCAGACGATGGATCACGCCGACGGCAAGTCCGCATTCATCGACGTCATCCGCCACAACACCGAGGTCCCCGGCGTCGTCGAGCTGTTCTCCCGCCTCTCGGTCGATGCCGTCGACCCCGCGCATCCGGCCCATCAGTACTTCCTCGAGCGCAGCGAACGACTCCGCGAGAGCATCACCCACAGCTTCGTCCAAGACGCCGCCCACCGGGCGACGCTCGATCCTGACACCATGGCGCGGGTGATCCAGGCGGTCGCCGACGGGCTGCAGCTGCAGTGGATGATCGACCGCTCGGTCGACATGCCTGGCATCATCGGCGCCCTCATGGACGTGCTCTACCCGCCGATCGATCAGCGCGAGACACCCGCGAGCTGAACGCGAAGAACCGCCCTCACCCTGCCTGGCAGGAGGGGCGGTTCTTCGAGAAGGTTCGTGCGGTCAGCGCACGTTTCCGTTCGAGCAGGTCTGCTGCGCGGCCGAGTTGCCCTTGATCGTGTCAGGCAGCGCCACCACGTTCTCGGGAGTGGCCGCGGGGTCAGGCGTCGCCGCCTCGGTGCCCGCGTCCGCGGGCGTCTGCGTCGCCGGATCGGTCACGACGACTCCGTCGTTCTCGGTGTTCTGATGCGTGACCTGCAGCTGGGCGTTCTCGTTGATCGCAGTCCACATGGCCTCGGCGGATTCCTTATCCGGCACGACGCGGTTGGGGTCGTCCGGGTCGGCGAACGTCGGGTACTGCAGGAAGACGATGTCCTCGAACGGCACGGACTTCACCGCGAGCGCGATCTGGACGATCTTCATCGGGTCGGCGAGCGAGGTGCTCGCCTCGACGTTGTCGAGACCGGTGGTGGCGAGCTTCAGCATCATCGGGACGTTGCCGAGCGTCTCGCCGCTGATCAGCGTGCGCGCAAGGCTCGACATGTACTGCTGCTGGTTGCCGATGCGTCCGAGGTCGCTGCCGTCGCCGACGCCGTGGCGGGTGCGCAGGAACTGCAGGGCCGTGATGCCCTCGATCACGTGATTTCCGGCGGCCAGATCGAGGCCCGTGTAGCGGTCTTTGATCGGAGAGGCGAGGCACACCTCGACGCCGCCGATCGCATTCGTGATCTCGATCACGCCGCCGAAGGTGACCGACGCCGCGAACTGGATCTCCTGACCGGTGAGGTCGGAGACGGTCTTCGCGACGCAGTTGAGGCCGCCGTCGGTGTACGCGGTGTTGATCTGCTGCTTGCTCATCGCGGAGTGCACGTCGCCCTCGGCGTCGTCGCACTCGGGGATCGGCACCATCATGTCTCGGGGCAGGCTGACGACGGTGATACGGCGGGGCTCCTCCGACACGTGCAGGAGAAGATTCACGTCATTGAGCGTGCCTTCGGAGTCCGCGCCGGTGCAGCGCTCTCCGAAGTACTGCGCATAGGCCTCTTCGCACGTGTCGACACCGGTGAGGAGCATATTGAATCCGCCCTTGTACTCACTGATGTCGGGCGGCAGCTCCTCGGTGCTGTCCAGCTCGACCGCATTGGCCGAGACGGTGCTCGAGAGGTCGTAGACGATGTAGGACGCGACGCCGAGCCCGCTCACCAGGACGACGGCGAGACCGATCGCGATGAACGTCAGCAGCTGGCTGACGGGGCCTGGCGAGTGGAGCTGCCCGTGTCGCGCGATGGTACGACGGCGTCGGGTGTGAGGACTCACTCGGGACCTTTCGGTTCAGCGTGCGGTGCGGGGGGACACCGTTCCCTGGATGCGGAGGGTGTGGGATTCGAACCCACGAGACATCTCTGCCCACTGGTTTTCAAGACCAGCTCCATCGGCCACTCGGACAACCCTCCCGACAGACGAATCTGCCGACAAGCCGTGAGTCTAGCCGAGTTCTATTCTCTCTCGCTGACCTGGGCAGCCGCTGGAAGCGTGTTCAGGGCCATCGCCAGGCCCCCGTCCTCGACGTCGCCGGTCACCTCACCCGCGGCATCCTTGACCTCTGCGGGCGCCTGCCCCATGGCCACAGCACGGCCGTCGAGCCCCAGCGCCCACCCGAACATGCCGATGTCGTTGCGTCCGTCGCCGGCCACGAAGACCTGTCCGCGCTCGAAGCCCAGCTCGGCGCGCACGCGCTCGAGCGCCGTGCCCTTGTCGACGCCCTGCGGCGCGATGTCGAGCCACGCCGTCCAGCCGATCGCATATGAGACCTCGTTGAGCCCAGCGTCAGCGACGAGGCGGTGGAAGTCCTCCTCGTCGTGCCCCGGCGACACGACGACGACACGAGAGACCGGCTCGGCGACCAGCTCTTCGAAGCCGACCTGTCGTCCGCCGTCGAGCGTCCAGTCGTCCAGATGCTCGGTGTAGAGCCGCAGCCCCGAGCCGAGCTCGACCATGTACCGAGCCTCGGGCAGGCGCTCGCGCAGCAGAGCGAGCACGGGAGACGGATCGAACGTCTCGATGTGCCACCGCTCCCACTCGTCACCCACCCGACGCATGGTCACCGCTCCGTTCGAGCACACCACGAACTGCGGGGTCAGCTCGAGCTGCTCGACCCAGCGACGCGTGGCCATCCAGCTGCGTCCGGTGGCGATCGTCACCTCATGACCGGCATCCCGCAGCCGTGCGACGGCCTCGGGCACGCCGGGGCTCATCGTCTCGTCCTGCAGGATGATCGTGCCGTCGACGTCTAGCCCGACGAGCCAGGGAGCCGTCACGCGGTGGGCTCCAAAACCTCGAGTCCGCCGAGGTACGGTCGCAGCACCTCGGGCACGCGCACAGAACCGTCGGCCTGCTGATGCGTCTCGAGCAGCGCGACGATCCATCGGGTCGTCGCGAGCGTGCCGTTGAGGGTCGCCACGGGCTGCGTCTTCGCGGTCTGGCCCTCGTGAGCCTCTGGCCGGTGTCGGATGTCGAGGCGACGCGCCTGATACGTCGTGCAGTTCGAGGTCGAGGTGAGCTCGCGGAAGGCACCCTGCGTCGGCACCCACGCCTCGATGTCGTACTTTCGCGCGGCGCTCGAGCCGAGGTCGCCCGCGGCGACGTCGATCACGCGGTAGGCGAGGCCGAGCGAGGTCAGCATCTCCTCCTGCAGGGCGACGAGGCGCAGGTGCTCCGCCTCGGCATCCTCGGGTTTCGTGTAGACGAACATCTCGAGCTTGTTGAACTGGTGCACCCGGATGATCCCGCGGGTGTCCTTGCCATGAGAGCCCGCTTCGCGGCGGTAGCAGGTCGACCAGCCGGCGTACCGCAGCGCGCCTTTGCCCAGGTCGAGGATCTCGTCCTTGTGGTAGCCGGCGAGGGCGACTTCGCTGGTACCCACGAGATACAGGTCGTCGTCCTTGTCGAGGTGGTAGACCTCGTCGGCGTGCTCCCCGAGGAATCCGGTGCCCTGCATGATCTCCGGCCGCACCAGGGTGGGCGTGATCAGCGGCACGAAGTCGTTCTGCAGCGCCTTGTCGAGCGCGAGGTTCATGAGGGCGATCTCGAGACGAGCGCCGATGCCGCGCAGGAAGTAGAAGCGAGCGCCAGACACCTTCGCGCCGCGCTCCATGTCGATCGCGCCGAGGATCTCACCGAGCTCGAGGTGGTCGCGGGGCTCGAAGTCGAACGCGGGCACCTCGCCGACTCGGCGCAGCTCGACGAAGTCGGCCTCGCCCCCGGCGGGGACGCCGTCGATGACGACGTTCTCGATGCGTGCGAGAGCAGCGGCCAGGGTCTCGGCGGCCTCGTTCGCCGCCTGCTGCGCCTGCTTGACGCGCTCGGCGAGGTCTTTGACCTGCGCGACGAGCGCCGCCTTCTCCTCCTTGGGAGCCTTCGCGACCTGCTTGCCGAACGCGTTCTGCTCGGCCCTCAGCTCTTCGAACGCGGCGAGCGCGGCCCGACGCGATCGGTCGGCCTCGAGCGCGGTGTCGACGGTGCCCTGGTCGTTGCCACGGGCGGCCTGAGAGCGGCGGACGATCTCCGGATTTTCGCGGAGGAGTGCGAGGTCGATCATCCACCAAGTCTATGGTGCGGCCCGGGCGCGTCCGCCGCGACCGGGTGGGTCGACGGCCGGGTTAGAGTAGCGCCATGACCAAGAGCGCCACCGGCCGACGCCAGGCAGCGCTCGTCTACAACCCGATCAAAGTCGACGAGAAGCATCTGCGGGCCCGAGTCCGAGCTCTCTCGAGCGAAGCCGGGTGGGAGCACCCGGCCTTCTATCCGACCACGATCGAAGACCCCGGTCAGGGTGCGACGGCGCAGGCTCTCGCCCGAGCTGTGGATGTCGTGCTCGTGGCCGGCGGAGACGGCACGGTGCGCGCGGTCTCCGAAGCCGTCGCGAACACCGGGGTGCCACTAGCGATCCTGCCGAGCGGCACCGGAAACCTGCTGGCGCGCAACCTCGGGCTCCCGCTCGCCGACCCTGACGAGATGATCCGCGCGGCGCTCGGAGAGTTCCGCCACGCGATCGACATCGGTTGGGCACGCCTCACCAGAGAGAACGGCACACACGAGGAGCACGCGTACGTCGTCCTCGCCGGGGTCGGGCTGGATGCCGACATGATCGCCAACACCCGCGCCGACCTGAAGAAGTCGGTCGGATGGATCGCCTACGTCGACGGAGCCGCGAGGTCGCTCGTGACCGCAGAGCCGTTCCGCTCGGTGTTCCAGATCGACGACGGACGCCTGCACTCGACCAAGGTGCACAGCATCCTGTTCGCCAACTGCGGCACTCTGCCTGCGGGTATCTCTCTGATCCCCGACGCCTCGATCACCGACGGCGTCCTCGACATCGCCGTGATCCAGCCCACCGGCATGTGGGGCTGGCTCGGTGTCTGGCGCAAGATCTGGTGGGACAACTCGGTGCTGCGGCGCTCGCGCGCCGGCCGCCGCGTGCTCGAACGCCGGGGCAGGGATGCCTCGGTGCACTACTTCCGCGGATCCGTCGCCGAGGCCGCCGTGACGTCGCCGACCCCGATCGAACTCGACGGCGATGGATTCGGGACCGCGGTGCGCATCACCTGCCGCGTGGACCCCGGGGCGCTCCTTCTGGCCCTTCCCGCCGACCATCCGGTCGCATCGTTCTGATCACTGCGGGTCGGGCGCCCTCCGACGGCTGCGTCAGCCTCGCACCTCGACCGTGCCGTCGAGGCCGCCGCCGACGAGCGTGAGAGTGAAGGCGTCGTCATCGACGGCGTCGTCGCCGAACTCGAGGATCGTCGCACGCGGCGCCATGTCCATGGTGCACACCTGATCGTCGTCGGTCGCGAAGGTCGCCGTGCCGGATGCACCCGAGCCCTCGAGCTCCTCGACCACGGGGGCGCAGCTCGACGAGCCCCAGGTGAGCAGCACCAGCGAGCCGTCGTCGAACCACCCGGCGGTCGGCGTGTACTCGGTCGGTGAGCCGGGCGTTCCGGTGAACGACGGGTCTCCGTCGAGATCGACGTCGTCGACGACATCCCCGTAGGTCACCTGCAGGGTGATCTCCTTCGTCGGGTCGACCCCCTCAGGCAGCGCACCGACGCTCGCGCGGGACGCCAGGTCGGCCGTGCACGCCTTCTCCCCCTCGGACTCCGGCTCGACGAGCGTCACCGAGACGGTCTGCCCTTCGGCCGACACCGTGTCGACCTGCGGAACACAGGTGGAGGATCCCCAGGTCACGACCGCGAACATGCGGCCGTCGTCGAGCAGCGTGCCTTCGACGTCGTCCGAGTCGTCGGTGCTCTGACCGGGCCCGCTCGAGGGGTTCGAGGTCGCCTGCGACCCGGTGGCCCCGGGACCGATGGTGCACCCCGCGATCAGCAGCACGGCGGCCAGGGACGAGAGTGCGGCGATGACACGCGATGGGGATTCCATGCACACAGGGTACCGGCAGGGGTCTCCCGAGGGCACCCCGTCTTGCCTCCCTATTGCAGCGCCGAGGTGAGGCGCGCGAGGTTGTCGAGAACGGTCGAGCGCAGAGGCTGCTGCATCCACTCTTCGAGTGTCAGCTCCCTGCTGAGCGAACGGTAGACGTCTTCGACGGCGCGCATCTCGGCGACGAACTCCTCGCCCCGCACCAGCATCGACACCTCGAGGTTCAGACCGAACGAGCGCATGTCCATGTTGCTCGAGCCGATCACGGCGACCTGGTCATCGATGGTGAGGCTCTTCGTGTGCAGGATGTACGGCTTGCGGTACATCCAGATCCGCACCCCCGCCTTGAGCAGCGCCTCGTAATAGCTGCGCTGCGCGTGATAGACCATCGCCTGGTCGCCCTCTTCGGAGACGAACAGCTCGACTGCCACGCCGCGGTCGACCGCGGCGGTGACCGCGAGCAGCAGCGCTTCATCCGGCACGAAGTACGGGCTGACGATCATGATCTTCTCTTTGGCCGCGTAGAGCAGCCCGAGGAAGAGACGCAGGTTGTTCTCGACCTCGAACCCCGGCCCCGACGGCACGACCTGGCAGTCGAGATCCCCCGACCCCGTCTCGGCGTGCGAGATGTCGATCTCCTGCAGCACCTCGTCGGTCTCGCTGTACCAGTCGCTGAGGAAGATGGCGTTCACGCTCAGCACGACGGGTCCGTCGATGCGGACCATGAGGTCGACCCAGTGCAGACCGCGCTTGATGTTCTTGGGGAGGTTGTAGGTCGAGTCCGTGACGTTCTGCGAGCCGAGGAACGCCACCTTGCCGTCGACGACGACGAGCTTGCGGTGATTGCGCAGGTCAGGCCGCTGCATGCGTCCCTTCAACGGCTGCACCGGGAGCATCAGATGCCAGTTCGCTCCCATCCGATTGAGCCGCTTGACGGTCTGCCGATACTTCGGCTTCCATCTGTTCGCCCAGTGGTCGAGAAGCACGCGGACGTGCACGCCGCGATCTGCGACCTCTTCCATCGCGCGGAAGAAGTTGTCCGTCGCGGCATCGGCCTGAAGGATGTAGAACTCGATGTGGACGTAGTCCTCGGCCTTGCGGATCTCATCGGCCATCGCGTCGAGCGAATCCTGATAGTCCGCGATCAGATGCGCGCCGTTGTCGCCTGAGATCGGCAGCGCTCCGAGCCTGTGGTTCATCTCGACGAGCGGGGGGAACCAGCTCGGGGCATCCGGTCGCAGGGTGCCGAAGTGCAGGTGCTCGCTCGTCTCGGCGATGTACTCGTTGATCTGATCCTGCTTGCGGCGCCGGGCCCGCGGCAGGCGCGGGTTTCCGATGAGCAGGAAGAGGAAGACGCCGATGAACGGGATGAAGAAGACCGCGAGCAGCCACGCCATCGCCGCGGTGGGACGCCGGTTGCGCGGGATCACGATGATCGCCGTGATGCGGATCGTCAGGTCGAGGGCGATCAGGAACGCCGCGGTCCACCAAGCCCAGATCTCGGGCGTCATCCCTCGTCCTCTCGGCCGGTCGGCACTGCGACGCCTGGCGCTTCAGTGGGCACCGACGACGGTGCGCTGGCTACACAGTAGCCGATGGTGCCGACGCCGCTCAGGAGCGCGGCGGCAGACCGCGAGCGGCCCGCTCCTCGGCCTCGATCCGTGCGTGCACCTTGCGTTCGGTGCGATCGAACCGCAGGATTCCGCGGAGCACGAAGAAGAACACGACGCTCACCCCGATGGTCGGGATGATCGACCATGCGGCTGCGAGCCAGAAGTTCTCCATGACTCCATGGTACGCGACCCACTACTCCTCCACACTCGGGGGCCTGAAGCGGATCGATGATCACTCCTGTGGAATCGGACCGCGACGGCGACCCTGCGATGAGACTCGCCGGATGACAACACTGCTCCGTGCTTCCGGCTCCGCTGAGTTCCTCAGCATCGTCCCCACCCTCGCAGGCTTCACCCCGACCGAGAGCCTCGTCCTGCTGCCGTTCCGAGGCACACGCACCTACGGTGCGATGAGACTCGACCTCCCGTGCGGCGACGTCGAGCTCGAGGACTACGTCGATGCCGCGGTCGGCCTGGTCTCGAGGGTCGAGCGAACGGATGCTGTCGCCGTCGTCGTCTACACCGATGACGCTGTGCAGCAGACGCGCGACGGGCTCGTCCTGCCTTTCGCCGTGGAGGTCGACGAACTCCTCGGGCGGGCGGAGGACGCCGGCCTGCGCATCGTCGACGCGCTCTGCGTGACCCCTGGCGGCTGGTCGAGCTACCTCGACGGCGACCCGCAGCTCCGCGCTCTCGATCGCGCGGCCCCCGAGGTGCCCGGCGTCGGCGACGTGTCGGGCGACCAGCTGTCCGGCGCCGTTCTTCCGGCGGCGGGATTCGCAGACAAGGAGCGAGTGGGGCGAGCGCTGCGTGACGTCGCCGACCTCCTCGAACGGGGCGGAACGCCAGGGCCCACAGGCATCGAGAACCCCCAGGCGATCGCTGCACTCGTGCTCCTCGAAGACATCCCGGCGTTCTTCGAAGCCGTACTCGCGTCGCCCGATGATCTGCCGCCCTTCGCCACCGCCGCGCTCCTGTGGTGCCTCGACCGGCCGCTGTTCAGAGATGTGGCGCTGACGCAGTGGGCCACCGATGTCCGCGGCGGCGAACGCACGCTCGAGGCGCAGCTCAGCTTCGCCGGCTCGGGTTCGACGGTGCCGGACGACCTCGGCGAGGTCTTCCTCGGTCGAGGGCCCACGCCCGATCCGGAGCGGCTCGGGGTCGCGCTCTCACTCGTCCGCACCGCCGCGGCGCTCGCGCCGCGAGCCACGAGACCCGCACCGCTCACTGCCGCAGCGTGGCTGTCGTGGGCACTCGGCCGCTCGAGTCACGCCGGGCAGTACCTCGATCTCGTGCGGGCGATCGATCCCGAATACGGCCTCGCCGCCCTGCTCGAGACGATGATCAACGCAGCCATGCTGCCGGAGTGGGCGTTCAGACGCGGCGCGACGCCCGCTACTTGACCAGCGGGAACAGGATGGTCTCGCGAATGCCGAGCCCCGTGATCGCCATCAGCAGGCGATCGATGCCCATGCCCATGCCTCCGGACGGCGGCATGCCGTGCTCGAGTGCCCGCAGGAACTCCTCATCGACGGGCATCGCCTCGACGTCGCCGCGAGCGGCGAGCTTCGCCTGCTCGACGAAGCGCTCGCGCTGGATGACGGGGTCGACGAGCTCGGAATATCCTGTCGCCAGCTCGAAGCCGCGGATGTACAGGTCCCACTTCTCCACCACACCCTCGATCGAGCGGTGCTCGCGCACGAGGGGCGAGGTGTCGACGGGGAAGTCCATCACGAAGGTCGGACGCACGAGGTCGCCCTTCACGAAGTGCTCCCACAGCTCTTCGACGAGCTTGCCGTGCGTCGCCTGAGCGGGCAGGTCGACACCGTTCTCCTCGGCGAAGGCGATCAGATCCTCGACCGAGTCGCTCGGAGTGACCGTGCGACCCGATGCCGCCGACAGCGACTCGTACATCGAGATGCGATCCCACTCGCCGCCGAGGTCGTACTCGGTGCCGTCGGCCCAGGTCACCGTCGTCGAACCGGCCACCGCGATCGCCGCCTGCTGCACCAGCTCCTGCGTGAGAGAAGCCATCTGGTTGTAGTCGCCGTAGGCCTGGTAGGCCTCGAGCATCGCGAACTCCGGGCTGTGCGTCGAGTCGGCACCCTCGTTGCGGAAGTTGCGGTTGATCTCGTACACCCGCTCGATGCCCCCGACGACCGCGCGCTTGAGATACAGCTCGGGCGCGATGCGCAGGTAGAGCTCGGTGTCGAAGGCGTTGGAGTGGGTGACGAACGGTCGAGCGGATGCTCCACCATGCTGCACCTGCAGCATGGGCGTCTCGACCTCGAGATAGTCGTGGCTGCCGAACGTCGCGCGAAGGCTCGCGTTGACCGCGGCGCGGGCGCGCACGGTCGCACGCGCCTGCTCGCGGACGATCAGATCGAGGTAGCGGCTGCGCACACGTCCCTCCTCGCTGAGCTCGGAGTATGCATTCGGCAGCGGCAGGATCGCCTTCGACGCGATAGTCCACGCGTCGGCCATGATCGACAGCTCGCCTCGGCGGCTGGAGATCACCTCGCCGTGCACGAACACGTGATCACCCAGGTCGACGTATTCCTTCCAATCGGCAAGCGACTCCTCGCCGACGTTCGCGAGCGAGATCATCGCCTGGATCCGCGAGCCGTCGCCGGCCTGCAGCGTCGCGAAGCACAGCTTGCCGGTGTTGCGGCTGAAGACCACACGGCCGGCGACGCCGACGCCGACGCCCGTCTCGGCGCCGGCTTCGAGTTCGCCGTACTCGGCGCGCAGCGCGGGGATCTGGTGGGTGACGGGCACGCTGACCGGGAAGGCTCCCCCGCCGGCATCCGCTCGGTTCGCGACCAGACGCTCGCGCTTGGCCAGGCGCACGGCCTTCTGCTCGTGCACGTCTTCTTCGGTGGCGGCGGTGGTCGTGTCGGGCGCGGCAGACGCGTCAGTCATTCGGGGCTCCTTGAAAGTCGTGTCCAGTTTACCGAGGTCGCGTCCCTCACCCCGCGGTCGAGTCTGGGTAGCCTCGAAGCATGGCAGCCAACAGACTCGCCCGCACTCTCGCCACGATCGGTCTCGCCGCCGCCGCGACGCTCGCGTCAGCGGTGCCCGCCGTCGCAGCAGCGCTGCCCGCAGCCCCCGCGGCCGGTGCGACGGCGGTCCGCGCAGATGTCGACGACTTCTCCTACGCGTCGTGGGACGCGCGCTACCAGGTGGGACTCGACGACGACGGTCGCGCCCGCATGCACGTCACGGAGACCCTCACGGCACGCTTCCCCGACATCGACCAGAACAAGGGGATCGTCCGCGGGCTGCCGACGAGCTACGAGAATGCGTGGCTCGACCCGCGTGTGCTGTCCGTGACCGACGAGACGGGGGCCGACGTGCCCTACGAGACCGAGCAAGAGGACGGGCTGTTACTGATCCTCACCGGCGACGACGACTACGTGCGCGGACTCACGACCTACGTCATCGAATACGAGATGCGCGACGTGATCCTCGCGGCCGACTCCGGCGTCGACGAGTTCTACTGGGACCTGCTCCCGCTCGACAGCACGCAGCCGATCGAGGACTTCCACGCCGAGGTCGCGTTCGACGAGACGATGACCGATCGGATGACCGGCGACGCCCGTTGCTATGCCGGCTACCAGGGCTCGACAGACGAGTGCGACCTGACCGCATCCTCCGACGGCTCGCAGCTCAGCGTCGAGGCGAGCGAGCTGTCGCCCGGCGAGGGCATCACGATCGCCGTCGGATTCGAGTCGGGCACCGCCGCGCAGCCCTCGGCTCGGCAGCCCAACCCCGTGTCAGACACCGTGCCCGCGATCGCCGCGCTCGGCGGGCTCGGGCTCTCGATCGCCAGCTGGTTCGCCGTCGCGGCCTTCAAGAGGAGCCGGCGCACGGCGAGCGGCATCATCGTCGCCCAGTACGACGTGCCGGACTCCCTGCCGCCGCTGCTGGCCGCCGCGATCGTCCCCGGAGCCAAAGACCCGATCCCCGCTGAGATCATCCACCTGGCCGTGCGCGGCACGCTCCGCATCGAAGAGGGGGCAGACGCCGAACAGCCACGGCTGCGACGCCTTCCGGGCGGCCGGATCCCCGACCAGCTCGATGTCGAGGCGCTGGACGCTCTGTTCGCGGGCGCGGACTCCGACGGCGTCGCCGAGCTCCCCGGCTCGAGCGAGGAGTTCGCCGCGCGCATGAAGACCCTGTCGCAGCACGGCATCGAGGCGGCGGTCTCGCGCGGGCTCACCGCGAAGGCGCGCAGCAGGGGCGCGATGATCTTGCAGTGGTGCGCGATCGCCATCGTGCTGGTCGGCTTCGGCCTGGGCATGTGGGGGATCATCTCAGGGAGGGTCACGGCGATTCCCGCATTCGTGGCGATCGCCTTCGGCGCGCTCCTGGTCTTCCTGTCGTCCTTCTACAGCTTCTCGAGGCACACGGTGCTCTCGGCCGAGGGCGCTCGGCAGTACGAGTACCTCATGGGTGTGCGGGAGTTCATCCGCGTCGCCGAAGCCGATCGGCTGCAGATGCTGCAGTCATACTCCGGTGCCGAGCGGCGGCAAGACGGCAGTGCGAACGTGATCGTCGTCTACGAGCGCCTTCTCCCCTACGCGATGCTGTTCGGCATGGAGAACGAGTGGGGGGCCCTGCTCGAGCACGTGTACGCCTTCGAGCAGCGTGGGGCGACGTGGATCGGCGACCCCAGCAGGCCGTTCGTCCACGCTCAGCTCATCGCGTTCGCCGCTTCTTCTCAGGCTTCCGCGACGTACTCGGCGCCGAGCGCCAGCAGCTCGTCGAGCGCCGGCGGATCATTCGGCGGCGGCTTCTCCGGCGGCGGCGGGGGCGGCGGCTTCTCAGGCGGCCGCTGACCTCAGAGGAGCGGCTGCGGCCCGGATGCGTCTCGGAGCGCCCGCTCGACGGTCGACTGCACCAGAGCGGAGAGATATCCGCCCGGGTTCTCGATGCCGAGCTCGCCGAGGCGCGAGGTGGACTGCGCGATGATCGAGCGAGAGAACTCGGTGACGGTCTGGATCGCGTCGGCATAGGCCTCACGATCCGCCTCGGAGATCACCACCGGCTCGCACCCCATCTCGACGGCCAGCGCCTGCGCGATGGGCAGCACTGCCGCCGGAGCAGTGACCGCCGCATAGCTCGCCTGCAGTTGACGCAGATCGACCGAGGTGCCCGTGAAGGCGATCGCCGGATGCACGGCAAGCGGGATTGCTCCGTTCGCGGCCGCCGGACGCAGCACCTCGATGCCGTGACCGGGGTCGGTGTGCAGCACGAGCTGGCCGAGCTGCCAGCCTCCGACCTCCGCGATGCCCGTGATCAGAGCGGGAAGCTGGTCGTGCGGCACGGCCACCACGACGAGCTCACTGCGACGCACGACCTCGAGTGCATCGAGGATCGGCACGTCCGGCAGCACTGCTGACGCTCGGTCGTCGTCCGAGCCGCTCGTGATCCCGGTGATCGCGTGGCCCGCTCCGGCGAGAGCCGCGCCGATGACCGGGCCGACGCGCCCGGCGCCGATGATGCCCACCCCGAGGCGGCCATCACGGCGCAACGGATCACTCACCGTTCGGAGCCGGCGGCGCCAGCGGTGGCGACACTGGACGCGCGGGAGGCGGAGACACCGGCGCTGCAGGCGGCGGCACCGGCGCTGCAGGCGGCGGCACCGCAGGCGGCGCAGGCGGCGGAGCCACAGGCGGCGCAGGCGGCGGAGCCACAGGCGGCGCAGGTGCAGCCGGAGCGGCCGGAGGCACAGGCGGGGCAGTCGGAAGATCAGGCGCCCCGAGAGCCGGCGCGGCGTTGTCCGCCCCGGCACCCGGGTACCCGGGAACCTGCGCACCCTCGGCATCCGTCACGTACTCGCCCCATCGGTGCGTGTGATCCCGCGCTGCGGCGGCGACCGCTGCCGGGCTCACGCCGTCGAGCAGGTACAGAGCGTCGTCGCGCTCGAGACCCGACAGATACCCCGTGATGAGGCCCTGCACGGAGTGCACCTGCGCACCCGACACACGCTGCGCGCGGTCGATGGGCCCCTGCGAGAGCGACACGCCCTGCAGCCGTGCGAGCGGGAAGATGGCCAGCTTGCGCCAGACGACTCCGCGCCTGAGCAGCAGTCCGAACTCGGTCAGCGCGAAGCCGTGCCGCTTCCACGACACCGGTCGGCGCCACCATGCGCGCCGCGGCATCGTCCGATAGGGATCGCCCTCGATCGGACCCAGGATGCCGTGCTCCCAGACGAGCGGGATGTCGGCGACCGGCGCATCCGGCAGGATCAGCGCGAGCACCCGTTCGACGTCGGCGCGCTTGCCGACCGGCAGCACGACGTTGAACTGCTGCGCGGAGCCTGACGACTGCTGCGCGGCGCTCTTGCCGCTCATGCGGTTGATCCTGATGGTCCACCAGCCGAACGGACGCCAGAGCAGTGACTGCGTGACCTCGACGGCGAAGATGCGGCCCGGAGGCAGCGTCTCGGTCACGGTCGTGAGCAGACCGTAGGTGATGCGCACGCCGTCGGGCGTCGGAGCGATCGAATAGCGCAGCGACTTCGAGATCTGCGCCCAGGTGATTCCGACGATCGCAATGATCATCGGGATCCCGATGCCCAGCGTGATGCCGAGACCGAGGAAACCGCCCATCGGATCACCGTCGATCAGGGAGCCGATCGCGATGCCGCCGACCGCCACACCGAAGATGATCCCGAAGAAGACGAACCAGAGCACGCTCGAGATCAGCTGCGATCCGACCAGGCGACCCGTCGGGATCTTGACCACGCTCTCGGGCTCGACATCGGCCAGGTCGACGCCGCTGATCAGATCATTGACCCCGGCGTTCACCGACCCGACGATCTGCGCTCGCGCCGAACCAGTCCCTCCGGCGACGGGGCCTGCGGCATCCGAGGGCCGCACTCCGGCTGCGGCATCCGCGGCTGTCAGTCTGGCCGCGCGCGCACCCGAGGCCAGGCGCAGGATGTCGGTTCGCACCGCCTCTGCGCGCGGAGTCGCGAGGTACTCGAGCTCGACGTTGGAGTCGGTGCCCGCGCCGACGACCTCGAGCTTCGCGAGTCCGATGATGCGCGCGGGGAACGGACGAGTGAGGTTGACGCCCTGAACCCGATCGAGCGGCGCACGCCGGTGCGAGCGGAAGACGATGCCCTTGCGCACCTCGACGTGATCGCCGGTGATCCGGAACTGCTGGAACCGCCACACGAACCAGAAGACGAGCACGAGCACGGCGACGAGCGCCAGCACACTGAGCAGCACGACGATGAGCAGGTTGTTCTCGAACACCCAGTCGACGGGATCGCCGCCCGTGTAGTCGTCGTAGTGCACCTCTTCGGGCGTGAAGATCTCGACGAACCAGGCGATGAGCCGATCGCGCAGGTTGGCGATCGCGATGCCCGCGATGATGATCAGCGCCAGCCCGCCCTTGAACAGCGGGGTGAGCGGGTGCATCCGGTGCCACTCGCCGTCGGCGAGCGTGGCCGCCCGCGCCGGGGATTCGGCCGCCGTCGGGGGCGACGGGAAAGGCTGCTCGCTCACAGGCCCGTCCGGCGGGTCTCGGCGACGGCGATCAGGGTGTCGCGCAGCGCCTCTGCGGCAGCCTGTGCGAGTCCGGGGATCTGCACGCCCGTGGTCGCGGCAGCGGTGACCATCTTGAGCTGGGAGACGCCGAAGGCACGATCGAGGGGCCCCTGCGTGATGTCGACGAGCTGCATGCGGCCGTAGGGCACGGCGATCATGCGCTGCCAGAGGATGCCCTTGCGGAAGACGATGTCGTCGTCGCGGAGCATGTATCCGATGGCCTTGGCCTGCCGGGGAAGGATCACCAGCGTGATCAGCGTGATCAGCACGATGACGCCGGCCGGGATCCACACCCAGGTCTGGTCGAGCACCAGCGCCAGCACGAGGGCCGCAGCCAGCACGAACGCGACGAAGATCAGATTCTGGAGCACCTGCGAGACCACGTAGCGCGGCGAGATCTGATGCCAGGTGCCGTCGAGCTCCAGCCTCGCCTCGTTGCGCGCGGTGCGCAGCTGCGAGTACGTGCCCTGGTCGAGGGCCGCGAGGTCGGTGACCTCCGCCGAACTAAGCGGTGCCGGGGTCCCCGGCTCGATCTCTGGGTTCTGAGTCATCAGGATCCTTCGGCAGGGTGCAGAACTGTTCGGCGGTGAGCGCGACGACCGCGAGCACGATCGCGCTTCCGATCAGTGCCACCATCGCCACAGTCGACCCTACCGGGGGATCGATCGGCCGGGAGAGAAGGAAGGCCAGAAGCCCCGCGCCGAACCCGGCCATGATCGCCCCGACCAGGCTCGACGCGCGGGCGAGGGTCACCGCACGGGTCGCGCGGAACGGGTCGATGCGGATGCCGTTGCGAACGCTCGCACGCACCGGCCAGGCGACGCCCAGCGAGGCCGCGGCGATGAGCAGCAGCAGCACGGGCAGCAGCAGTGACGGGGTGAACGTCGTTCGCCCCATCGTGGTCAGCACGTGGTCGAGGACGAAACCCCCGGCGGCCGCGAGGACGGCGAGGACGACCAGAAGTCCGAGCGAGGTGCGCTTCATGAGTGCTCCCGGCGGCGCAGGTCGGCGACGAGCTCGGCGACGCGCCCCTTGCCAGGAAGCACGGCGTCACCGTCGAGCTCGAGCCACGGCTCGAGCACGAACAGTCGTTCGAAGGCCCGGGGATGCGGCAGCTGCATGCCGTCGCCGTCGGCCGACTCCTCGCCGTATGCGATCAGGTCGAGGTCGAGGGTCCGATCACCCCAGCGCACATGACGCTCACGTCCGTGCTCGTCCTCGATCGCGTGCAGCATGCCGAGCAGGATCGACGGGGCGAGGCGCGTGGTGACCAGCGCGACCGCGTTCACGTATCCCGGGGCCTCCGGATCCGGCCCGTCGAGCCGCAGCGCCACCGTCTCGAACAGTGACGACAGACGCACGTCTCTGACCAGCGGCAGCCGTGAGATGCGCTCGGCTGCGGCGCGGATCGTGTCTTCGCGATCGCCGAGGTTCGCGCCGAAGGCGACGACGGCGACGGCTTCCTCCCGGCCGGGTCTGGGGCCGGGAAGGCTCGGCGGGGTGGCCAGGTTGCGACTCATCGCGATGCCTCCTCGGCGGATCGCTGCCGCGCCCGATGCACCGTGACGGCGACGTCAGAGAACGTGAGCGAGATCGGGGCGTGCGGCTTGTGCACGGTGACGGTGACGGCGTGCACCCGAGGGTCGGCGAGCGCGACGTCGGCGATGCGCTCTGCAAGCGTCTCGATGAGGTTCGCCGGCTCGCCAGCGACGACCTCGGCGACCTTCTCGGCGAGCTCTCCGTAATGCACGGTGTCGGCGACATCGTCCGATGCGGCGGCGTCGTTGAGCGGCATCCTGAGGCGGAGATCGATCGTGAACTCCTGGCCGTTCTCGCGCTCGTGGTCGTAGACGCCGTGCCGACCGAACACGGTCAGTCCTGTCAGGACGATCTCGTCGAGGACATCCATGGTCTAACCCTCCCAGGCGTGCACGATGGCCAGAGCATCGCGGGTGGCGCCGACATCGTGCACCCTGACGGCCCAGACCCCGGCGCGAGCGGCGAGCGCACTCGTGACGGCGGTGGCGAGGTCGCGTCGCGCTTCTGAGACCGCCATCGGGTCGGCGCCGATGGTCTCCGCGAGGAACCTCTTGCGAGAGGTGCCGACGAGCACGCGGGGTCCGAGGGCGACGATCTCGTCGATTCCGCGCAGCACACCCCAGTTCTGGTCGCCCTTCTTCGAGAACCCGATGCCCGGATCGACGATCAGTCGCGACGGCGCGATGCCGGATGCCGCGGCCGCGCCCATGCGCTCTTGCAGCTCGCCCGCGACCTCGCGGGCGGCACGACGGTATTCGGCGTGCGCGTACATGTCGGAGGAGAAGCCGCGCCAGTGCCCGATCGCATAGTCCGCGCCGGATTCTGCGACCGCGGCGAGCATGTCGGCGTCGGCCAGCCCGCCGGAGACGTCGTTGACGATCCGCGCTCCTGCCCGCACTGCTGCCGCGGCGGTCGATGCGTTGATGGTGTCGATGCTCACGGGCGCACCCGCGGCGACGAGGCGCTCGATGACCGGCAGCACGCGCTCCTGCTCGACCTCGGCTCCCACCCGCTCGGCACCTGGCCTGGTCGACTCGCCGCCGACGTCGAGCACGGTGGCTCCCTCGGCCCGCAGCCGCAGGCCGTGCTCGACGGCCCGATCGACGTCGAGGTACCGGCCGCCGTCGCTGAACGAGTCTGGCGTGACGTTGACGATTCCCCAGATGCCTGTCATCCGTGAGCCATCCCCGAGCCCGAAGACCCGATCAGCGCGATGAGCTCGGCCCGGGCGATCGGCTCGGTGTATTCGCCGCGGGCGGCGATGGTGAGCGTCGAGGCCTCCGGCTGTCGTCCCCCGCGCATGGTCACGCAGCCGTGGCTCGCATCGAGCACGACGAGCACGCCACGGGTGTCGAGGTGCTCCGCGATCGTGTCGGCGATCTGCTCGCCGAGGCGCTCCTGCACCTGGGGGCGACCGGCGAGGATCTCGACCACGCGCACGAGCGCTCCGAGTCCGACGACCTGCTCCCCCGGCAGGTACGCGATGTGCGCTCGTCCCGCGAACGGCAGCAGGTGGTGCTCGCACACCGACCGGAAGCGGATGTCCCTCAGCAGCACAGCACCCGACGGAAGCGTGTCGGGAGCTGGGCCTCGAGCGACGCTGATCGTGTGCGCGAGAGGAGCCGCTGCATCCTCGCCGACGCCCGCGAAGAACTCCGCATAGAGATCGCCCATGCGCGTCGGCGTCTGCTTCAGCCCCGGACGATCAGGGTCTTCTCCGATCGCCTCGAGCAGTTCCCTGGTGAGCCGCTCGACACGCGCGCGGTCGACAGACACGGGTCAGGCCGTCGCTGGTCGAGCCTGGCCGGCTCCCGCCGATCCGGGCTGCGTGCGCGGAGCCGACGCCGGCGCTTCGACCGACGCGACCAGCGAGACGTCCTTCTTCGGCACCTCGATCGGAGGCCGCTCCGACACGGGGCGGTCCTCGCTCGAGAGCCACAGCGGACGCTCGGGGAGCTTCTTCACCTCGGTGAAGATCTCGGCGATCTGGTTGTGGTCGAGGGTCTCCTCCTCGAGCAGCGACAGGGCGAGGCGATCGAGGATGTCACGGTTGGCGCTGATGACCTCGTACGCCTCGTTGTGAGCCTGCTCGATGAGCGCCCGCACCTCGGCGTCCACCCGCTCGGCGACCTTCTCGGAGTACTCGCGTCCCCGGCCCATGTCGCGACCGGCGAAGGGCTCGCCGCCCTCGCTGCCGAGCTTGACCGGACCGACCTGTGTGGTCATGCCGTACTCGATGACCATCTTGCGGGCGATCGAGGTCGCCTTCTCGATGTCGTTCGAGGCGCCGGTCGTCGGGTCGTGGAACACGATCTCCTCAGCGACGCGACCGCCCATGGCGTAGGTCAGCTGGTCCTGCAGCTCGTTGCGGGTGATGGAGTACTTGTCATCGAGCGGCAGCACCATCGTGTAGCCGAGAGCCTTGCCTCGGGGCAGGATCGTGATCTTCGTGACGGGGTCGGTGTAGTTCATCGCCGCAGCCGCGAGAGCGTGGCCGCCCTCGTGGTACGCGGTGATGAGCTTCTCTTTGTCCCTCATCACGCGGGTGCGGCGCTGCGGGCCGGCGATCACACGGTCGATGGCCTCATCGAGTGCGCGGTTGTCGACCAGCTGCGCGTTCGACCTCGCGGTCAGCAGCGCGGCCTCGTTCAGGACGTTGGCGAGATCGGCACCCGTGAAGCCGGGGGTCTTGCGGGCGACGACTTCGAGGTCGACGCTCTTGGCCAGCGGCTTGCCCTTGCTGTGCACCTCGAGGATCTTCTGACGACCGCGCAGGTCGGGGGCGTCGACGCCGATCTGACGGTCGAAACGACCGGGACGAAGGAGTGCCGGGTCGAGGATGTCGGGGCGGTTCGTCGCCGCGATCACGATGACGTTCGCGTTCGGGTCGAAGCCGTCCATCTCGACGAGCATCTGGTTGAGCGTCTGCTCGCGCTCGTCGTTTCCGCCGCCCATGCCGGCGCCGCGGTGGCGGCCGACGGCGTCGATCTCGTCGATGAAGATGATCGCGGGCGCGTTCTCCTTGGCCTGGTTGAACAGGTCACGGACGCGCGATGCGCCGACACCGACGAACATCTCGACGAAGTCAGAACCCGAGATCGAGTAGAAGGGGGCCCCCGCCTCGCCGGCGACGGCACGGGCGAGCAGCGTCTTTCCGGTTCCTGGAGGGCCGTACAGCAGCACGCCCTTCGGGATGCGGGCGCCGATGGCCTGGAACTTGGCAGGGTCCTGCAGGAACTCCTTGATCTCGTGGAGCTCCTCGATCGCCTCGTCGGCACCGGCGACGTCGGCGAAGGTGACCGTCGGGCTCTCCTTGTTGACGAGCTTCGCCTTGGACTTGCCGAACTGCATGACCTTGCTGCCGCCACCCTGCATCGACGAGAGCAGCCACCAGAACAGCAGGCCGAGCAGCACGAGCGGAAGAAGAAGAGAGAGGATGCCGTCGAACCACGTCGCGCGAGGAACGGCGTCGTTGAAGCCGTCCTTCGGGTCGGCGGCGTTGATCGCCGTGACGACCTCTTCGGCGCGGGCGTCGACGTAGTAGAACTGCACGTTCTCTGCGCCCTCGAACGCCTTCGACAGGGTCATGTCGACGCGCTGGTCTCCGTCGGTGTTCACGACCTCGGTGACCGTCTTGCCCGAGAGCAGTTCCAGACCCTCCTGGGTCGTGATCTGCTTGGGCGCGCCGAGGTTCGAGATCAGCAGGAAGCCGCCGAACAGCAGCAGACCGATCAGAGCGACGTAGATCAGCGGATTCCGAGTGAGCTTCTTGACATCCATGGTCGGATCAGCGTATCGCGCGGGCCCTAGGTGGCCGCTGTGCGTTCACCCACGGCGTAGAGGTGCGCTCGGGCGCCCGATCAGCTGTACACGTGCGGAGCGAGCACCGCGACATCGCGGAGGTTGCGGTAGCGCTCGTCGTAGTCGAGGCCGTAGCCGACGACGAAGTCGGTGGGGATGTCGAAGCCGACGTACTTGCAGTCGATGACGACCTTCGCGGCCTCGGGCTTGCGCAGCAGTGCGAGTACCTCGATCGACTCCGCACCGCGCGACTCGAAGTTCTCGAGCAGCCAGCTGAGGGTGAGGCCCGAGTCGATGATGTCCTCGACGATCAGCACGTGCTTGCCGTTCAGGTCGGTGTCGAGGTCCTTGCGGATCTGCACGACGCCGCTCGACTTGGTGCTCGCGCCGTAGCTCGAGACCGCCATCCAGTCCATCGGGGCGTGGAAGGGAAGAGCACGTGCGAAGTCGGCCATGACCATGACCGCGCCCTTGAGCACGCCGACGAGGATGATCTCCTTGCCCGCGTAGTCGGCCGCGACCTGGGTCGCGAGCTCATCGAGCTTGGCGATGATCTCCTCCTCTGTGACGAGGATCTGAGCAAGGTCGTCCTGGATCTCCGCGGCGCGCATGGATCGATTTTAGGTGACGCACCGGCATGGTCCCGCACAGGATCCGCAGATCGTCCACCAGAATTCCGGATGCGGGTCCGGCATCCGCACTACTCTGGCGCTTGAACGGGCGTGCGCCCGCAGACGGAAGGATTCACCCATGGCACTCGACGACATCCTCACGCAGGTCCCGATCGACGACATCGCCGCGAAGCTCGGAGTCTCCCCCGACGTCGCCAAAGAGGCGGTCGAACAGGGCGGCGCCGTGCTCCTCGGCGGCCTCGCCAAGAACGCGTCCACCACTGAGGGCTCTGCGGCGATCGAGAACGCGCTCAAGCGCCACGAGGGCAGGACCGGCGCCGCGAAGGTCGACGACATCGATCAGGCCGACGGCGGCAAGATCGTCTCGCACATCCTCGGCGACGACGAGCAGAAGGTCACCCAGAAGCTCACCGAGTCGAAGGAGACCGCCGGGATCGACTTCGGCAAGCTCCTCCCGATCCTCGCTCCGATCGTGATGGGCCTGATCGCCAACGCCACCAAGGACAAGTCCGCGAAGCCCGGGACTGCAGAGTCGCAGTCGGGCGGCGGCGGCATCGGCGATGTGATCGGCGGCCTGCTCGGCGGCGGCAGCTCGTCGGGCGGCGGCGGCATCGGAGACCTGCTCGGCGGCATCCTCGGCGGCGGAAAGTCTTCGGGCGGTGGAGGCATCGGAGACCTGCTCGGCGGCATCCTCGGCGGCAAGAAGTAGGACGCGACGACCAGCACCTCCCAGGTCGGTGAGCGACGACGACGAAGTCGACGGGGACGAAACGTCGTGAGCCGACCTGGCGCGCGCTTCGTCTCGCTCAGCGCGCGGTGAAGACGATGCGCCCGCCCAGTCGGGCCGCAGAGCATGAGGGCAGGTCGATGGGCCCCTGACCCGACCAGTCGGTGGCGAGCCTCGCGACCTCGAGAGTCTGCAGGCGCGTGAGGCTCGCGCCGAACTCGCTGTCGACCACGAGCCGGATGATCCGGTTGCGAAGCGCGGCCGGATTGGCGGCGAGAGCAGCGACGCTCACCGAGATCCCTGCCTCGGCATGCTCGACGATGTCCTCGATGGTCTCGTGGATCATCTCGTCGAACGCCTCTGCGTCCTCACGCAGCTGTTCGGCTGTGCGCGCCAGCGCCTCCGCGATGCCGGGGCCGAGTTCCGCTTCGAGCACGGGAAGCACGCGGTCGCGCACACGCACCCGCGCGAAGCGATGCTCTGCGTTGTGCGGGTCGTCCCAGATCTCGAGGTCGGATGCCGTGCAGAACGCGCGCGTGGTCTCCCGCCGCACCGTGAGCAGCGGCCGCACCCAGCGCAGCCCGTCATCGTCTTCGCGCACCGGTGCCATCCCCTGCAGGCTCGCCGCCCCGGATCCGCGGGCGAGGCCGAGCAGCACCGTCTCGGCCTGGTCGTCGAGTGTGTGTCCGAGCAGCACGGCTGAGGCGCCGGCATCCGCTGCGGCATCTTTCAAGACCCGGTACCGCGCGTCGCGGGCCGCAGCCTCGGGACCGCCCTCCTCGCCCACCTCGACCCGGGCGATGAGCGCGTCGAGCCCCAGGGCCGCCGCCGTGCGCGCGGCACGTGCAGCGACAGCATCCGAGCCGTCCTGAAGGCCGTGATCGACCGTGAGCGTGCCCACCCGGATTCCGAGCTTCGGGGCTTCGAACGCGGTCGCCGCGGCGAGCGCGAGCGAGTCGGCTCCTCCGGAGAGAGCGACGACGACGGCCGATCCCTCGGGCAGGTCGGCGAGCGCGGTGCGCACGGCGAGGCGGATCTCGGCGATGGCGGGTGAGAGCGACGGCACAGTCCCACGGTAGATCACGAGCCGGGATCGTCGCGCACGGGTCGCGCTCGAAGGGGTGATGGCCCTAACCTGGCGCCGTGGCAGATCGATTGGGCGGGCAGCAGTACAGCACCGAACGGTTCACGACCTTCGTCGACGCGGTCGTCGCGATCGCGATGACACTTCTCATCCTGCCGTTGCTCGAATCAGTGTCGGACGCAGGTGCCGCCGACCTGAGCACGGCTGAGTTCCTCGAGGAGCACCACGGACAGCTCCTGAGCTTCGCCCTGAGCTTCGTTCTGATCGCGTCGTTCTGGCTCGAGCATCATCGGCTGTACGCCGGGGTGAAGGGCATGACGGGTGGGCTGTTGTGGATCAACATCGCCTGGATGGTCACGATCGTGTGGCTTCCTGTGCCTACCGCCATGCTCGGCCAGATGGATGAGGACCCCCTGCAGACGGCGGTCTACATCGGGACCTTGATCCTCACCCAGGTGACGACACTCGCCGCGAAGGTCTACCTCCGACGGCATCCTGCTCTCACCGATCTCCCCTCCGATGTGCTGCGGCGTGGTGTCCTCGGAGACGTCGCTGCGATCGTCCTGTTCCTGATCGCTCTCCCGATTGCGGCGTGGGTGCACCCGATCGGCTATGCGGCGCTGCTGCTTGTCATCCTGTCCGGCCCTCTCGAACGCCTGCTGGATCACGCCTCCACCCGAGGCGGGCGAGGGCGTGGCATGAATGATGCGCGCAACGACTCAGATCACTGAAAGGTAGGCTGGTCGGCGGCATCCAACCGAACTTTTCCTGAGGAGCACACGCATGGGCGCACACGACGCCGTCATCGAGATCCCGCGCGGCAGCCGCGTGAAGTACGAGGTCGACCACGAGACCGGACGAGTGCACCTCGACCGCGTGCTCTACACGACCTTCGGGTACCCCGCCGACTACGGCTACTTCGACAACACCCTCGGCGAGGACGGCGACCCGCTCGACGTGCTCGTGCTTCTCGACCACGCCATCTACCCCGGCGTCGTCGTCGAGGTGCGCCCGGTCGCCGTGCTCAAGATGAGCGACGAGGCCGGCGGGGACGACAAGCTCGTCGCCGTGCTGTCGAAGGACCCCCGTTGGGCGCACATCCAGGACATCGGCGATGTCGCCGAGTTCACCAAGAAGGAGATCGAGCACTTCTTCGAGCACTACAAGGACCTCGAGCCCAACAAGTGGGTCAAGGTCGACGCGTGGGGCGACGCCGCAGAGGCGCAGCGCATCCTCGACGAGGCGATCGTCCGCTTCGGCGAGCAGGGTCACTGACCCCTCGCCGCAACGGAGAAGACCCCCGGATCCGCACAGCGGCCGGGGGTCTTCGTCGTCGCCGACGCGGATCTCAGACCGAGACGCCGCGATCTGCGAGGAAGGTGATCGGGTTGGTGTACGCGCCGTTGATGTACACCTCGAAGTGCAGGTGGCAGCCGACGGATGCTCCGGTGTTGCCCGCGTAGGCGATGACCTGACCGGAGTTCACCCAGGCGCCGCTGCGCACGGCGAATCCACCGTCCCTGATGTGGGCATAACCGGACGAGACTCCGCCGCCGTGCTGGATGCGGATGTAGTTGCCGTAGTTGCCCCGGGGGCCGGCGTAGTCGACGGTGCCCGACTGCGCTGCATAGATCGCCGCACCGCAGCCGTTCGCGAGGTCGACGCCGTAGTGGTAGCCCGAGCAGGCGGCGCAGGGCTTGGGGCGAGAGCCGAATCCGGCGCTCCGGTAGCCGCCGTGCGGTCGGACCCAGCCGCCGGCACCGGGTGATCCGCCGACACCTCCGCCTCCGCCGCCGCCTCCGCCGCCATTGCCAGCGGCAGCAGCAGCAGCCTCGGCCGCTTCGCGGCGCTTGCGCTCCTCTTCCGCGACGCGCACGCCCTCCTGGTAGCCGGCCACGGTCGTCGCCGTCGCGTCCTTGAGGGCTGCGAGCTGTGCCTGCATCGTCGCGAGGTTGGCCGACTGCTCGTCGAGTGCGGCCTGAGCAGCATCGGCCGCGGCCTGCGCCTCGATCATCTTCTGCTCGGCGACCTGCTGCAGGCGGTCGCGCTCGGTGCGGGCGACGACGGCCTGATCGGTGAGGGCCTGGGCCGAGTTGCGTGCGGCGACCGCGTTGTCGTGCACCGTCTGGTTGTACTGGTAGACCTTGTCCATCGTCCCGAGACGAGAGAGCAGCTGGTCGGCGTTGTCGGCCGAGCCGGCGAAGAAGAGTTCGAGGGCGGTGTCATCGCCTCCGTTGCGATAGAGCTGAGCGGCGAGCTGGGCGGCCTTCTTGGTCGCGTCGTCGGCGACGAGCGCCTGCTCGTCGGCCTTCGACTGGAGCTCATCTGCGACGGCGATGGCGTCGAAGTACGCCAGCTGGGCGGCGTTGTACTCCTCGCCGGCGAGGACGGCCTTGGCCTGCGCGTCTGCCACCCGCTGCTTGAGCGACTGGATGAGCCCCTCGATGCGCGTGACCTCGCCTGCCTTCGCGGCCTCGTTGTTCATGGCGTTCTGGACGTCGTCCCAGCTGGGATACGTCGCCGCGTACGCGGCGGTCACCCCGTTGGAGACGCCGAAGGCGCTGAGGGCGGCGACGCTGAGCGCGCCGAGAGTGAGGGCGCCGCGACGGGTGACCGAGCGGTCCTTCCAGAACGCACGGCTCTCTGCGGGCGTCGGCGCGCAGCCGCAGTCGTCGGATGCCGCCGCAGCAGCATTCGTCGTGGAGTCCTTGTCGTTCACTCGGCCCCTTCCGCCGGTTTCACAAATGCCACACTAACAACTTCTTTCACATACGCACCAGGAGGCGGACAGCGCGAGAGGACACAGCGATACAAGTCCATCGTCCTCCTGAACACGCCCGGGCGACAGCAGGCTCGCCCTCGATTCGCGTTTTGCTCAGATCTTCCCTTATGCTTGAGCGTCGGCAAGGAAGTCCCCCGGGACAGACTTCGGCCCCATCGTTTAGCGGCCTAGGACGCCGCCCTTTCACGGCGGTAGCACGGGTTCGAATCCCGTTGGGGTCACTCCTTCCGGTACAATTGAAAACAAGTATGGCCCTGTAGCGCAGTTGGTTAGCGTGCCGCCCTGTCACGGCGGAGGTCGCGGGTTCAAGTCCCGTCAGGGTCGCTCTAAGCGACGGGCCTTTCTCTTCGAGAAGGGCCCTTTCGTCTAGATGCGACAGGTCTAGCCAGTCGCACGGCTCTGTAGCTCAGTTGGTAGAGCGCACGACTGAAAATCGTGAGGTCACGGGATCGACGCCCGTCGGAGCCACAGGGTGATCGTTACAATCACCTCAGAAACCCCCACCTAGCTTCTAACATGGTGGGGGTTTTGCTTTGCCCTGATCGAGGGAGAACCCCTCGATCAGGCTGGCCGATGGCCGGCATGATCTGAACGAGGCGATCAGCGTCGTAGCCGAGGACCACGCCCCGGTCACCGCGCGTCTCTGCGTCCGCGGTTCTGGCGGATGCGTTATTCGAGTGCAAGACGCGCACGTCAACACGCATCGCGTCTCGCGCCCGTCACGAGCCCCACCCGACCTATGCGCAGTAATATATCGATATGGGACCTGACCTGCCTGTTGTGCCTGGGGCCCAGCGAAACCTGGGAGCCGAAGAGCTCTTCCGTCGACTAGCGACGTCGATCGCTGACGGAACCTATGCGCCCGGCGCGAAGCTGAGCGACAAGGCGATCGCCGACGACCTCGGGGTCACCCGCACTCCGGTTCGTGAGGCCGTGCAGCGACTCGCGCGAGCGGGGCTGATGGAAGTCCACGCGAATCGCTATTCGATGGTCACCGACATCACCGACGAACGCTCTCGCATCACCCGCGAGTTCGCGGCGTCTCAGGGCGGCGAGATCATCCGCGAGGCCGCACTCGCGCTGTCCGATTCAGACCTCGCCATGGCGTGCGAGCTGATCGGCGAGGCCATCGAGTCGGTCGAGTCCGGTGACGGATGGATCGAGGCGCATGTCGAGCTCTTCGAGTTCCTGACCGACCGCGCACTCAACGATCTCTATCGACTGATGCTGAGCGACTTCTGGTACCTCGTGTTCCGCGATCTCTACCTCGTTGAACCGCGAGTGAACACGAGGGAGTCTCTCGAGGAGCTCGAGTCCGCGATGCGCGCCCGCAGTGCGAATGCCGGCGTGAGCGCCGTGCAGAGGATGCTCCGACTGAAGTAGCGGATCGACTCCGAGGAGTTGGTTCCGGTCCCCCGCGCCCGAACGGGGGGACCGGATCAGCCGATGAGAAGGTCCGCATGCGCACCCACCCCCATGTGGGCGCTCAAGACCGAGAGACTCGAGGCACGTCTGGTTCGACCGACGGAGAGCAACAGAATGCGGCTCGTCGTCCTGCCAGAGTATGGGCGAGGGGCGCCCTGACGCGGATCGGGGCCCGACCGTTGACGTGGAGACTCTCGAACTGCTATGCCGAGATCTCGTACGGGTTCCGCCGGTGGCGACGGGCCGTCTCCGGCCTGGATACGCTCGAACCATGCTCGAGACGTTCACCGGATTCGCGGTCGTGGGGGTCGCGATCGCGCTCGGCTACCTGCTCGGGCGCATCGATCTGCTCGGCCCGCACGCGCGGCATGTGCTCGGCCGTCTGATCTTCTTCGTGCTGTCGCCGTTCCTGCTCTTCACCGTGCTCGCCCATGCCGATGCGAAGATGCTCTTCTCCTCGCTGCTGCCCGTCTCGGCGATAGCGGCCGTCGCGATCATCGCGATCTACACGCTGGTGGCGCGGCTCTGGTGGAAGCGCCCCGTCGGAGAGACGCTGATCGGCGCCCTGTCGGCCGGGCAGGTCAACTCGAACAACATCGGCATCCCGCTGTCGCTCTACCTGCTCGGCAGCGCCGCCTATCCCGCGCCCGTGGTGCTCATGCAGCTGCTGGTCTTCACGCCGGTCTCGCTGACGATCCTCGACGCCGTCACGAGCGACCGGGTCTCGCTGCGCAAGACCCTGGTGCGCACCGCGACCAACCCGATCATCATCGCCTCACTCCTCGGAACCCTGGTCTCGGTGCTGGGCATCACGGTTCCACCCATCGTCATGGAGCCCGCGCAGCTGATCGCCGACGCGGCCGTGCCGGTGCTGCTGATCAGCTACGGCATCTCACTGCACGGCCAGCGCGTGCTCGGAGCCCCCGGACACCGCCGAGACATCATCTTCGCGACATCGCTCAAGCTCATCGCAATGCCTCTGATCGCCTGGGTCGTGGCCGAGTTCGTCTTCGGGCTCTCGTCGGCCGAGGTGTTGATCGTCGTCATCCTCGCGGCGCTTCCGACGGCCCAGAACGTCTTCAACTACTCGCAGCGCTACGACATCGGCGAGACCATCTCGCGTGACACCGTGTTCCTGACCACGCTCGGCTGCCTGCCCGTGCTGATCCTCATCATGTTCCTGCTGGGCTGAGCATCGCCGCATCCTGCCTGCGCCCATGCCCGTAGGTTGTATCCGTGGACACCGCGCTCATCTACGTCGCCGTGATCGCCGCGATCCTCGTGCTGGCGATCTTCCTCCCCCGCTGGGTTCGCCGATCGACGGACGCTGCCGGAGGAAGAGAAGGGCGGCGCTATGCGACGACCCGCCTCACCGGGATCCTCGACGAACTGGGCACCACGTTGGTGCTGCACGCGCCCGAAGCGACGGCACGCGAGGTCGTCGACGGCGTCGTGCTGCAGCAGCCGCGCAAGTTCACCCGGCTCGAAGGCGGCGGCTACGGCATCCGATTCATCGAGCCCGACGACGCCATCGTGCGGCTCGTCGACGATGAGGACGGAACCCGGGTGCAGATCGAGAGGATCCGCGAGTACCTGGGTGTGCCGAACACCTCGGAGTTCTGGGCAGACCTGCGCTCGGGCGTCTCCACGGCCGCGCTCGCCAGCGGCATCGATGTCTCCCCGGGACAGCCGATCCACCATCGGCGCGACGAGGCGACCGGAACATGGATACCGGTCTAGACCGACAGCGCGTCGCGTATCGGAACATCGGGTGCATCTCACAGCCGCCGCAACTAGGCTGAGGTATTGCTGATGACGCACCGGCCCCACCGCAGTCGGCCCTGCGACAGCACCATTTCTCATCACAGCTCTCAGTCCCTCTGTGACCTGCGCCGGAAAGGCCGACCAATGAGTGAATCCCCCAATAACGACCGGACTCCCGACTTCTTCGACAAGCTGATCGAAGAGACGCCGCGTGAGCAGTCCGGCTTCACCGCCTCGTTCCGCGGCTACGACAAGGCCGAGGTCGACTCGGCTCTGAGCACGCTGCGCAACCAGCTGCAGCAGGCGAAGGCCGACCTCGCCGCCACCGAGGCGCGCCACGAAGACGCCGTCGAGGCGCTGCGCGAAGAAGAGCGCATCGCCCGCGAAGAACTCGAGGCCGAGCTTCTCGCCACCAAGGCGAAGGCCGCGGAGACCGAGCAGCAGGTCGCCACCCTGACCAACGAGCTCGTCGACACCCCGCGTGCGGACGGCCAGGAGGCACCCTCGCGTGAGCAGTTCGAGGCGATCCTCCGCGTCGCGGAGGAGCAGGCGAACGTGCTCATCCAGAACGCCGCGGTGCAGGCCGACCGCCTGATGGCCGCAGCTCGCGAAGAGGTGACCACGCAGCGTGCGGAGGCGGATGCCGATGTCACCCGCATCATCGCCCACGCGCAGCACGACGCCGACCAGGTGCGCCTGAAGATCGACACCGAATACACCGCGCACCAGGCGACGCTCGAGCGCGAGGCCGCGCATGCCGCCGAGCGGGTGCACCAGGCGACGCAGGAGGCCACGGCGATCCGCACCGAGGCCGAGAAGGGCGCTGCGGCGCTCCGCTCCCTCGTCACTCGCGAGACGACCCAGCTGCGCGCCGAGGCGGAGCGCGAGGTGCGAGAGATGAACGCCCGCGTCCTCGAGTTCGAAGAGACGCTCACCCGACGCCAGGACGACGCCCAGCAGGAGTTCCTCGTGCTGCACAACCAGGCCGTCGCCCACGCCGAGCGCATCACGACCGATGCCAACGAGCAGGTCGCCGCATCGCTCGATCACGCACAGCGCATCTCTGCGAAGGCCGACGACTACGAGCGCCTGATGCGCTCGCAGGCGCAGACCATCGAGGCCGATGCCCAGGTGCGCGCCCGCGACACGCTCGACCGTGCACGCGTGAAGTCGCAGAAGATCGTCGACTCGGTGACGGGCCACACCTCCGCGGTGCTGCGGGATGCCGAAGACCAGGCTCGTCAGCTGCGCTGGCAGCAGCAGCAGCTCGCCAGCTTCATGGCCGAGGTGCGCGAGCTGATCCGCCCGGAGGGCATCTTCAGCGATCGGCAGTCGGACGACGCCGTCGCCACGGTGGCGGACGCCGACGATGACGATGACGCCGTCGACACGTTCGACGCTGAGATCCTCGAAGACGACCAGGACGAGACCGCAGAGCCCGCCACGGAGTTCCGCGGAGACGAAGCCCTCGACGACGAGATCCTCGACGACGACGCCGAGACCATCGACGGCAAGATCACCATCGAGGTCGTCGAGACCGACGAGAAGGCCTCGCGCTGACATCCATCTCCTGACGAACAGGGGCGTGGGCGGACATTCCGCTCATGCCCCTGTTCTGTCTGCGGCGGGCATCCACCGATCGGTGGATGCCCGAGTCCGTCGTTTCACGGCTACCGCGCGAGCCCGTCTGCGGGCACGCTGGGAACATGACAGACAGCGTGATCGAGGTACGGGACCTCCGCAAGGACTACGGCGGATCGGCCGCCGTCGACGGCATCAGCTTCGACATCCGCCGGGGCGAGACGTTCGCTCTGCTCGGTCCGAACGGTGCGGGAAAGTCGACGACCATCGAGATCCTCGAGGGATATCGGCACCGCACGTCCGGCGAGGTGCGCGTGCTCGGCGTCGATCCGCAGCGCGGCGGCCTCGACTGGAAGGCACGCCTGGGCATCGTGCTGCAGTCGACCGGCGAAGCGGGCAACTTCACCGTGCGCGAGCTGCTCACCGAGTTCGCCGGGTACTACCCGCGCCGTCGCGACATCGACGAGGTGATCGCCGCGGTGGGCCTCGAGCAGAAACAGCGCTCCCGCGCAGGAAAACTGTCGGGCGGCCAGCAACGCCGCCTCGACGTCGCACTGGGGATCATCGGTCGACCCGAGATGCTGTTCCTCGACGAACCGACCACGGGCTTCGATCCCGAGGCGCGACGCCAGTTCTGGGGCCTCATCCGCTCACTCAAAGCCGAGGGAACCAGCATCCTGCTGACCACTCACTACCTCGATGAGGCGGCTCAGCTCGGTGACCGCGCCGCGGTCATCACCGCGGGGCGGATCGCAGCGATCGGGCCGATCGACGAGATCGGCGGCCCTGACGCACGCACGCCGGTGGTCCGCTGGCGCGATGCGACGGGCACCCGTCGTGAGCAGCGGACATCGACCCCCGGGGCGTTCGTCTCGGAGCTGCAGAGGACGGCGGGCGAGCCCGACACCCTGGAGGTCGTGCGTCCGACCCTCGAGGACATCTATCTCGGCCTGATCCGGCAGCACGACGCCGCGTCCGCAGCCGAGCCCACGACAGACGACAGCCGCACCGACCTGAAGGAGCCGGCATGAGCACCACGACCGCACCGACGCGCTTCGGCATGCCCCGCACGATCCGGCTCGGCGTGCGTCGCATCGGCTTCGAGCTGCGGCAGTACTTCCGCGCCGGCGATCAGGTCTTCTTCACGTTCCTGTTCCCCACCGTGATGTATCTGATCTTCGCGACGATCTTCACCGGCGACATCGGCGAGGGCGCCGACAAGGTCAGCATGGCGACCTATTACCTCCCGGGACTCATCGCGGGTGGCATCTTCCTCTCGGGAGTGCAGGGACTGTCGATCGAGATCGCTGTGGAGAAGAGTGACGGCACGCTGAAGCGCCTCGGCAGCACCCCGATCTCGCCCGCCACGTACTTCATCGGCAAGATCGGCGAGGTGTTCGTGACAGCGATCCTGCAGATGGCGCTGCTCCTCACCGTCGCGGTCGTGCTCTACAAGGTGCAGCTGCCCTCGGATGCCGAATCGTGGGGCCTGTTCGCCTGGGTGTTCGTGCTCGGTCTGCTCTCATGCACGCTGCTCGGCATCGCCCTGTCGGCGCTCCCCCGTTCGGGCAAGACCGCATCGGCGGTGGTGATCCCGGTCGTGTTGCTGCTGCAGTTCATCTCGGGCGTCTACATCGCCTTCTCGGCCCTGCCCGAGTGGCTGCAGAACGTCGCCGCCGTGTTCCCGCTCAAGTGGATCGCTCAGGGGATGCGCGCGGCGATCCTGCCCGACTCGTTCAAAGTCGCAGAGCCGGGCGGCGAATGGAACCTCGGTCTCGTCGCGATCATGCTGACGATCTGGCTCATCGCAGGCTTCATCCTCAGCCGCGCGACCTTCCGCTGGATCCGACAGAGCGGATGACACCGGCATCGCTGTCGCCCGGGCACACGGTTCGAGGTCTTCCTGGCCTCGGGCCGTGCGTCGGGGCATGCCGAACAGTGGAAGAGTGGTGCGCATGAGCCGCGTGATCCACCGAGAGCGCCTGGGGTGGGACATCGCCGCGACCGCGCTCCTCCTCACGGTGGCCGGGCTCTCCCTCACCCTCCCGCAGAACTTCGCCGGGTCACGCTGGGTGCTCGTCGCCATCACCATCGGAATCTTCCTCATCTACGCGTTCGGCGCCCGCGCCTATCTGGGCATTCACGAAGGCGTCGAAGACCCCGCCCCCGCTGTCTCGGCGCTGCTGCAGGTCGGGATGATCTCGCTTCTCGCAGTGGGCGTCGCGATCGAGCCGAACATGCTGCTGCTGCAGACCCTCGTGCTGCCGCTCATCTGGATGACGTCACGATCGACCCTGCAGGCCGTTCTGGTCACGGTGGGCAACGGCATCATCCTCGGCCTCGCCTACGGATACTGGGGCGGCTTCACCGCCGACGCTCTCAGCACCGGTTTCGTCTCGTCGGGGCTGTCGACCGCGTTCAGCCTCGCGCTCGGCCTCTGGATCACCCGCATCGCCGAGTGGGGCGTGCAGCGCCAGCATCTGCTGGCGGATCTGACCGCTGCCCAGGCGGGCCTCGAGACGGCCAGTCGAGAGGCCGGGGCGATCGAGGAGCGCGCTCGTCTCGCCCGCGACGTCCACGACACGATCGCGCAGAGCCTGGCGAGCATCGTCATGCTCGCCGAACGTGCGCGCCTCGACGGCTCCCCCGCTGCGATCGAGCTGATCGAGAGCGCGGCGCGGGAGGCCCTCGTCGAGGCCAGGGCTCTGGTGGCCGTGACCTCGCCCGCGCCATCCGCCGACTCGCTCGGCGACGCGCTCCGCCGCCTCGGAGACCGGTTCACGAGGGAGACCGGCATGCGCGTCGACGTGTCGGCATCGGATGCCGTGCTGGCGCGAGACGTCCAGGTCGTGCTGCTGCGCTGCGCGCAGGAGGGCCTCGCCAACGTGCGCAAGCACGCCGGCGCCGCGTCCACTCAGGTCACGCTCGCGATCTCCGATTCCGCCGAGCTCCGCATCTGCGATGACGGCCGCGGACTCGGCGGCGTCTCGATCGACGACGACCGCGGATTCGGTCTTGCGGGGATGCGGGAGCGGGTCTCACTCGTCGGCGGCACCCTGACCGTGGCAGACGGAGTGCGGGTCGGCACGGACCTGACCGTGCGCATCCCGCTGCACGCCGAGGCCGACGCAGCAAAGGAGACGACGCCATGATCCGCGTCATCGTCGCCGACGACCATCCGATCGTGCGTTCCGGCATCGTGGGGCTCATCGCCCTCGATCCGGGGCTCGAAGTCGTCGGGCAGGCGGCGAACGGCGCCGAGGCAGTCGACCTGGCCGCTCGGCTGCGCCCCGATGTCGTGCTGATGGATCTCCGGATGCCAGGCAACTCCGGCATCGAGGCGACGTCGCGCATCGCTGCAGAGCTGCCCGAGGTGCGCGTGCTCGTTCTGACGACGTACGAGACCGACGACGACATCCTCGGCGCGATCGAGGCGGGGGCGAGCGGGTATCTGCTCAAGGCTGCGCCGCAGGAGGAGATCGTCGCGGGGATCCGCTCCGTCGCCGGAGGGCACACCGTGCTCGCACCGACGATCGCCGCCACGCTCGTCACACGGATGCGCGGCGAGCGACCAGGCAGACCTCAGCTGAGCCCGCGGGAACGCGAGGTGCTGCGGCTCGTCGCGGCTGGCCGCAGCAATCCGGAGATCGCCCGAGAGCTGTTCATCGGCGAGGCCACGGTGAAGACGCACCTGATCCACGTCTTCGAGAAGCTCGAGGTCTCTGACCGCACGCGCGCCGTGACCCTCGCGCTGGAGCTCGGGCTGCTGTAGGACGCAGTCGGCCGGCACGTGCGACCGAGGCCTCGGTCGCGATGCGAGGGCCTCACCACCCCCTGCCGACGCGAACGGCCCCATCCCGAGGGATGGGGCCGTTCGATGCGCCAGCCGGCTGCGAAGCCGTGAGCGGGTTACGCCCGGACGAACTGCGTGGCTGCGGGGCAGTCGAACGGGTCAGCACCGGCGGCGAGGCCGACGCGGTTGAGGTACTCGATGACGATCGCGTACGAGCGCAGAAGGCTCGTCTCGGTGTACGGCACGTCGTTCGTGATGCAGTAGTCGCGGACGATCTCGCGAGCCTTGGAGAGGTGCGGGCGCGGCATGTTCGGGAACAGGTGGTGCTCGACCTGGTAGTTGAGACCGCCCATGAGCCAGGTGGCCCACCATCCGCCGCGGATGTTGCGCGAGGTGCGCACCTGCTTCGAGAAGAAGTCGAGGCGGGCATTCGGGTCGATGATCGGCATTCCCTTGTGGTTCGGGGCGAACGACGCCCCCATGTAGACGCCGAAGACGGCGAGCTGCACGCCCATGAAGGCGAATGCCATGCCGAGCGGGAGCATCAGGAAGACCGGGATCAGAACGATCGCGAATCGGAGGGCGATCAGGCCCAGCTCGATCCAGCGGCCCTTGGCCTTCTTGCTGGTCACCAGGTGCTTGACGCCGAGGTAGTGGAGGTTGAGCCCCTCGAGCGTCAGCAGCGGGAAGAACAGCCATCCCTGCTTGCGCGTGATGAGGCGGACGATGCCTCGCGACTGCGCGGCATCCGTCTCGAGGAACGAGATCGTGTCGACCTCGATGTCGGGATCCTTTCCGACCTGGTTCGGGTTTCCGTGGTGCTTGGTGTGCTTGGAGTCCCACCACGAGTAGCTGATGCCGACGACGCCGGCGGCCAGGATGCGAGCGAGGCGGAAGTTCGCCGGGCCCGAGGTGAGGATCTGGCGGTGCGCCGCTTCATGGGCGAGGAAAGCCACCTGCGTGAGGACGAGGCCGAGGCCAGCGGCGATCAGCAACTGGAACCAGCTGTCGCCGAGCAGGATGAAGCCGGTGATGAGTCCGCCGAGGGCGACGGCGAGGCCAGCGGCGACGAAGATGTAGAACCATCCGGCGCGCTGCAGAAGGCCGGTCTCCCGGACGACCTGCGACACCTGCTTGTAGGCGTGCGTCATCGGGGGGATGTCTGCGTTTCCGGAATACGTCTGGCGTACCGGTCCGAGCGTGGCTGCGGTCTTTTCGACCTGTGAAATGGAGATGTTGCTCTCCCGTCGATTGGAGCCCTTGAGCTGTGGTAAGCCCAAGGCAGATCGCCCAACGCTTAACTCAACCTAACCCCCCGCACATGCGCCGCGGGGAATACATCGGCACCCCTTGACGATTCACAGGTCCTGTGAATGAAACGGTCAGGCGCGGGCCCGTCGCGGACGCCTTCTCAGCGCGCGCGGGAGCGCGAACGAGAACGTGCGCGCACGGCGCTTCGAGGCGCTGGCGGCCTCGAGTGCCTCGCGCGCGTCGTCGAGAGAGGCGAAGGCACCGAGCTCCGTGCCGCGCTGATCGCGGGCGAGATGCGTCGTGCCGTCGAACTCGACGAATCCGGCGAACTCGCCGGATCGGGTCGCGACATGCACGTCTGCGTCGGCCTGTTTCCAGGTCAATGGGTCAGAAGGAGGAAAAGTGGTCATGCTCATGGTCATACTCATTGCTGTGTGACGGGCGCGCGATGTCGCGACCCGCAAGATGTGAGATCAAAGGCGGATACCGCGCGCATCGATGCACGTGGTCCGTAATGGCCCTGATCAGTGGCTCCGTGGACGGCCTAGATAGGGCCAGAACACACGGTGCTTCATCAGTCTAGCAGGTCGGCATCGCCGGCGCTCGATTCAGCTCTCGGACGCGACCCACACACGCCGCGGGTGACCCGACGACCCTGCCATGACCCAGGCACCCGCGGGTTCTGGTTCGGGTGGCGTGTCAGCGCCAGCATCCGTCGTCGCGGCATCCGCCGTCGCGGCATCCGCCGTCGCGGCATCCGCCGTCGCGGCATCCGCCGTCTCGATCGGCATCCCCCCACTTGCCTCCGCGCTCTCCCCCGCCGCCCAGGCGTCGCGGATGATCCGCCGCGGATCGTACTGCCGAGGATCCAACGCGGTCCACTCCTGGCGGATGCGCGCCACTCCGGCCTCCTGCTCGGCTCGCCGCGCCGCATCGCCTGCGAGCAGCGTGATCCGACGGACGACGGCCGCGAGGCGGCCCGCGTACTCCGGCAGCCGTCGAGGGCCGATGATCACCGCCGCGATCAGCGCGACCAGGAACATCTTCTCGATGGTGAGTCCGAACATCGTCATCCCTCCGTTGCGCCGGCAGCCCTCAGGGTCACCCTGCGGTCATGGAGCGAGGCGATGAGCAACGCCACCAGGAACAGCACGGTCATGGGAACCGCGATCAGGAACATCGACAGCACGTCGGCCGCCGGGGTCACGATCGCGCTGAACAGCACGATCGCGACGACGACGATCCGCCAGCTCTTCGCGATCGCTCGGGCCGAGACCACGCCCAGAAGATTGAGCATCACGAGGAACACGGGAAGAACGAAGGCGACGCCGGTGGCGAGCACGATCTTGAGGATGAAGTCGACGTAGTAAGACGCCTGCAGCAGGGTGCTGTCCTCGGTCGAGGCGAAGCTCGCGAGCAGTTCGACCATGTGGGGGAAGAGCAGGAGACCCGCCAGGCATCCGCCGACGAACAGGGGGACGGATGCCGCGAGGAACCCGAACGTGTACCTCTTCTCTCTCGTGTTGAGGCCGGGAGCGAGGAAGGCGAACAGCTCGTACATCCACACGGGACTCGACAGAGCGAATCCCGCGAAGAGCGCGATCTTGAGTTTGAGGTCGAAGGCCCCGGTGATGCTGTCGTAGTTCAGGCTCGCGTCGCGCGACTCCGCGAGCACGGCGATGGGCGCACGAACGACCTCGAGGATCTGGTCTGAGAGGAGATACCCGGCGGCCACCCCGACCAGAAGCGCCGCCGCCGCGCGGAACGAGCGCGTGCGCGCTTCCCGCAGGTGCGACGACAGCGGCATCCTGGTCGGAGCGGGCGAGGTGCTCGCCTCGACGGCGTCAGCGACGAGCGCGAACACGTTCTACTCCGCGGCCCGCAGAGCAGGCCTCATGCCCTCGGCGGAGTCCCGAGCGTCAGCGGGGTCGCCGACGCTCGGGACCCGCTCGACCCGCGCCTCGCTGGAGGTCTCCGCGACCTCGGACTTGAGGATGCGCATGGACTGGCCGACGCTCTTGGCGAGGGCCGGGAGCTTCGCGGCGCCGAAGACGAGGACGACGATCGCGAGGATGATCAGGGCGTGCCACCCTGTGAGGTTCTGAAGCATGTCTTCCTTCTCTCTTGCGTGGGGCGCGTGGTTCGTGGTTCGTGATCAGTCGGACGGCGGCTCACCACCGCCCGGGCCACCCTCGCCGGCCGACGGCGCGGAGCCTGCGCTCGGCGTCGTGGTCGTGTCGACGCCGACCACGAGCGTCGCGGAGTACCCGCTGCCGGCGTCACCGGTGACCGTGGCCAGTTGAAGCGCTGCGGAGTCGTCGCCGAAGACGTTGTCTGCCGAGAGGCTCGTCTGCGCGAGGTTCTCCGTGGACCCGGGATAACGGGAGTCCGCGTAGACGGTGGCGCAGACGTCCTCCGGCAGCGCCAGCTGTGAGGTGGCGATGGCGTTGGCGGAGTCGGTGATGGAGTCGACGTCCGGATAGACCTCGAAGTGGATGTGCGGCCAGCGGCCCGAATAGCAACCGGGGAATATCGACGTGAACGAGACCTTGCCGTCGGCATCCGCGACCTGCACTCCTCGGAGGTAGGTGACGTCTTCGAGGCCCGAGGAGTACATCGAGTACTCGCCATCAGCCGTGCAGTGCCATGCATAGACCGCGACTCCCTCGAAGGGGACGCTGCCGTTCGCGAGGTCGACGACCTGCAGCTCGAACGTCAGGGGTATGCCGTCTGCGGTCGCCGACCCGTCGATCGAGGTCGTGATGTCCTGACGCACGATGCCCGATTCCTCGAGGACATCCGGTCCGTTCGATCCGTCGCCGGGGTACGGCCCGGCTGTCTCGTCCGGAATCTCCCCCGCCGCCGTCGTGGCCGTCGATGCGGACGAGCCACCCGTGTCGGTCGTCGACGTCGGATCGCTCGTGCTCGACGTGCTGCTCTCCGACGGCGCGCATGCGGCGAGGACCATCGCGCCCACACCGAGCCCGGCGAGCCCCAGGACGCCGCGGCGGGTCACGAGGGTGCGGATGTCGAAGGCGGCGCCCTGATCGACGACCTCCTCATCGGCGCGGTCGAGCAGTCGACCCTCGTAGGTCGGGCCCTCAGGGGTCTGTACGGGTTCGGGGATGCGGCTCATGATCGTGCTCCTCTCGGTGTGGATGGGGGTCGATGTACCCATGGTCACGGAGGAGCCGATCAGCGAGCTATGCCTCGCCTATGCGATGACTATGACTCCCGACGAACCGGCGGGTGCAGGACGAGCACGACCACGATCACGACGAGGACGGCGGCGGTGATCACCACCGGGATCGGCAGGATCGAGTCGAGCAGCACCACGGCCGCACCGAGCGGGATGACCGTGTTCACCACCCCGTCGGCGTTCTCGCGGATCGCGATCCACCAGATGCCGAGCAGGAAGATCGCGATCGGGACGGCCACCGTGAGCGACGCGACGGTCTGGGAGAGATGACTCTCGCCGGTCAGGACGTCGATCTCGACCTCGATTCCCGCGGAGAACGCCGCGGCCGCGCCGAAGACGAAGTAGTGCGTGTATCCGTAGCGGAGCGAACGACCGAAGGTCGTGATGGCCCTGTGGTGCGGCGCCCAGAAGTAGATCCACCAGAGCGAAGCGGTGACGACCAGCGTCAGAACCGAGATCGCGATGAGTGGGACGAAGGAATCGAGCTCGTTCTTCGCGTCGATGATCGCGTTGGCGGAGGCGAGAAGGCTCTCGCCGAGCACGATCAGCGTGAAGAGGCCGTAGCGCTCGGTGATATGGTGCGGATGCCACGGCGTCTGCCTGCGGTACTCGGCGAACACCGGCACGCTTACCTCGACGAGCGCGAAGACCACGAACGCCACGAGCTGGAGGGGACCTGCGGGAACGAGCAGGAACAGCACCCACAGCACCTGCACGCCGGCGATGCCGAAGGCGTACCGCCGAGTGGTGGCTTTCAGCTCCCCCGCGCCTTGGGACGCACGCAGCCACTGGACGATCATCGCCACCCGCATCACGATGTAGCCGATGACGGGGAGGGTGAAGTCGCCGTTCTCGGACGCCGCGGGAATACCGGCCGCCAGCACGAGCACTCCGCCCATCTGCACGATCGTGGTGACGCGGTAGAGCCAGTCGTCGGTGTCGAAAGAGGTGGCAAACCAGGTGAAGTTCATCCATGCCCACCACACCGCGAAGAACACCAGCGCGTACGAGGTGATGCCCTGAACGAAGTCGCCGTGGCTCAGCGCATGGTGCAGCTGGGCCGAGGCGATGCTGACCGCGACGACGAAGACGAGATCGAAGAACAGCTCGAGTGAGCTGGCGGTGCGATGGGGTTGCGCCGGATCCCTGGGCAGCATGCGGCTGAGGTGGAATCGAGGCGCTGAGGTAGTCGTCACGCGGTCAGAATACCCGTGCCGTTTGCCGCACGAGCGTGTGTATCGGAGAGCCGGTTGGTCCACTCGCGTGAATTACCTTCCGCTGGCCGCTTCGTTCCGCTAGAGTGAACGAAGTCTGCAGTGCCTGCTGCCAGCAACACCGTGTGGGACGGTGACCGCAACTCGTGATTTGGGATCACGAATGCAGCAGGACCCGAGGGGTCGGGACGCAGACGATGCCATGGACGTGGGGTCCGTGGTTGGGGAATATCTGGGGATAACTATGGCGCGCTGGGGAATTCTGCGTACATTCAGGGCTCAAGGGGTCTCGGCATGACTTCCGTCGAGGATGCGGTGAGCATCACTCGCGCGGGTTCGGTCTTCACGCCGGTCTCGGCTCCGCGAGCCGCGAGGTCGGTGCCGCACACGGTGGTCACACCGCGCGTGTCCGCGACCCTGGAGCGACGCCGCCAGTGGGAACGGCGATATCGGATGCGACTGCGGATCACGGATGCCGGGGTCATCCTGTTCGCCGTCGGAATCACAGCAGCGGTCCAGGTGGTGACCGGTGTCGCAGGGGAAGAGGCCCTGCGCAACGGCATTCTGCTGGCCACGCTCTGGTATCTGATGCTCGGCGCGCTGCACACCCGTGACGCAGCGCTGTTCCGCGCCAGCGCCACCGAGTACCGCGGTGTGGCGCACGCCAGCGGGCTGGCGTTCGGGATCATCGCCATGCTCAGCGTCGTGCTCGGCTGGCAGACCATGCAGCTCGTGCTGCTCGTCGGCCTGCCGCTCGGTGTCCTCACGATGCTCGTCACCCGCTGGGCGTGGCGGCACTGGCTGACGGCGCAGCGTGCGCGAGGGCGTTTCGCCTCGCGCACGCTCGTCGTCGGCAACCGCGACGACGTCGAGTACGTCATCCGCACCCTGCACCCGATCGGCGCCTCCGGGTACAAGGTCGTGGGCGCGACGCTGCTCGACGGCAACGCGCGCGAGGTCGAAGCCCGCGGCGAGCTGTTCCCCGTGCTCGGCAACGTCAACTCCGTCTCCACGGTGGCCGCCGAGCTGGGCGCAGACACGATCATCGTGGCGAGCCGTCCCGATGGCGAGCCCGACTTCGTGAAGCACCTCAGCTGGCAGCTCGAGGGCACCGCCGCCGAGCTCGTGCTCTCCAGCCGTCTCACCGATGTCGCCGGCCCGCGCATCTCCTTCGCACCGGTCGAGGGCCTTCCGTTGATCCAGGTGCAGATCCCCTCGTACGAGGGCGGTCAGCACGTGCTGAAGCGCGCGCTCGACATCGCCGTCGCGTCGGTCGCGCTCATCCCGATCGCGCTGATCACGCCGTTCCTGGCGCTTCTCGTGAAGCTGGATTCTCCGGGGCCTCTGTTCTTCTCCCAGGAGCGCGTCGGTCGAGATGGCCGCACCTTCAAGATCATGAAGTTCCGCTCGATGAAGACCGATGCCGAGCAGCAGCTCGCGACGCTCAAAGAGCAGAACCAGGGAGCCGGCCTGCTGTTCAAGATGAAGGACGACCCGCGTGTCACTCGAGTCGGCCGGATCCTGCGCAAGCTGTCGCTCGACGAGCTGCCGCAGTTCTGGAACGTCCTCGTCGGCGACATGAGCGTCGTGGGTCCGCGACCCCCGCTGCCCAGCGAGGTCACCGCCTACGACGGAACCGTGTTCCGTCGTCTCTACATCAAGCCGGGCATCACCGGTCTGTGGCAGGTTTCCGGCCGCAGCGACCTGTCGTGGGACGAGAGCGTTCGTCTCGACCTGCGCTACGTCGAGAACTGGTCGGTCATGAACGACCTGCAGATCATGTGGCGCACAGCCAAGGTCATGGTGCAGCCCAGCGGGGCATACTGAGTACATGATCAAGGGGAAGGCCCTCACCATCGCAATGGTGGGGACACGAGGGGTGCCCGCGGCATACGGGGGATTCGAGACGGCAGTAGAAGAGGTCGGTCGGCGACTCGCAGAACGGGGCCACGACGTCGTCGTCTACACACGAGGCTCGAAGAGCCGCGAGAAGCAGTATCTCGGGATGCGGGTGGTGCATCTTCCGGCGATCCCTGTGAAGCAGATCGAGACGCTGAGCCACACCGCATTCTCCGCACTGCATCTGATCTTTCGGCGGCGCCCGGACGCGGCATTCGTGTTCAACGCCGCCAACTCGCCGTTCGTGCCACTGCTCCGCCTGCGGCGGGTGCCCACTGCCCTGCACATGGACGGGCTCGAGTGGCGGCGATCCAAATGGGGCCCGCGTGGCAAGGCCTACTACCGATGGGCTGAGCAGTTCGGCGTGCGGACGAGCGACGCGCTGATCGCGGATGCGCCCGGGATCGCCGACTACTACACCCATCAATTCGACGTTCCGACCGAGATGATCCGCTACGGAGCTCCGATCCTCGACGCGGTCGCCGACGCCCGCCTCGACGAACTCGAGCTGCGTCCCGGCGGCTATCACCTGATCGTCGCCCGTTTCGAACCCGAGAACCACGTCCTCGAGATCGTGGAGGGCTACCGCCGGAGCTCCGCGACCCTGCCCCTCGTCGTCGTGGGCGCCGCCCCGTACAGCAACAAGTACACCGAGCAGATCCAGCAGGCCGCCGAAGGCGACGAACGCATCCGTCTCGTCGGCGGCGTGTACGACCAGGAGCTCCTCGACGCGCTGTACTTCCACGCCCTCACCTACGACCACGGTCATTCCGTCGGCGGCACGAACCCGTCGCTGCTGCGGGCAATGGGTGCCGGAACGGCGACGATCGCCTTCGACGTGCCGTTCAACCGCGAGGTGCTCGACGGCGACGGATGGTTCTTCACGACACCCGAAGAGGCCGCACGCGCGTTCGAGAGCTCGGAATCAGAGCCTGAGCGAACGCGAGCGCTGGGGGACCGCGCACGGGTCCGCGCGAGTTCGGCCTTCAGGTGGGACGACGTCGCCGACGCCTACGAGGGGCTCGCGCGAAAGCTCGCCTCGGGCGTGAGCGTGCACCCGATCGCCCGGAGGGCGGAGCGGCGGCGCACCGAATGGGAGCCCCTGGCTGCACCGGAATCGACGGCGAAGTGACGGGCGACGCGCGCCGCACGGTGCTCTTCGTGCATCCCGGAGCTGAGCTTTTCGGATCCGACCGGATGCTTCTCGAGAGTGCGATCGGACTGATCGCCACCGGAACCCGAGTGGTAGTGGCGCTGCCCGACCGTGGCCTGCTGGACGCCGCGCTCCGCGAGGCCGGTGCCGAGGTCGTCGTCGTCCCCATGCTGGTGCTCCGCAAGATGCTGCTCACTCCTCGTGGGCTGCCGATCCTCGTACGCGACGGGCTCCGCGGGCTCGGCGCGGCCTGGCGGCTCATCGGGCGGGTGCGTCCTAGCGCCGTCTACGTGTCGACCATCATCATTCCGCAGTGGCCCCTCGTCGCGCGGTTGAGGAAAGTGCCAGCGATCAGTCACGTTCACGAGGCCGAGGCGTCGGGCAATCGGATCGTCAACCGCCTCCTCTACCTCCCGCACCTGGCATCCCACCGCACTCTCGTCAACAGCCGATTCAGCTTGGAGACGATCCGCTCGGTCCTCCCCTCTCTCGCACGGCGTTCGACTGTGATCTACAACGGCGTCGCGTCGCCGGACGCTCCCGCAGCACCCCGCGAGACCCTCGATGCTCCGATGCGGATCCTGTACGTAGGCCGCCTCTCCCCTCGCAAGGGACCGGATCTCGTCATCGAGGCGGCGGCCCGCCTGCGTGAACGTGGTCGCGAGGTGACCGTGACGCTGCTCGGCGCCGTGTTCTCGGGATACGAGTGGTACGAGGAGCAGCTGCGCGCACAGGCCGTCGATGCGGGCGTCGAGGTCACCTTCGCTGGATTCCACCCTGAGATCTGGCCTTTTCTTGCGGACTCCGACGTCCTCGTCGTTCCATCACGGGTCGATGAGCCGTTCGGCAACACCGCGGTCGAGGGTGTACTCGCCAGACGTCCCGTCGTGGCGAGCGACAGCAGCGGGCTGAGGGAGGCCGCTGGTGGTTACGCGTCGTCTCGCCTCGTGCCGACAGACGACGCAGATGCTGTCGCCACGGCGATCGAAGAACTGGCCGACAACTGGCAGGACATCACCCGAAAGACCGCGGAGAGCCGCGCTGAGGCTCTGCGGCGTCACGCCCCCGCCGCCTATCGCTCGGAGATCGCGTCCGCCGTGCTTCAGGCGTGACCGCCCACCACGGCGTTCGCCCGGTCTCGGGCCGCGAGGAACATGCCGACAGCTTCGGATACGGTGCGATAGACCTCATCATGGCGACGAGCGTCGCCGATGTGTGCGTCAGGAATCGCAATGCCGTAGCTCGGCTTGCGGAGGGAGAACCGGGCTCGATGGACCTGCGGCAGATCCACCATTCCCCGCTGCGCGTGCATGCTCGCGGCCAGAGTGCGCAGCGACGTGTCGTGAAGGGGCTGAGCGAGAGAGCGCGCGCTGTGCGCGGCTTCGACGAGGGTGAACGTCTTCGTCCGTGCCGACGGGACCAGCACGGCCACCGCAGAACGCTCGACCTCGGACGCGGTGAGAATGAGATCAGCCTCGTCGATGGCGGCTGCGTCGAGCCGCGTCGCCGAGTGGCTCTCGGCGAAATCCTCCCCCTCCGGGAACGTGAGGATCTGCTCGCGGGTGAAGCCGCAGAGTGGATCACCGGTGCGGGCGGTGACCCCGACGCTGCTGACGATCGCGTCGGGCAGGCCCTTCGCCAGCAGGAACGCCGCGAACGGCGACCGGCAGACGTTCGCCGCGCACACGATCAGCAGATCGCCATCGACTCCTACAGACACTGCTGCGACTCCAACTCGGCTAGACTTTTCGCTAGGGGACAAGGGGCCATCATAGTCGGCCCGCTTTGGAGGGGTTATGACGGTCGGTGACTACCTGCGTGCCATCGGCCGCAGCTGGCTGGTCGTCGTGATACTGGCAGCGCTCGGCGCAGCAGGTGGCTTCGGGTACGCGAAGCTGACTCCGGACACCTATCGTTCGACCGGGTCGCTGCTCGTGACGAGCGACCGCGGTGAGAGCACCTCCGAGCTCGTGCAGGGCAGCGCCTATGTGCAGAACCTCGTGGCCACCTACGTGCTCCTCGCCCGCTCCGAGCTGGTGCTCCAGCCCGTGATCGACGAGCTCGACCTCGATACGACCCCTCGGGCTCTCGCCAGCACGATCAGCGCCTCCTCCCCTCTCAACTCCGTCGTGATCGAGGTGAGCGCAACCAGCGCATCGCCACGTCTCGCCGCGAAGATCACCGAGGCCGTCATGGACAGCCTGGCCACCGTCGTCTCTCGAGACGTGGCACCGCAGGCCGACGGCCAGCCGACCGTTCGGCTCACGGTGATCCAGGGCGCCGACGAACCCCGGTTCCCCTTCGCCCCGAGCACACGAAACTTCGTGCTTCTCGGCGGCGTCATCGGGCTCGCGCTGGGCGTCGCTTTCAGCGTCTTGCGCGCCTTCGCGTGGCAGACCGTCCGCAGCAGGGCCGACGTCGGCCGCCTGACCAGCATCCCCGTTCTCGGCGAGGTCGTAGAGACGCGACGAGGCGTGCAGTTGCCCGCCGTCGTGCTCCGGGATCGCCTCGGCATCGAGGCCGAATCCGTGCGAGCGGTCGCGGCGAACCTGAACTTCTTGAAGGTCGACGGCGGCATGAAGTCGCTCGTCGTCACCTCTGCCGCCTCGGGAGAGGCGAAGAGCTCGCTCGTGATCGCCCTCGGCATCATGATCGCCGAGTCCTCCCGCAGCGTCCTCCTCATCGACGCAGATCTGCGCAGCCCCTCGCTGGCCGAGTACACGCAGCTCGACGGAGGTGTCGGTCTCACCAACGTCCTGATCGGAGAGACCACGCTCGCCGAAGCAGCGCAGGACTGGGGTGCTGACGGGCTCCGCGTTCTGACCAGCGGTGCCGACGCACCGAACCCGAGCCAGCTGCTGACAAGCCAGCGCATGACCGATCTGCTCGAAGAAGCCCGCGGAGAGTTCGATTTCATCATCGTCGACTGCGCTCCTCTGCTGGCGGTGACCGACGCCACCTGGCTCGGCAATCAGACAGACGGCGCGTTGCTCGCGGTCCTCTACGACAAGACCCGCGCCCACAATCTCGAGAAGGTCGTCAACACGGCAGCGGTGGGCGGTCTGAACCTCCTGGGTGCAGTCCTCACCCGGGTTCCTCGACGCGGGGTGAGCCGCTACGGCGTCGGCAATTACGGCGCCCGCGCCACCACTCAGGCTGACGGCCTGAGGAGCAAGATCCGCCTTCGAGGACGCTCACGCGACAATCGCTGATATATCTCTTCTGTTCAGGCAACACCCAGGGTATGTTGAGCCGACACCCAGGAAGCTTCGCCGGGCAGGATGCTAGGTTCGGTCGCGGCAGGGGGACCCGATCTGGAACTGCTCAGGAATTTTATGCTTTCTTCTACCCATACGAATCCCCTTTTTCGACCCGTCACACGAATCATCACCGCAACCGCCCTCGCGTTAGCCGTCTGCGTAAGCGGAACCTTCGTCTCGGCAGCTCCGGCTCAGGCAGCGTCCGGAGCCTTGGCCGAGGATCAATTCGAACGCGCCACCACGGGCAGCTGGGGCTCGGCGCCGACCGGCGGCGCCTGGTCAAGCAACAACAGCCCGCTGCTCAGTGCCTCCTCGGGGACGGGAGCCTTCAGGCTCAAGCCCTCGTCGTACGCGGTCAACACCCTCGTCGCTGCGTCCGAACGCGATTCGACAGTGAAATTCTCGTTCTGGCCCTCAGCGCTCCCCCAGGCGGGCAACGGAGTGACCACCTCGGCCGTGCTCCGCGCGGCGGACGGGCACTCGTACCAGGCGAGGGCGCGCATCGCCCCTTCCGGCCGGGTCTCCATGACGATCAGCCGGTATGACGGCAGCACCGCCAAAGAGACGGTCCTCGTCGCCGACACCGTCGTGATCCGCGACGCGACGGCATCCGATCGCTTCACGATCGAGTTCACTGCGACGGGTGACGCGGAGGTCGCTCTGGCCGCCCGTGCCTGGAAAGTCGGCACCACCACGCCGGACTGGCAGCTGAAGCAGACCGACCGCACGGCACAGAGGATCACCAGCGCCGGTGCCGCCGGTGTGGGTGCATATCTCTCGTCGGGCACGGCCGCACTCGACCTCCGAGTCGACGACTTCACAGCCGTTCGAGCGACAACGCCCGCTCCCGCACCTGCCCCGGCACCTGCTCCGGCACCCGCGCCCGCTCCGGCACCCGCGCCCGCTCCGGCACCCGCGCCCGCTCCGGCACCCGCACCCGCTCCGGCACCCGCACCCGCTCCGGCACCCGCACCCGCGCCTGCTCCGGCACCTGCATCGGCGTCGGCGGGATCCGCGGCTGTGGGAACGACGAAGTACACGGTCCCCAGCAACGCGCTCTACGTGAAACCCTCCGGATCGACGACAGGAACCGGCACGGCCAACGCTCCCTTCGGCAGCCTGGCTCACGCGATTGCGAAGGCTCCGTCCGGATCGACGCTGGTGCTCCGCGCCGGCAACTATCACGAGACGGTCACCATTCCTCTCAACAAGAAGCTGACCGTCCAGCCGTATCCGGGCGAGGCTGTCTGGCTGGACGGAAGCTCGAGCGTGACCGGGTGGCAGAAGTCGGGCGCGACCTGGGCAGTCAGCGGCTGGAACCACATGTTCGACAAGCGGGTATCCTTCAGCAAGGGCAAGGACGAGACGTCCCGATGGACCGACTCGACCAACCCCTACGCGGGGTATCCCGATCAGGTGTGGATCAATGGCGCCGCCCAGCGTCAGGTCGGCAGCGCCGCACAGGTGTCGGCCGGCACCTTCTTCGTCGATACCGCCCAGAAGCGGCTGATCCTCGGGTCCGACCCGACGGGCAAGACCGTGCGGGCGAGCACGCTGCAGAAGGCGATGACCATCGCCGGCACCGGGTCGACGGTGCGCGGCATCGGCGTCCGCAACTACGCCACGTCGGTGTACCAGATGGGCGCCGTCACTGCTGAGGTCCCCAAGATCACGCTCGAGAACCTCGTCATCACCCAGAACTCCTCGGTCGGCCTCTACGCCTGGGCTGCGGACCATCAGTTCCGCAACCTCACGGTCACCCGCAACGGCCTGATGGGCATCGGCGCGAACAAGGCCGACCGCCTGTCCGTGAAGAAGTCGCTCATCACCGAGAACAACACGGAGCGCTTCAAGCCCGCGCCCGTGTCTGGTGGCATGAAGATCACGGCGTCCGCCGATGTGGTCATCGAGGACAACTCGATCTCCGACAACGCGACCTCCGGGCTGTGGTTCGACATGTCGGCGTACAACACCACCATCGTCGGCAACAAGATCTCCGGCAACGGACGCTACGGACTTCTGTACGAGGCCAGCGACAAGGCCGTGATCGCGGACAACACCTTCACGAATGCCGGTCACACGGCGCTCATGATCTACAACGCGGGAAACGTGCAGGTGTGGAACAACACCTTCTCGGCGAATGCACGCAGCATCTGGTTCATGCAGGATGAGCGCCGCCAGACGGACTCTTCACTGGTCAGCCGGATTCCGTGGGTCGTGAAGAACATCACCGTCAAGAACAACGTGATCTCGTATGGCGGAGGGTCATGTCCGATCCTCAGCCAGGACACCACTGAACGCTGGTTCGGAAACGACTTCAAGGTCACGATGGACTCCAACATCTACCACCGTGCGAGTGCGACGGCACCGAGCAACTTCGCCTGCTGGGCGAACGGCAGCGCGGGAACGCGCAGCTTCAAGACGCTCGACGAGTTCCGTGCCCACACGGGCGGTGACGCGAAGTCCGTGCTGATGCAGGGAACGAGCCCTTTGTCGTCGTCGCTGCAGCTCACCTCGTCGGCGCTCGCCGTCGCCACGAAGATCGCCACCCCGGTCCCGTCGACCATCGCCACGACGATCGGGGCCGTCGTCGGACTTCCCATCGGAAGGATCGTTGCGGTCGGCTGACCGAGCGCCGCGGTCCTCGGCCGCGGTTGATAGGCTTCATTGGCCACGCACACCGCGTGGGACTGCTGGGGCGGTGGGAGGTCGGTACCGGTGTCGTCTGCACCCGTCTCACTTCCTTCCCCCCGGCTCGTCCTGCGCAACGAGATGAAGTCACCCGCGGCCCAGGCACTGGCGATGGGGGTGACCGTCCTCATCGCGATGCGCGTCGATCTGCAGTTCGCGCTCACCGCCGGAGGTGCCGCGGCAGCAGCGCTCTCCCCGCTGTGGTTCGGCTCAGCTCTGCGGAGCCGGTGGATCAGGGTGATCGGAGGACTGACGATCATCGCCGCCCTGAGCGGCGCCGTGCTCACGATGGTCAGCTCCGTCGATCACACGCAGCTGAGTTACGACCTGGCTTCCCGCACGGTAGCCATCGTCCAGCTGGCAGCGGTCGTCGGATTTCTCGTGTGGGCCCATCGGGTGACCTCCCTCGCCAAGACCTCGGTCGCCTTCGCGCTCGGCCTCGCGGCGTCGATACCGCTGCACGTCAGCGATGATCCGAACTTCTGGCGGTTCACGCTGTCCATCCCGCTCGGCGTGCTCGTCCTGACGCTCTGCTCCCTCACCGACCGGCTCATCCTCACTCTCTCCGTGATCGGCGCCCTCGCCGTGGTCGGCCTTCTCAACGACTCACGATCGAACTCCGCGTTCCTGCTCCTCACCGCAGTCGTGCTCATCTGGCAGCGACTGTCGGTGGTCGGCTCCCGACGAGCGCGGGGCTGGGGCGGCGTGATCTCCCTGGCGGCGGCGGGCGCAGCCATCGCGATGCTCCTGCAGGCCGCGATCCTCGAGGGGTATTTCGGCGAAGTGACGCAAGCGCGCACCGCCGAGCAGATCGAACGCGGCGGAAGCGTGGTGGTGGGAGGACGACCCGAGCTCGCGGCGAGCATGGCCCTCATAGCCCGCTACCCGTGGGGTCTCGGCTCTGGCATCAAAGCGAGCTACGACGACGTCCAGACAGCGAAGTCCGCGATGGCGGGCATCGGCTACGACCCGAACAACGGCTACGTCGAGCGGTTCATGTTCGGGACAGGCATCGAGGTCCACTCCGTGATCGGCGACTTCTGGATCTGGTTCGGCCTCGCCGGCACGGCTCTAGTGGTCGCGATCCTCATCCTGCTCGGCACAGCGATCAAGCGCGGTTACGTGGCGGGCGCGCTCACGCCGGTGCTCGTGTACCTCGTGCTCCGCGCATTGTGGGATCTGCCCTTCAGCCCGTTCGACTCGGCTCTGCGCCTGTGGCCGCTGACGCTGTCGCTCGGGATCGCATACGCGAGCTACTCCTTCACTCGAGCGCGTGCGGACCTGAACGTCATAGTCCCGTTCACCGCCACTGCCACCGCCACCAGGCGAGAGGTCGTCGCCCCATGAATCAGAGCGTGAAGCCACGAATCGACTGGGTCGACTCGGGGAGAGGCCTCGCCATCGCCCTCGTCGTTCTCTTCCACTCCACGAACTGGCTGGGCGAGGCAGGATTCGGCGTCGCCGGCTGGGACTTCTTCGACGAGACGATCGCATCGATCCGCCTGCCTCTCTTCTTCACGATGTCGGGACTCTTCGCGGTGAAGTGGATGCGCGCGAGCTGGCGCGACCTGTGGCGCTCGAAGGTCTCCCTGTTCGTCTGGGTCTTCGCTATCTGGAGTGTCATCGCCACGTTCTCCTTCATGCTGGGGCTCAACCTCCAGGGCGCCGAGGGCAACTACCTCGGCCAACTCAAGGACATCCTCTGGGCGCCTTTCCTGCCCCGCTTCGAGCTGTGGTTCATCTGGGCGCTGGCCATCTTCTTCGTCGTCGCGAAACTGATCCACAGGCTGCCCGCACCGGTCCAGCTCGGTGTGAGCGGTGTCCTCTCCTTCATCGCACTGTCTGACCTCTTCGTCGGGAATGCCGGATGGGTGGGCAGCGCCAAGTACTTCTTCTTCTTCCTCGGCGGCATCCTCCTGCGCGACCACATCATCAGGTGGAGCACCTCCGCACGCCCCGCGATCCTCGCATCGGTCTTCGTCGTCTGGAGCATGCTGGCCCTCGCCGGCACCGCTCTGGGGTTCAGGGCGTTTCCCGGGTACTACTTCCTGTGCTGCGTCGTCGGCGTGTTCGCCGGTGTCGCGGTGAGTCGGGTCCTTGCCCGCATCCCCGGTCCGCGATATCTCGGCACGCGCACTCTGCCGGTGTATCTCACCCACACGACGATCATCCTCATCGTGGTGTGGGTGCTGTCGAAGATCGTTCCGCTTCCCGACCTGGCTGTCCTGGGCGTCGTGCTGCCTCCGGTGCTCGCCGCCGTCGCCATCGCGGCCTCGCTCGGCCTCAGCCGCGCGTTCGCGCGCAACCGGGTGCTGCGCTATGCGTACGAGCAGCCCCGCTGGTTCGCCTCTGCCGCTGACCGCGGAGTCGGCGCCCGCTGAGAGCGGACTCGCCGGCCGCACTGACCGATCGAGCGAGGCGTCAGCGAACCGCGGCGTCGGCTTCGGCTTCGGCTTCGGCCGGAACCTGGGCCTCGAGGCGTCGCCGGCGCACGTCCAGGCGCACGTAGATCAGATTCGGGATGACCTGGCACACAGCCACCGCGAACGAGACGGCAATGAGATTGCCCGCGGCGCCGAGCACCGGGATGAGGAGCCACGACCCACCCAGCGCGATCGGGATCATGATGATCGTCGGCAGAACCTGGAAGCGAAGACCCGCGAGATCGGTCATGTACATTCCGACCGGGTACTTGGCCGACTGAAGCGTCACGAACACGACGAAGGTGATGATCAGCGGCCATGTCAGCTCGAGCGCACCATCGGAGATGGTCGAGGCGAGCCAGGGTGCGATCGCGGCCATCGATCCCGCGATCGCGAGACCTCCGCCGAGGAACCAGAAGGTGGGAACCCACGGGCTCTCGACGCGACCCGCCGCGCGCGCCCGGGCGAATATCGGCCACAGCGCCACGCCTGCTGCAGAGATGGTCTGCAGGGCGATTCCGAAGATCTGATATCCGAGGTTGTATTCCGCCAGTTCGGAGACGCCGCCGAGATGACTGACCATGATGCGCCCTGTCTGCATCGCGATCGGCAGGGCGAGAAGCTGCACGAGCATCGGCCAGGCCATGTTGATCACGGAGACGCCCGGCGCCTTGCGTACGTGCAGCACCTCGCGGGCCAGGGTTCCCAGCTGCGGGGATATCAGTCGCGCAGCGATCGCGAGCGCGATCATCGCGACCACCGTGGAAGCGAGGTAGGCCGCGACCGCGAGGTACTGGTCGGCCTGCACTCCGAAGATGACGCAGGCGCCGATCAGCACGAAGATGAGCGGAGCGGTGATCACCTGCGTCGCGATCTGGGTGGTGTTGCGCCCCAGCCCGATGAGGATGCGGGGCCCGAGCGTCAGCGGGAGGCTGATGCCGAAGAGCGCGAGGCAAGCCCCCGCCACGAGGTTGCCCTCGGGCATGAGCCCCTCTCCGAGGATGACCGGCCACGCGTCGAGAAGCGTGAGCAGGAAGGCGACGGCGACGATGACTGCGGCCGCGATGAGCAGCAGTCGGACGGTGCTGAGCAGCGCACGGCGCATCTTCGGATCACGGCGAGGGTCCTCGGATTCCGCGACGGCGTTGATGACGACTGCGGCCAGGCCGAGGTCTGCGAACGGCAGCAGAGTCGGGAGGCTCGCCAGCAGACCGTACTGCGCGTACGCCTCGATTCCGAATTTCTGGATGATCATCCGGCTCGTGATGAGGCCGACGAGCCCGGTGAGCCCCATGACCCCGACCTTCACGACCGCAGCAGATCCGACGTTGCGCCACATGCTCATGCGTCGACCTCCGCGGTGACGATCCAGCGCTCGGCCTCGGCGCGTCCATCCTTCGTCGGGAGGTCCGCGATCACATCGGCCGGCGCGCGACGGCTTCTCAGCGATGCGATGAGCGCGACACTGAAGGCCTCGACATCGGCCGGTTCCTCGACGACCTCATGTCCGTGCTCGTCGAGCCACGGAGCGAGGCCGGACTCCGACGATGTGACCACGAGACATCCGTTCCCGAGAGCCTCCACGATCGGCAGGCCGACCTGCTCGCGCCACCGGGGCCGAGGCTGAGAGAGCAGGGCCAGCACCTTCGTCGCACGCAGCGACTCGAAGATCAGTGTTCGCGGGGGATCGATCTCGACACGCACGGCAGGATCACGAGCGGCGAGCTCCTTCGCCTCCGTGGTGCCCTCTCCTTTGCCGATGAGAACCAGACGCGCCTCTGGGCACGCCATCTTGACCGACGGCCAGACCCTGAGCAGGTGCGGGAAGCCCTTGCGCTCGGAGAACTCTCCGAGGAAGGTCACCACCGGTTCGCGCACCTGCACATCGTCGGCGCCGTCCTCGGCCACCGGCAGAGCCGGGAAGAGACGCTGAACGGCACGTCCGCCGCCGAGAAGGCGCGCATACAGGTCCTGTGCCTGAGAGGTTCCGAAGGCCACGCGATCGAGCGACGCCCATACCGGCCGCACGAGCAGATGCTGCGCCCGCAGCTTGAGACGGGCTCGAAGCGGGAGCACCCGGATCCCGTCCCGCGGATCCTTGTTCTCGATCGCGTATGTGACCACGGCGAGCTCCGTCCGACGGATACCGGAGCGGAGTCGAGCTCCCCAGATCGCAGCGAGCGATCGTGGAGCCGCTCTCACCAAGAGCGGCTCCGCGACTTCGAGGACTCCGACGTCATGACGCAGGGTGAACCAGAAGGCTCCCAAGACCCCCGCTCTACGGGCTCCGACCCGAGCCGCCAGGGCTGCATCGAAGTCGTAGCGACGCTCAGCGTAGAGGACGGTGGTTGCTGCATCCGACCGCACGATCCGTTCGAAGTGGGCCGTGCGAGCCACGTCATACAGTTGTACGTGCGTGACGGGTCGCATGGCCTGCTTCTCGAGCCCTTCGGTCGTCACTGCGCTGCGGTCGGGTCCTTGACGGTGATCGAATCGAACGATACTCCACCGCCGGTGGGCGTGCTCGGCAGGTAGGTGAATACCGATACCGCGCCGGGCACCTGCAGTGCGGCGAGAGCGTTGGTACCCTCTCGCTGCCATGCTGCCGGCTCGGTCTCGGACTGCTTCCACACCTTCGCCTTGACGGTCGTCGGGTTGGTCCCCGTGACCTCCATGCTCAGCACATACTTCTCGCCCGGCACGATGGTGATCGGCACCTGGAGGGTCGGAGCGATCGCGGTCGCGCCGTCCTGGAGAAGATACAGCTTGACCCCGCCGTCCGCCTGCAGCCGCAGCCGGGCGATGTAGTTCGTCGTGCCGACGCGTCGTCCCGTGACCGCGACGTACTGTCCCTCTACGAGCGAGTCGACGCTGAACACCGCGTCGATCCGGGTGTTCGCGCTGCTGACTCCGTTGAGATCGGCGTACAGGGTGTTCGCTGCGGATGCGGGGAGAGCGATCTTGCCCAGCCCGCCCGTGACAGAGAACCGACTGGCGGTTCCGCGGAGCGTCCACGCCCCGCCGAGATCCGCCGTGCCCCAGGCGTTCGCCACGGTCCGGTCGAAGGTGTCGGAGGCGATGAGTCCGACGACCGCCTTCGCGACCGTGACCTGAGCCGTCTTCTCCGCCGTCGCCCCGTCGTCGTCCGTCACCGTCAGGGTCACCGTGTAGGTGCCGGCCGTCGCATATGTGTGCGTGGCCGTCGCCGTCGACGCGGTTGCGCCGTCACCGAAGTTCCAGGCGTAGCCGGCGATGGTCCCGTCGGGATCCGTCGATGTGCTGCCGTCGACCGCGATGGACAGCGAGTCGATCGCCGGCGCCGCGAACTGCGCCGTCGGCGCCTGATTCGGGATCGGCGCGACGGTCACCTCGGTGGTGGCCTGCGCCGTGGCCCCGTCGTCGTCCGTCACCGTGAGCTTCACGGTGTACGTGCCGGCGGCGGCGTAGGTCTTCGAGACCGCGGCTCCGGTTCCGGACGTGCCGTCGCCGAAGTCCCAGCTGTACGACGCGATCGTGCCGTCGGTGTCCGTGCCCCCGCCGTTGAACGCGACATCGAGACCGTTCACCACGGGTGCGTCGATCGCGGCCGTCGGAGCGACATTCGGAAGCGTGCCGGTCGTGCCCACGGTGTAGTGGGACGAGACCCGCTGTGCGGACAGCACCTCGTTGTACACGGCCACCTCGTCGAGAGAGCCCTCGAACTGCACGCTCGACGGAGCGCCCGGCCATCCGCTCAGGTTGTCGTTGCCGACCCTCCAGTAGCCCTGGTACGACTGCCCGGAAGTCGTGTCCGCCCGCTCGGCCTTCAGGTCGCCGTCGACGTAGAGCTTCATGCCGTCCGCGCCGAGGCTTGCGACCACGTGGTGCCATTCTCCGTCGCGGTAGGACTGCGACGTGTTGACGGTGCGGGTGTCACCCGGGTAGACGCCGAAGTACAGCTGACCCGAGTTGTTCATGTACACCTGTCGGTCGTACGAACCGGAGTTGCCGGTCTGTGCGTTGCCGAAGCCGATGATCTTTCCACCGCTCGTCGACGTCGTGCGGAACCACGCCTCGACCGTGAACGTGTTCGACCCCTGCTCGGCCACTGTGGAGTATCCGTTGCCGTTGTTCTGGTTCGCGAAGCTGCTCGTGTTGAAGGCGATCGCCTTGTCGGTGTCGCCCGAGATCGCGCCGGTCTGGCCGCGCGTCATCCGTCCCACGAGGTTCAGGTTCGATCCCCCGACGAGGTCGGCAGAGACGCCGCTGTCCTCGCCGAGGCGCCACAGGTGCGCGATGTCGTCGCCCGCCACGTTCTGCAGGTACGGCGATGCGGTGCCCGCAGCCACGGTCGCGCCGACCCAATCGGACTTGAACGTGTTGCCGTACGGGTCGCTCACCACGGCTCGCAGCTGGTGTGCGGAGCCGGGGGCGAGACCGGTGATGCTCGCGGTGAGGTTCTGGTACTGCCAGAACGGGGTGTCGAGTGCGAACTCCTTGACGAGCCCTGCCGCGTTCTCCGAGTCGAGGTAGAGACGGTACGTCAGGTCCGTGTCGTCGCGGTCGAAGATCGTCGGAAACGAAGCCCTGAGGACACCGGGGATCGACGAGTTCACCTTCGGGGCCCACCAGGCGCTGAACGTCTGGCCGTTGTCGTGCGCCTGACGCTCCTGCTCCTGCGACGGGCGCGGGCCCTGCTTGTTCGGCGCGTTCGACTTCACCGTGTAGCGGACCAGGCCCTGCTGGGACCCGCCGTTCACGGAGGTGAACTCGCCGCCGTAGACGACGTACTGCTCGTTGCCGTCGACCGACCAGACGGCCTGGTTCTTCCCGGTGTACGTGCCGGAGGGCGTGTACGGGAACCAGTACGTCAGCTGCGGGTGGGCGGTGCCGGGGTGGTCGGGGTAGCCGTACGGGTCGGCGGTGTTGGTGCCGGCGATCTCCTTGCTCCACGCAGTGGAGTGGTAGAACGTCCAGCCGCCCTGGTCGACCTGCGAGAAGCCGCCGGAGTTGCCGCAGTAGTGGCTGTGCGACGCGGTGTATACGAGTTCGCCCACCGAGGCGATGTCGTAGCTGTCGCCGTGGCAGTCCTCGATCCAGTTGAGGTTGCCGTTCGCCCAGTCGATGGAGAACGCACCCTCGATGGTGCCGGCAGAGCCCCAGTGGCCGCCGGTGCCGTACGCGTATTCACTGTCGGAGGTGAGAGAGAAGATCCACGCGTTGCCGCCAGCGTTGCGCACCGCGCTGTTCGCGTTGAGGGTGAGCGCCTTCGAGCCATCCGCGGTGTCGAACATCGCGATGCCGTAGCCCTGCGAGTTGCCGTCACGCCCGTTCGAGGTCGTGTACGCCGTGCCTCCCGCGCCGTTCGCGAAGGCGGCTCGCGTGAAGTTTCCGGCCGCCATGAGCTTGGTGCCTTCGTTGTTCACAGCCAGCGCGAGCACCTGATTGTCGGGGATCGTCGGCTGGCGGACGCCGTCTGCGTCATTGAAGCGGGTCCGGAAGCCGGCGACGATGTTGCCGTTGGTGAGTCGGATCGCGCCGAGGCGCGCACTGCTCTCGCCGTTGACGGCGCTGAAGTATCCACCGACGTAGGCGATGGTGTTCGTCAGGGCGACCGAGGAGGCCGGCCCGTTCAGATCGGGCGTCTTCGACAGCGGCGCGAGCTGGCCCGTGGCCAGGTCGAAGACCGCGATTCGGTTGCGCGTCTGCCCGCTCACCTGCGTGAAGTTGCCGACCACGACGAGCTTGGAGCCGTCGGGTGTGACGGCGACGTCCTTGACGGCCGCGTTGAAGGTGGGCGCGAATGGGAGCAGCTCACCTGTGGCCACGTTGAAGGCCAGGAAGTTGCCGCGCGGCTGCTCGTTGACACCGGGCGCCGCGCCTGCGGGCCGCGCCGTGGTGAACTCGCCGACGGCGAAGCCGGTGTTGCCCGAGACCTCGACGCTCCAGATGACGCCGTTGCCGATCTGAACGGTCGGCAGCGCGTCGGCCGACACGGGCTCCGGCCAGTCCTCTCTGGGAAGCTGATCCTCCCATGAGGCGGCGTTCGCGGCGACTGGGACCACTGCGAGCAGCGTCCCGATGAAGGCCGCGACGACCACAGCTGCCAATGACTTCCAGAACGGCGTGTTCGCACGCATGGACATATCCCCAATTGCCATGAGGCCGCTGAGCGGCCAATCCCCAGTAAGAAGCACACCGTTCCCCAACGGTGTAGCTCCTTGATACTAAGGCCAGGGGGCCCTCTTGTAAAGAACAAATATATCGGCGTATGCGCGAGGCCCCGTCGAGATCTCGGCGGGGCCTCGATCGGATGTCAGGAGACGGCGCCCTCGAAGAGCACGACCGGGAGGTCGACGGAGAGATCGACTTCGACGACCACCTGGCCGCGCGCGGCCTCGGGGACGCTGAAGGCGTACACCCCCTTCGCGGTCTCGCCGGCCGGGATCTGCAGCGGCAGGTCTTCCCGCGGGCGGACGAGGATGTTCGCCGGCGTGCGCTCGGGGCCGTAGTAGACGTTGACGATCATCGTGTCGGTGAGCGCCTCAGAGTCGGACAGGTTCGCGACGTCGACCGTGATCTGGAGTGCGGGTCCTTCGACCTCACCCGGCACCGATGCCTGTCCTGAGATGGCGACGATGGAAGCGAGCGAGACGCGCACCCCTTCCGCGGGCTGGGCAGGCTGATCCAGGCCGACGGGAGCCGCGGTGACGCGAGGCTCCGCTGCCGGAGGAGCGTCCTCACCCTCCTCCTCGGGCGGAGTCGTGGACGACTCGGCAGGCGACGGCGACCCCGAGGGTGCAGGGGAAGCCGATCCGCTCGCCGTGGGGCTCGGGCCGTCCCCCTCGGTCTCGGGTGCTCCGGTGCCCCATCCGTTCGCGATGCCGACGGCGATGATCACGACGATCGCCAGGGCCGCGGCACCGCCGATCCACCACCAACGACGGCTCCTGGGCAGGCCCTGGGAACTCTCTTCGTCCGTCACGATTCTCCCTGCCCGTCATCCACCGCGGTGACGTCGCTGTTCGAACTGTACCGGCGGCCGTCCTGTTCCGGGCTGAGCGGACGCAGGCTGCGCCGATTCGTTACGGACAGCCGGCGCCCGTCTCTCACTCCGCGATATGCCGCGCGCAGCGGTCTCCATGGCGAGAGGAACTGGCGGCGACCGCCGCGGAGGAGAACCTCCCGCGCCGACGCCCAGGCACCTCGCCGCCACCGCTGCACACCCTCGTCGTCCAGGTGCTTGACCGCGAACATCAACCGGTTCCGGATGTTGTAGTAGTAATAGGTCTCGGACTTCGCGCGCTCCATCGGGCCTCGGCCCTGTGTACCGCCCTCATCGTGCACGGCGGAGACCTCACCGACGACCTGCAGCGTTCCGCCCGCGGCGACGACCCGACGCGAGTAGTCGACGTCCTCCCAGTACAGGAAGTAGTCCTCGTCGAAACCCCCAGTCCTGCGCCAGAGCTCGTCGGGGACGAGCAGGCAGGCCCCGGACACCCATTCCCAGCGCTGCTCGCCGGGGCGCGTGCCGCGACGTCGCACGCCCATCGTCTTCCCGTCCGAGAGGTAGACGTCCGCTCCGTCGAACCACACCCTCCCCGACCCGTCGACCACACGGGGGGCGAGCGCGGCCATCCGCGACTCTTCCGCGCGCTCCTGCAGAGTGCGGACGGCATCCGCAGTGATGGTGGCGTCGGGATTGAGCAGCAGGAGGTCCTCGGCACCCAGCTCCAAGGCGCGTGCCGCTCCCAGGTTCATGCCGCCGCCGAAGCCGAGGTTCGCCTCGGTCTCCACCAAGGTCCACCCCGCTTCGTCCGCGAGTGCGCGGACCGTGGCGCGTTCGGCTGCGGACGACATGTTGTCGACGACGACGACGTGCGCCGGTCTCACGTCGTCGACCGTGCGTACGAGGTTCTGCGCCAACAGCGCCGATGAGGCGTAGTTGACGACGACGATCGCCAGGGGCGCGGTCATGTCAGAGGGTCTTCATCTCTCGGAACCAGCGAACGGACGCCAGGGCGAGGAACGCCAGGGCGGCCGCGGCGAGGAGCGCATAGACGACGATGAATCCGGTGGTCCAGCCCCACAGCACGAACACGAGACAGACGACGCCGAAGTCCGTGGGCAGCAGGATCGTCGAGCGCAGAAGCGTGCCTCCGCCGCGGGAGTGCGTGGATGCCGCGCTGCGCGACGCCTTGAGCAGATCGTTCAGCAGCATCCCGAAGAACGTGACGGTGGAGATCGCCGAGAACGCGAGCGGCACCAGCAGCCAAGCGGTGTCGCGCAGCGGGGTGTGCATCCACAGCCCGACGAGCACAGCGAGGTGGAGCACCGAGAGCTTGGCCGCATCGACGAAGTGGTCGAGCCACTCCCCCGCGGCGCTGCCTCCACCGCGCAGGCGGGCGACCTGGCCGTCGGCCGAGTCCCATGCGTACCCGCAGAGGAGCAGCGCCGCGATCAGGAGACCGGACCACCAGGACGGCGGCAGTGCGATGATCAACGCGATCCCGACGAACGTGTGCACCGCGCTGATCGCGGTCACCTGGTTCGGAGTCCACCCGCGTATGTACGCGAAGGCGGCGAAGACGCGGCCGATGCGGCGATTGACGTACACGGAGTACGCGGGCGCACCCCTCGCGTGGCCCTTCTGCGCTGACTTCAGAGTCGCGAACGCCTCGCGATAAGTCACCGTCTGCCCCTGCATCCGCCCCACACTCCCTGTGTCCGCGGGATCTCTCGATCTCCGCATCCGTGCCGACCCCCGGCTTTATCGGATCCCGCCCCCACCGTATAGGTCTCGGGTGCGATTCCACGCACCCGAGAAGCCGCCCCGTCCTCGCGCGCGCTCCCTCGCGCCGGTGGCACCGAGTGCATCAGACCTCGTGACGGCGCCCGCCGCGCCGCGCGCGACTCCGCCGATCCACCGCACCGAGCCCGCGGCGAGCGCCCTCGCCCGGACCACGGCCCTCTCTGCAGGGGAGTCGGCCAGCGCGAGCGCCACCCGCACTCCCGCGTTGGCCATCCCCCGCGCGCGATCGACCGCGTGCGCGCGGGTCCGGCGCTCGACCGGAAGGTGATCGAGCACGGCCGCCTCAGCGCACCACACCATGTGCGCACCGGCGGCGTGGAGCTGCGAGGTGAAGAGCGAGTCCTCTCCGCCGGTGCGACCGAACCGCGGATCGAACCGGATGCCGGACGCCTCGACGAACCGGAGATCGAGGAGCAGGTTGTTCGTGGCCGCTCGGGTGATGCGGTGTCCCGTGATCAGGCCGGACCGGTGAGCCCTCGCGAAGAATCCACCGGCGATGATCCACGGGTCGAGCGATTCCTCCGCGACGGTGCGCACAGGACCCGCCACCACGGTCGCCTCGAAGTCCCTTCGCGCAGCGAGGAGGTGGGCGAGCCAGTGCGCGTCGGCCGGGGTCTCATCATCGTCGATGAAGACGACGATGTCGTGTCCGTTCGCCTCGTCGAGCGCGCGATTGCGCACGGCGACCACTCCACGCTCGGGTTCGACGACGTAGCGCACAGCCATCGCCGACGATCGCGCCGTCTGCTCGGCGCTCGCTGTCGAGTCGTTGTCCACGACGATCACCGCGACCTCGCCGAGCAGTCCGTCGGCCCTGGCGGCGTCGATGACCGTCGGAAGCGCGTCGAGGAGTCGGGCGAGATCGCGTTGCCTCCGAAAGGTCGGGATGCAGAGAGCGAGTGACACCCCGTCCTCGTCGCGTCCGGCGCCGTTCCCCATCCGATTCCCCCATCCGGTGCCGCGCGTAAGCGAAGAAACTCTCGCAGACAACCTGTATGACTTAGTATTCAACAGGTTCGCACGCCTGAGGAGTCGGCGAGCCCAGAGGCACTGACGTAGGGGGAGCGGGATGGATTCGGAAGTTCGTTCGGATGCGCCGCGGCGCCCACGCGTTCTCATCGGCGGTTACGCCTGCGGCCCCGTGTCTGAGCCTGAGGCCCGCGCCGGCTGGGAGCTTGCGCGCGCCGCGACCCGCGACCACGACGTGTGGGTGATCACCCGGCACCGGTTCCGCGACGCCATCGAGACCGCCCTCGCTGACGACCCCGCGCTCGCCGAGCGACTGCATGTGACCTACCTCGACCTGTCGCCGAAGGTCATGAGATTCAAGCGGCACTCATGGGACCTCTACTGGTACTACGCCGCATGGCAGCGCGCTCTGGGGCGCACGGCTCGACGCCTGCACCGGGAGATCCGCTTCGACGTCGCCCACCACGTGTCCTTCGCGAACGACTGGATGCCGTGCGGCTTGACCGCGCTCAACGGCGTTCCGCTGGTCTGGGGTCCGGTCGGCGGTGCGAGCACTCCCCCCGCACTGAAGCTCTCCCGCTGGCTGGGACTGCGCGGGACGGCGACGGAGATCGTGCGCGGTTCCTTCACGGCGGTCGTGCGCCGGTTCGTCGGCGATCGCGTCGCGCGTCGCGCAGCACTGGTGGTCGCCCAGAACCAGCAGGGTGCAGACCACTTCTCTCGGCTGTCCGACGTCGTCGTGGAACCGAACGCGACCCTCGACGGGCTGCCCCCGCGGGCCGACGACATCACACCGCGGCGGGCCGTCTTCGCCGGCCGACTCATCGCCCTCAAGGGCGCGGCGATGGCGATCGATGCGATAGCCCGCACCGATGACTGGACGCTCGACCTCTACGGGGACGGCTACGAAGAGAAGCGGCTCCGCGCCCGCGTGCACCGTCTCGGACTCGACGACCGCGTCCGCTTTCTCGGCCATCGGCCACGCGACGAGGTGCTCGACGCCATCGCTCACGCAGAGGTCTTCCTCTTCCCGTCGATGCGCGACCAGGCGGGGTGGGTCGTCGCAGAGGCCAGCACGATCGGCTGCCCCGTGGTGTGCCTCCCGCTCGGCGGTCCGCCGGCGCTGGCCGGCACGAACGGACACGTCGCGTCGCTCGAAGGCGATGTCGTGGGCAACCTCGCCGCGAAACTCCGCGAGGCGGCCGCCGAGGGCGGCAGCCCGACCGACCGCTGGTCGATCTCGCGCCTTCCCGGTCTCGTCTCGGAGTGGTACCGACGCGCCATCGAGTCTCAGGAGTCCCCGTCGCGGCCCCCTCGTGGCACCCGTCGGATGCGCATCCTCGCGTCGTATCGACTCCCCAAGAGCACGACGAACCCCTACATCACGCAGCTGTTCCGCTCACTGAACGAGCAGGCGGACGTCACCCCCTACAGCCCCCGAGCGGCGCTGTTCGGTCGATACGACGTCGTGCACCTGCACTGGCCCGAACTGCTCGTCGGCGGCCACAACTGGCGCGGCCGGACCGTGCGACGCACGGTGACGTCGCTGCTCCTGCTGCGCTGGCGACTCACCCGCGTGCCCCTCGTCCGCACGGTGCACAACCTCGAGCGACCGACGAACATCAACGCCTTCGACCATCGCGTCCTCGAGCGGATCGATCGCCTGACGACGTTCGATATCCGCCTGAATGAGCAGACTCCCCCTCGCGAGGGCATTCCAGGGACGACGATCGAACACGGTCACTATCGTGACTGGTTCGCCCCGTTCGCCGGCGGCGCGGCCACCCCCGGGCGCATCGGGTACGTCGGCCTGATCCGCCGCTACAAGGGCGTCGAGGACCTCGTCGGCGCCTTCAGGGGCATCGAGGATCCGACCGCGTCCCTGCATGTCGCCGGCAAGCCCTCGACCGACGACCTCGTCGAGGCCCTGCAGGAGGCCGCAGGAGGAGATCGCCGGGTCACGATGGACCCTCGATTCCTCGATGACGAGGAGCTCGTCCACGCGATGACCGATGCGGAGCTCATCGTCCTGCCTTACCGCCACATGCACAACAGCGGAACCGCACTCGCCGCGCTCTCCGTCGACCGACCGGTGCTCGTGCCGGACAACGAGGTCAACCGGGCGCTGGCCGCGGAGGTCGGCTCCGGATGGGTGCTGCTGTTCGACGGCGCCCTCACCGCCGAGACCCTGAGCAACGCGCTCGGGTCTGCCGCGTCGCGCACGACGAGACCCGACCTCTCCGCACGCGAATGGTCTGTCTCCCGAGACAAGCACCTCGCCGCCTTCCGTCGCGCCATCGCTCTCGCGCACGGCTCGACCGACTAGGAGACGCGAGGCTCAGAGCTCGCCGGGCTTCATCGCCTCGGCGTCGATCGCCCGGATGATGCGCAGCGTCGCGGTGTCGGGCTTCGGCTCGCCCGTCGTCGTATCCGCCTTCGCCCGCCGATGCGGCGCGTAGACGACCAGCGAGTGGAAGAGGAAACGAGCGAAGAACGCGACGATGAGCGACAGCCCCGTCGCGAGAACGCTCGAGATGTGCCAGGTCTCGACCATCAGTGCCATCACCGGGATCCGCAGCGCGGCCTCGACGTTGTTGAACGTGAACGACGCGGCGAAGCGACCGCCCAGCCCGCGCGCATCGGTGCGCATATCGGCGAAGACGAACCGCTCCTGCAGGATGAAGTTGCCGATGATGGTGACCTCGGCGCCGATGATCGCCGCCCAGATATAGGGAACGCCTGCCAGCGTCAGCAGCCACATGATGCCGAGGTTGGCGACCGCTCCGATCACACCGATCATCGCGAACAGCGACATCTTGCCGAATCGCAGTCTGGCGAGGTGCGCGACGAAGGTCGCCCCCTGACGCAGGCTCGCCTTGGAGGTTCCGTGGCGGCGCTCGCCGAACTCCATCGGCACTTCGGCGATACGCAGATCGGTGCGAGCGAGGATCTCGAGGAGGATCTTGAAGCCCTGCGGCTTGAGGGCGGAGAGGTCGAGGCGCGTGCGGTCGACCAGGAAGAAGCCGGTCATCGGATCGGTGCTGTGGGCGAGACGGATCGGGAACATCGCGCGCGTCAGCCAGGTGGCCGACCGCGACACTCCGAACCGCACGGCAGTGCCGAGACCGCTCATGTCGCCTCCGCCGATGTAGCGCGAGGCGGCCACGACATCGGCATCGCCGTCGTCGTGCCGGCGCAGCAGAGCAGGAAGCAGTTCGGGCGGATGCTGCAGATCGCCGTCCATGACGATGCAGAGATCGGATGCTGCGGCCTCGAGCCCCACGACGACCGCTCCCCCGAGCCCGCCGGTGTTGTCGGTGCGGTGGATGACCCTGACCGGCAGCGGAGCGTCGGCGGCCACGCGCTCGATCTCGGCGGCCGTGCTGTCGGTGCTGTCGTCGACGAAGAGGATCTCCGCGTCGTACGCGGCGAGCGCGACGGCGGTGCGGGCCACGAGTTCAGCGACGTTCTCACGCTCGTTGAAGGTCGGCACGATGACGGTGACCGATGTCCCCACTGTGCGCCCCCTCCCCTGTGCCAGCATCACTGCGGACTCCATAGTTCCATGTGTTCCTATGCATGGGGAAACGGCGACCTGCTAGAGTGACCTGATGCGGCTGTGGGAGTCGCTGGGCGGATGGGGATCCGCCTCTGGGGAATTTACTGATCTGGGGAGATCATGGGGACGCGCATCGGCTATGCCGTGGGTGCTTTCGACCTGTTTCACGTCGGGCATCTCAACCTTCTTCGTCACGCCAAGCAGCACTGCGACGTTCTCGTCGCCGGTGTCGTCAGCGATGAGATGCTGCGGCAGGTGAAGGGCATCGAGCCCGTCATCCCGACCGCTGAGCGGGCGGAGATCGTCCGTCACATCTCGTTCGTCGACGACGTCTACGTCGAGACCACTCCGTCGAAGATGGATTCGTGGCGCGAGGTGCAGTTCACGCACTTCTTCAAGGGCGACGACTGGCGCGGCACCGATAAGGGCCTGCGGCTCGAACGCGAGTTCTCCGAGGTGGGTGTCGAGGTCGTGTACTTCCCGTACACGGCGCACACGTCGAGTTCGTCGCTTCGCCGTGCGCTCGATGCGATCAGCGCAGGCGCCACCATCGGCGGCGCTCAGGTTCTCGCGGCCCGCTGAATCGCGCCCGCTGACCCCGCGCCCGCGGTGTCAGTTGGCGACGCCGAGCAGGCTGCGCGCCATCCGCGCCACGTGCGGCGGTGTGTGCGCGCCGAGCCACACCGTCCACTGCAGCGCGGGCTCCGCGCACGTCCACTCGACGCACCAGGAGTGCACGGCGTTCGCGAGGCGCTCGCCCTTCGCATGCTGACGGATGCCGTCGCCGCGCAGCAGCCAGCGCACCGACACACCTTCGGGCACGTCGATGTGGCGGAATTGGATGCGCGCCGCCGCCTCGAGAAGGATGACCCCTTCGGCATCCCAGGGCAGTCGCGCTGCGATCGCGGCGATGGCGCCGGCGTCGGTCGAGTCACCGGCGATGAGCACGACCCCCTCGATGTTCTCCCAGTCGGGGTCTTCGAGATGCTCGCAGGCGTTGGTCATGGCACCCACTATAGGTAAGGGTACCCTTAGTAGGCAAGGGTCGATCGTCTCGGCGCCCGCCCAGCCAGACGGCTCTACGCTGGATACATGACTTCTCCTGCAGACTCCGCCCTCACCGTGTTCGGCGCCGACTGGTGCCGCGACTGCATCCGCACCAAGAAGCAGCTCGACTCCCTCGGCGTGGAGTACACCTACGTCGACCTCGTCGTCGACCCGTCGGCAGCCGACATCGCGAAGGAGATCTCGGGCCGCACGAACATCCCCGTCGTGCTCTACCCCGACTCCTCGCACCACGTCGAGCCGTCGAACGCCGACGTCGAGTCGAAGCTCCGGGAGCTCTCGCTCATCTGACCTGAAGCGGGCTCTTCGCGCACCGATACACTGGCGCGATGAGCACCGCGGCTCGGCCCGAATCAGCATCCGTCCGCCTGTCCGTCCGCACGGTCGCCCTCTACGCGATCGGCTCGCTCGGCACAGGCGGGTATGCGACCCTCCCCGGGTTGGTGCTGACGTACTTCCTCACCGACAACCTCGGTGTCGCCGCGCTCACCGCCGGCCTCATCGTCACCGGCGCGAAGGTCTGGGACGTGATCATCGACCCGGTGATCGGCGCGGCTTCCGACCGCCAGTACGCGAGGACGGGCTCGCGTCGAGGTTTCATGGTCGCAGGCGCCCTCACCCTTCCGGTGTTCTTCGCGCTCACCTTCGCGGTCCCCCCGTCATGGGGGCCTGCCGCCGGCGCCGTCTGCGTGCTCCTCGCGTTCCTCGCCACCGCGACGTCCTTCAGCCTGTTCCAGGTGCCGTACGTCGCTCTGCCCGCCGAACTGACCTCGGGTTACGACGAGCGCACCCGACTGCTCGGCTGGCGCGTCGTCGTGCTCACCGCAGCCATCCTGCTCTTCGGCGCCGGCGGCCCCGAGCTGAGGGGCGCCACCGCCGACCCCGTCACGGGATACCTGCTGATGGGCGTGGTCGCAGGCGTGGTCATCGGCGTCGGCATGCTCATCGCGTCGCGGACGGCGGATGCCGCCGCCCGTCGCATGGCCGCGGACGAACGCCCGATGGCGGTCGCTCCGACGGGACTCCGCGAGCAGTATGCCGCCGGCGTGCGCACTCTTCGGCGCAGTCAGCCGTTCCGCGCCCTCCTCGGCACGTTCCTGCTGCAGGCGCTCGCCACCGGGACGATGCTCGCCGGTGCGCAGTACGTCGCCACGTGGGTGCTGCGCTCGGAAGACGCCGTCACACTCGTCTTTCTGGCGCTCGTCGGGCCCGCCCTGCTCGCGACCCCGGGCTGGACGGTCGTCGCCCGCCACCTGGGCAAGGAGCGGGCGTTCGCCCTCGCGAGCATCATCTTCCTGATCGCCGCCGCCTCGCTCGTCGTGGCGGTCTGGACGCCGGGCGCCTGGATGTACGGCTCGATCGCGGTGGCGGGCATCGCCTACGCCGGGCTGCAGTCACTGCCGATGGCGATGCTGCCCGATGTCATCTCGCACGACGAGCGCCGCACCGGAAGAGGCCAGGCCGGCACCTTCACGGGCGTCTGGACGGCAGGAGAGACCGTCGGGTTCGCGCTCGGAGCGAGCGCGGTCTCGCTCACGCTGGCCGCGACGGGATACGTCTCGAGCGTCGCCGGCACGACCGCGCAGCAGCCGGACGCCGCGATCACGGGCATCGTGCTCGCGTTCAGCATCCTGCCCGCCCTGCTGATGGCGGCGAGCCTGCTCACGCTTCACCGCTACCGCCTGCGCCGCGCCGACATCGACACCTGACCGGAGTGCGCGACATAAGCTGGGACCCCGCCCGAAGGAGACGCCGATGACTTCTGCGACAACCCCCGCCGCTTCGACGAAGACCCCGGAGCTCGGAGAGGCCGAACGCGATCGCCTCGACACCGCGATCGACGATCTTCAGGCCGGCACCCGCACGTGGTCTGCCCTGACCCTCGCCCAGCGGGTCACCCTCCTGCAAGCCGTGCGGTCGAGCGTCGCCGCCGCTGCGGAGGACTGGGCCGACACCGCAGCCGCGTCGAAGGGCCTCGACGGCCGGCATCCGCTGCGCGGAGAGGAATGGCTCAGCGGGCCCTACAGCGTGCTCGGCGCCCTCGATGCCTACATCGAGACGCTCTCGCGCCTCGCGAACGGCACCAACCCGCTGGACGGGATCACGATCGACCGGGCTCCCGGCGGACGCACCCGCGTGCACGCCTTTCCCCTTACCGGCATCGACCGGTTCCTGCTCTCGGGCTACACAGGCGAGGTCTGGCTCGAACCCGGTGTCACTCCGAACAGCGCGCGCGCCGCGGCGGGGCTCGCCCAGCGCACCCCGTCGGACTCGGGGGGCGTGGGGCTCGTGCTCGGCGCCGGCAACATCACCTCGATTCCCGTGCTCGACGTGCTCTATGAACTGCTCGCACACAATCGCACGGCGCTGCTCAAGGTCAATCCGACGCAGGACGCGCTCGTGCCCGTCTACAAGAGAGCACTCGCGCCGCTGATAGGTCCTGGACTGCTGCGCATCACGCGAGGCGGACCCGAGGTCGGCGCCTACCTGACCGGCCACCCCGACCTCGTTCACGTGCACATCACGGGGTCGGCCGCGACCTTCGACGCCATCGTGTGGGGCACGGGCGCTGCGGCCACGCGTCGACGCCGCGAGAACCGTCCGCTGCTGAAGAAGCCCATCACCGCCGAGCTCGGCGGGGTGTCGCCCATCATCATCGTTCCCGGTGAATGGACTGACGCCGATCTCACGTATCAGGCCGAGCACGTGGCGACCATGCGCCTGCAGAACAGCGGGCACAACTGCATCGCCGGGCAGGTCGTCATCATGTCGTCCGACTGGGCGCAGGCCGACGACTTCCGCGCCGCTCTGCGCCGCGCCTACGCGAACGCTCCGGAGCGGCCCATCTGGTACCCCGGATCCCCCTCTCGGATGCACCTCGCGACCGATGCGTACCCCGACGCCCTCGTGCTCGGCGATCGACTGCTGGTCGAGGTCTCCGATGGCGACGATGCGACGGCACTGCAGAGCACCGAGTACTTCGCTCCGGTGCTGGGTGTCGTCTCGGTGGCCGGCACCGGCCAGGAGTTCCTCGACGCGGCCGTGGCCTATGCGAACGAGCGACTGCAGGGCACGCTCGGCGCGAACCTGCTGATCGACCCGGCGACCGAGAAGGCTCTCGGAGCGGGATTCGATCGCTCCATCGCCGCCCTTCACTACGGCTCGATCGCGATCAACGGCTGGACCGCCTTCGGCTTCATCACCCCGACCATGACCTGGGGAGCGTTCCCCGGCAGCACGATCGCCGACGTCGGCAGCGGCATCGGCGTCGTCCACAACGCACTCCTGCTCGATCGCGTCGAGCGCTCGGTGATCCGCGGCCCCTTCAGGCCGTTCCCGCGTTCTCTTCCGGTCGTCAACGGCGGCGGACGCCTCACCATCCTGCCCAAGCCCCCGTGGTTCGTCTCGTCCCGGACGGGTGCAGCGGTGAGCGAGGGCCTGACGCGATTCCGTGCGAACGGCGGCACGATCGGACTGCTGAAGACCCTGACCGCGGCACTGCGCGCCTGACGCGCGCTCGGTCGCGGCGCGGGATCAGCGGGCGAAGCGGTCGGTCGCGGCGCGCAGCGCCTGCTGGATGCCGGGCTCGGCCGCCGAGTGCCCGGCATCGTCGACGACGACGAACTCGGCCTCCGGCCAGGCGGTGTGCAGGTCCCACGCGGTCATCATCGGCGTGCACACGTCGTGGCGCCCCTGCACGATGACGGTCGGGATGTGACGGATGCCGTCGACACCGGCGATCAGCTGCCCCTCGGTCCACCATCCGCGGTTCACGAAGAAGTGGTTCTCGATGCGGGCGAAGGCGGTGGCCGTCTGCGGGTCGGACATCGCCTCGATCTGCGCGGCATCCGGCCGCAGCGTGACCGTCGAGGCCTCCCACCGCGACCAGGCGACCGCCGCCGGTTCGTGCACGGCCGGGTCGGGGTCGAACAGACGCCTGTGATACGCCTCGATCATGTGCGAGCGCTCGAGCACCGGGATGGGAGCGATGAACTCCTCCCAGAGGTCGGGGAACAGAGCGGCGGCGCCGCCCTCGTAGAACCACTCCAGCTCTGCGCGGCGGAGCGTGAAGATGCCCCTCAGGATCAGCTCGCTGACCGCATCCGGATGCGCCTGTGCATAGGCCAGCGCGAGCGCGCTCCCCCAGGATCCGCCGAACACCTGCCACCGGTCGATGCCGAGGTTGCGACGAAGCAGCTCGAGGTCGGCGATCAGGTGCGCGGTGGTGACGAAGCGGAGGTCGGCATCGGGCGCGCTCGCGTGCGGGGTGCTTCGCCCGCACCCGCGCTGATCGAGCAGCACGATCCGGTAGGCCTCCGGGTCGAAGAATCGGCGCTGCCAGGGCGACGTGCCGCTGCCGGGGCCACCGTGCAGGAACACCACGGGCTTTCCCTCGGGGTTGCCGCTGACCTCCCAGTAGACACGGTGCCCGTCGCCCACGAGCATCTCGCCGGTCTCGTACGGTTCGAGGGGCGGATACAGCGCGTCGAGGTTCATGGTCACAGGTCTCCTGCAGCCGCGGTGAGCGGCTCGGCGCACACATCGAGACCGTTCTGGTAGCCGTTCGCGAACCAGTACTTGCGCTGCTCGCTCGTGCCGTGCGTGAAGCTCTCGGGGTTCACCGAACCGGACGACTGCTCCTGGATGTTGTCGTCGCCGACCGTGTTCGCGGCGTTCAGCGCGTCTGTGATCTCCGCCTCGGTCGGCTCCAGCAGGTACGGGACTCCGTCGGGGTCTTTCTCCTTCGTCATCTGCCCGATCCAGGCACCCGCGTAGCAGTCGGCCTGCAGTTCGATGCGCACGCCGTTGCTGTCGGGGCCGGTGCCGTTGTTCGGATACTGATCCATCACGCCGGTGATGTACTGGATGTGGTGCCCCCACTCGTGACCCACGATGTAGAGCTGAGCGAGATCGCCGGCGGATGCCCCGAACTGCTGCTGCATGAGGTCGAAGAACGTGGGATCGATGAAGACCGTCTCATCGGGCGGGCAGTAGAACGGACCGACGGCGTTCGACGCGGTGCCGCACGAGGTCGAGGTGGCTCCGTCGACGATGATCAGCTGCGGCGGGCGGTACCCCTCTACGTGGTCCTCCCAGTAGCCGTCGAGCGCGAGCTGCGAGGCTGCCACTCGGCAGTCGACGTTCTCGTTGGCGTCCTCGCCGGTGAGGCAGTTCTCGATCACGCTGCCGCCTTCGGGCTCGGTTCCGCCACCCGTCGCACCGCCGCCCAGCAGGCCGGTCAGATCGATGCCCAGCAGTGGTCCGGCGATCAGGGCGATGATGCCGAGCAGGCCGACACCGCCCGCTCCGGCGACGACGGCGCCGCGACCACGACGGCGGGCGGTGTTGCCGGAGACATCGGCATCGGGGTTGAAGGTCATGCCACCAGGGTACTCTGCACGGCGGCCTCTTCACGGTCGTAGGCTCGAGTCATGACCACCACCATCACGCTCACGGGTGCGGGCGGACAGATCGGCTACGCACTGCTGTTCCGAATCGCCGCCGGGGACCTGCTCGGCCCCGATGAGAAGGTGCGACTGCGGCTGCTGGAGATCCCGCAGGGGCTGGGTGCCGCCGAGGGAGCGGCACTCGAGCTGCAGGACGGCGCGTTCGGTCTGCTCGAGCACGTCGAGGTGACGGACGACCCCGCCGTCGGCTTCGACGGGTGCGACCTCGCGCTGCTCGTCGGCGCGCGTCCGCGCGGCCCCGGAATGGAGCGCGGAGACCTGCTCGCGGCCAACGCGGGAATCTTCGGCCCCCAGGGCGCCGCGATCGCGGCCACGCCTCGTCCGGGGTGCGCGTCACGGTGGTGGGCAACCCGGCGAACACGAATGCGCTGATCGCCGCGGCCTCGGCAGACGGCATCCCTGCAGAGAGATTCACCGCGCTCACCCGACTCGACGAGAACCGTGCCAGGGCACAGCTGGCGCAGACGCTCGCGGTGCCGGTCGACACGATTCGTCGTGTGCCCATCTGGGGCAACCACTCGGCGACGCAGTTCCCCGACGTGTCGTATGCGACCGTGGGGGGTAAGCCGGTCGCGGACGCCCTCGAAGCCATCGTCGGCGATGTGCCCACGTGGCTCGATGAGACGTTCATCCCTCGTGTCGCGAAGCGAGGGGCGGAGATCATCCAGGTGCGCGGCTCGTCTTCCGTGGCCTCCGCCGCGAACGCCACGATCGAGCACGTGCGCGACTGGGTGCACGGCACCGACGACTGGACCTCGGCCGGAGTCGTCTCGCACGGCGAGTACGGCGTTCCGACCGGTCTGATCTCGTCGTTCCCGGTGCGGTCGGTCGACGGAGAGTGGCAGATCGTCGAAGGGCTCGAAGTCAGCGATTGGGCGCGTGCGCGCATCGACGCCTCCGTGGCCGAGCTCGTCGAGGAACGAGAAGCGGTACGGGCGCTCGGGATGCTCTGAAAGGTCACCGCGCGGGCTCCGAGCAGGGCAGAATGGATGCCGGAGGTGCGCGATGAGCGAGACGATCGATCCCATGAAGGCGACGGCATCCGTCGACGAGGCGCTGACGAGTCCGCTGCATCTGCCGCACGCGGCCGCGGAATGCCCCAAGTGCTTCACCGAACTGCAGCAGAATCGCGACTTCTGGCTCGCGCGCCCCGACGGGTCACGCCTGGTCGGACTCGTGGTCTCTCGCGAGGGCATGCCCTCGGTGGTCGAGCAGCGCGATGACCTCACCCGGTTCGGGGTGCCGATCGAAGGGTTCCGTCACCCCGCTCCCGACATCCTCGAGAGCTGGAGCGATCGACTGTCGCGCCTCATCGGCACATTGAAGACCGGCGACGTCCTCGTCGTGGCGAACATCAACGCTCTGGGTCGAGACGCCGAAGAGGGCGCCAGCACAGCCAAGGAACTGCGTCGCCACGGCATCATCGTCAAGGTGCTGAGCCACGACGCACGTCACCTCGCCGACGCGACCGCTCGCTGACCGGAGACCTCTCCGAGCTACTGCGAGTCGCCGACGCTGCAGGTGACGGTTCCCGAATCGGACGACTCTTCGGCGACGATGTCGCCGTCGCGGATGATCTGACACCGGACGGTGCCGACCTCGTCGGCAGTCACGGTCATCTCTGTCGCTGCCTGCCGAGTGCCGAACATCGCCTGCCACTCGCCGGCGGTCGAGGTGGCCGAGCGCTCCTGCACGTCGTCCGCATACGCGATCGTGAAGGCGCTGTCACTCGATGCGCGCAGCTCGACCTGGGATACGGCTCCGAACGACGCACCGGACAGCGCGAGGGTGAATCCGATGCCGGCGACCACGATCGCGGCTGCTCCGAGGACGATGCCGACGAGCGAGCCCGCCCTCTTCTGCGGACGCCGGAGCGCCAGGACGCCGAGCACGGCCGCGACCACGCCGGCGACCAGCGCGAGCACAAGCAGCGCGAACACGAACACCGCGGCCATCGGCAGTCGGATCACGGCGAGCACGGCCAGTACACCGGCCACGATGCCCCAGATGAGCGGGGCGTTGCCGCCCGACCCCTGACGTGCGCCGACCGCCGGCTCGTTCGTGGATTGCATGCGTACCCCCCGCGGTGTCGTCAATCAGAGCTTCGGGATCCAGCGTACCCACTCCTGCGCTCTCCGCCGATCGTCCCGTTGTCATTGCCGCGGAAGGCGCAGCTACCTAAGCTGGAAGAGATGTGCCGGACGGCACCACACACGAGACCGGGGGGACGCTGTGGCGTCATACGACGAACTTTCAGGAATCATCGGGCCGCTGAAGCGCGCCGCGATCGACGCATATATGGCCGACGAGGGGTTCTCGCCCGATCTCGGCAACGACGGCCTCTACTCCTACTGGGGCTGGCTGCCCAACAGCTATCACCGACCCGATGCGAACGGCGAGGGCGGCGGAGACATCATCGGGTTCGGCAGCTCGATCTCGTTCGACGGCATCCGCAGCCGCGTCGACAGCGCGGTGTCGCCCTGGCTCGACCCCACTCTCCCCGACGGCTCTGGGGCCTCCGGGCCGCTGACGACGACGCGCTCGGCCGCCTCGACGCTGGGAGCCTCGGGCACCGGCGGCGGCTTCGAGGACGACGGCGTCATCGAGCGCAGCAGCAGCACCATCAACCTCACGGTGCTCACGAACATCTCTGGCGCGTTCACCACGCCGTTCCTGGCCAAGTACCACGACGAGTTCCTCAACGTCGCCCACCGCATCGGCGTCGCGACCGCGATGCTCGAGATGAACTACTCGGTGCAGTCTCAGATCTGGACGGCGGCGGGCAATGACGTCGCGTCGATCTGCGACAGCGCGAAGGACTCTCTCGCGTCCTACGCCGAGACGACCGCTCAGGAGATGCTGAAGTACGGACTGACCGTGGTGACGGTCGCGGCCGGCGCCGTCGCCTCCATCGCGACGGCGGGTGCCGCAGCGCCTCTCGTCGCCGGCATGGTCACGCTCGCCGGAACCGCGACGATCGCGATCCAGGCGATCGACGCGTCAGCGACCCTCAGCGGCAGCAGCTACTCCGAGCTGATGGAGTCGTTCGAGGCCGCTCTCGAGGCGGTCAATGCCGCGATCTCGACTCAGGAGACTGAGCTACGGACCATGATGAACGGCGCCAGCGTCCAGATCTACGAGAACTCCGCGTCGTTCGATCTCGATCTCGTCGAATTCGGCGACCCGGAGGGCACCTCCGAGATGATCGACATCCAGCAGTATCGCGCCGACACGGTCTCGCAGAACATGCAGAACGTGATCGACTCGCTCACCGCCGCGCAGACCTCCCTCGGCAGTCCTCCTGCGTCGAACCCGACGCCGCGCAACGGCGCGATCGGCGCCGGCGCGAGCGGCACGCACACGGCCGCGAGCTCGCTGCACCAGCTCACAGCCGACTGCCTCGCCAGCACGATCCAGGAGTACACCCTGGGCCGCGAGCTGTTCAACGCGACGATCGCCGCGTATTTCGCCAACGATCAGGCGACGAAGTCCGACCTCGACCGGATATCGAACAGCGAATCGCTCAGCGACCTGATGGGTGGATCATGACCGACACGAATGCAAGCACCGACACCGGCGTCCTGAAGAGCCGCCACCTCGGACCCATCGAGCTGGTCGGCGGCGTGGGCGGTGCGGTGATGGAGACCACCATCACGATCGCCGAACGGCCGATCGAGGTGCGGATCGAGATCGACCACCCGACCCGGTTCTCGGAGTCGGTCGTCGCGAGCATCGACTTCGCCTTCGACGGCTTCGCACGCACCGACGAGCTGTCACGCCAGGTGATCGGCGAGGCGCTGCGACGGTCGGCCAGCTCCGCCCCGGCGAAGCTGCTCGAACGCTGGGGGCTGCACACCGGCACGGAGGATCCCGACCCTGAGGCCTTCCTCCGCCGTCTCCACCCCGTGCGCACGACGATCATGCCCGACGGCGGCCGTGAGAACCTCGAGCGCGTGATCATGATCTACGCGTTCGACGATCCCGGCGTCGCCGGGCTCCTCACGGTGCGCTTCCGTCAGGGAACCTGGCCGGAGGTCGACCCCGGCCTGCGATGACCGCGCGCACACCTCGCGTGTCATGAAGAAGCCCGCCGCGGATCCCCGCGGCGGGCTTCTTCATGCTCGGGAGCCGTGCATCATTGATCACTGATACGTCGGCGGCACCCACATCAGCTGCGCGGAGACAACTCCGCGGTCGCGGCTCACGATCTGCGCGCGGCCGGGGATCGACGGGATCGCCTTGACCTTTCCGATCAGCTGCCCCTCTTCGGGGCTTCCGGAGAGCAGGATGCCGGTCGCGCCGAGGTCCGTCATCCTCTGGATGATCGGGTCGTACGCCGCCCTGCTCGCGCCACCCGTGCGTCGGGTGAGGATCACGTGCAGCCCGAGGTCGGTCGCCTGCGCGAGCAGTGGAGCGAGCACTGCGGCCGGGTTGCCCTGGGATGTCGACACGAGGTCGTAGTCGTCGATCAGCACGAAGCCCTCCGCGCCCTTCCACCAGGAACGGGACCGAAGCTGCTCAGAGGTCACGTCGGGACCGGGAATGCGCGTCTGGAAGAACTGCGCGAGCTCGGCCAGACCGCCCTCGGCCATCTCGTGCGCGGTGAGGTAAGCGCCCAGGTACTCCTTCGGGATCTCGCCGAGCAGCGCGCGTCGGTAGTCGACCACGAAGATCTTCGCCTCCGTCGGACTGTACAGACGCATGATCTCGTGCACGACGCCCCGCAGCATCGACGACTTGCCCGAATCGGCATCGCCGTAGAGGTAGAGCAGGGGCTCGGCGACGGGGTCGATCGAGAAGGGTGCGAGGTCGGCTTCGTCGATGCCGAGCAGGATCTCGCGCGGCTCGGAGCCGTCGGCGGATGCCGCCGCGGCGACCGCCCGCAGATCTGCATGCCCGATGCGCGAGGGAAGCAGCCGCAGCTTGGGGCCGGCGGGCCCGTGCCACGCGTCGGCGACCCGTTTCACCAGGCCGTCGATGCCCGACGCGAGCGACGACCCGTCGGCGACACCGTCGATGCGCGGCAGCGCGGTCAGCATCTGGAGGCCGTTCTCGTTGAGGCCTCGCCCGGGCGTCGAAGTGACGTTCTCAGCCGCCTTGCGGTTCACCTCGGAGTCGGTCGGGTCGCCGAGTCGGAGCTCGATGCGGGTTCCGATGAGGTCCTTGATGTTCGCGCGGACCTCCATCCATCGCGACGCTGTGATCACCACGTGCACGCCATAGGTGAGGCCGCGTGCCGCGATCGCCTGGATCTGGGGTTCGAGCATCTCGAACTCGGTGCGCAGCGTGCCCCAGCCGTCGACGACGAGGAAGATGTCTCCATAGCCGTCGTCCACGAGACCCTGGGCGCGTCGCTGTCGGAACGTGTCGATGGAGTCGATGCCGTTCTGGCGGAAGTACACCTCGCGGGCGTTGAGGAGGCTCGTGACCTCGGCGACGGTGCGGCGGACGACGTCTGGTTCGGATCGGGTCGCGACTCCGCTGACGTGCGTGAAGCCCTGGAGTCCGGTGAAGCTGCCACCGCCGAAGTCGATGACGAAGAACTGCACCTCCTGCGGAGTGTGCGTCAGTGCGAGCGCCGCCAGCGCCGTGCGCGCAAGCGTGCTCTTGCCGCTCAGCGGAGCCCCGACGATCGCCATGTGGCCCGCGGCGCCGCCGAGCGAGACGGCCAGCGTCTCGCGGCGCTGCTCGAGCGGCACGTCGACGATGCCCAGAGGGATCGTCAGGGCGCCGGCTCCACGCCAGCGCGGCGAGATGAGGCCGAGCGCCGGGTCCTCGACGAGGTCGCCGAACAGCTGATCGAGCGTCGCCGGCGTCTCGAGCGGCGGAAGCCACACCTGATGGGCGGCCGGACCGCGTCCGCTCATGAGCTCGACGGCGATCTCGAACGTGTTGCGCTTCTCTTCCGGTTCGGCGTCGACGACGACCTCGGGCTCATCGACCGGAGTCTCGGCCCGCCAGACGGGCGCGGCGGTGAACAGCTCGACAGCGGTCGATCCCGTCGACGGAGCCGCGCCGGACTCCGCCCGCCGACGACGGCGCGGCGGCGGGCCCGAGACATACGCCGCGCGGAACTGCGTCATCGTCTCGGTGTCGGACTTCAGGATGCCGGCACCGGGCTGGGTGGGCAGGTGGTAGGCGTCTGGCACTCCGAGCACCGTGCGGGACTCGGCCGCGGAGAACGTGCGCAGGCCGATCCGATACGACAGGTGAGTGTCGAGACCGCGGAGCTTGCCCTCTTCGAGCCGCTGCGACGAGAGCAGCAGATGCACCTGCAGCGAACGACCGAGGCGGCCGATGTTGACGAAGGTGTCGGCGAACTCCGGCTTGGCCGAGAGCAGCTCTGAGAACTCGTCGGCGACGATCAGGAGGGCGGGCAGCGGAGCGAGGTCCGTGCGGCCACCCCGACGTGCCTTCTCGTAGTCTGCGACGTTCGCGAACGGCCCCGTCGCGCGCAGCAGCTCCTGCCGGCGCACCATCTCGCCCTGCAGCGCGTCCTGCATACGGTCGACGAGCGAGATCTCCTCGCCGAGGTTGGTGATGATCGCCGAGACGTGGGGCATCTCGGCCATGCCGGCGAACGTCGCGCCACCCTTGAAGTCGACGAGGACGAAGTTGAGCTGCTCGGGCGAGTGCGTCATCGCGAGGGCGAGGACCAGGGTGCGCAGCACCTCGGACTTGCCCGATCCGGTCGCACCGATGATGAGACCGTGCGGTCCCATACCCTGCTGCGCGGACTCCTTGATGTCGAGGATCAGAGGGCTGCCGTCCTCGGTCTGGCCGATGGGCACGCGCAGGCGATCTCGTTCGAGCCGCGGCTTCCATGCGGTGTCGAGATCGAGGTCCCGCACATCGGGGAGCCCGAGCAGCTCGACGAGCTCGGCTTGACCTGTCGTGCTCTTCTTCCCCGACACCGTGGTGCCGCCGGAGTAGAGCGAGATGAGACGTCGAGCCGTCGCCTCCGCTTCGACGATGCTGATCGCGTCGGCGTGGAAGCGACTGCCGATGAAGTGCATGCTGAGCAGCTCGGCCTGTGCGCCCTCGGCGCCGGGTTCGAAGGCGATCCGCAGAGCGTTCGGGTCGTCGAGGTCGCCCCAGTGCGCGGGGAGGTCGATGACCGTGACGCCCTGCACTCCGTCGCCGCTGACGAGCACGTCGTTGATCGACGAGCTCACGCCGTCGGTGAGGATCACGATATGGGGAGCCTTCGATGCGGTCGAGCCGTCACGGCCGAATCGAGCACGCTCGCGCACCTCCGCCGGCAGCATGTCCTCGAGTTCGGACAGCTGCGAGCCGATCATGCGCGCGGCCCCCAAGCCGTCGCGCACCGTGCGCGAGTGAGTGTGCGGCATCCATTTCGCCCACTCCCACTGCGCAAGCACAGACGGATCTGCCGCGATGACGATCTGCACGGCCTCGGGGTCGTGCATCGTCGCGACGTGCAGCAGCATCGCCCTTGCCAGCGCGCGCGACTCGTCTTCATCGCCGGTGATCTCGAGACGGGCGTAGTCGCGCAACGTGACGCCGAGCGGCAGATCCTTCTGGATCTCGTGCGTGAGCATGAATCGGTGCGCCGCCGAGGCGGCCACGGGGTCGAGCTGAGCGAGAGGCGGGAGCTCGGGGGCTTCGAGAGTGACGCAGAGCGGCTGATCGCTCGTGCCGACGCGCACGGACAGGAAATCGGGGTCGTTGGATCCGCGCTCCCAGACCCGGGTGCGCTCCTCGGCGATGTACGGCAGCGCCGACGGCGCCGGAAGCTGCCAGTTCGCCGATCGCCGCTGCTGGCGAGCGGCCACGCGCACCGTCTGACGCAGCTCGGTGAGGTACGCGAGGTACTCGCGACGTGCGCCGAGGGTCGCCGCCTGACGCTGCGACCGCTGGCGCCAGCCGTTGACCGCCACGAAACCGAGCGACGAGAGCAGGAACATGCCACCGGTGAGCAGACCTGTGGCCGACTGGTTCGACATCGTCACCATGACGATCGCGCCGACACTGCCGAGCATAGGCAACAGCGACCCGAGCACACCCATTCCGCCGTCGTTCGGCTGCAGCTCAGGCGGCGCCTGCACCGGGAGCTTGCCTGAGGGGACACGGGGCGGTGCGAGACGGGGTCCTGTCATGCTCTCTCTCCGGCGCTGCTGTCTGAGCCCAGCAGAAGGTTGATCGTGAAGCTGCGGTTGCCGATGCGGACGCGGTCCGCGTCGTCCAACAGCATCCGTCCCCCGGCGACGAGTTCGGTGGTCTGACCGTCATCCGAGCGGATATCCGACCCGTTCGTCGAATCGAAATCGGTCACCCATGTGCGCCCTCGAGAGTGCTCGATGCGCAGGTGCGTCTTGGAGACGGAGGAATCGGGATCGGTCACGATGACCAGGCGGTCGTCATGCGCGCTCGCGACGGGGGCGCGACCGAGGTTCGCGGCGAGGGGCAGGCCGAGCTGCACCCGCTGTCCTGTGTCGAAGATGAGCAGCAGCGCCCCGGTCTCGGGCGACGCCGCACCTTCGCCCTCGGGCTGCTGCACGGCCGTCGGCGCGACGGTGAACAGAGGCTTGTCGGCGGCAGCGACGGCGGCCGCCTCGGCACGGTGCGAGGCAGCACGGGCGTCCGTCGGCTCGGAGTCCTCGTCGACGAGCGGGGCGCGCTCGCTCAGCGCGACCACCTGGGGTGGCGCCAAGGGCGTTGCTTCGACCGTGGAGACGGGTGCGGGCTGAGCCTTTGCTTCCGCCCTCGTCGGAACAGCCACCACGACCGTGTTCGCCGCCTTGTCGGCCCAGCTCTGTCGACGACCGCTGCGATCCCATCCGCTCGATGCGACGACGATCCAGCCGCCCACAGCCACCAAGAAGCCCGCTCCCGTGATCGCGCCGCGCACGAACTGTCGGCCGATGCCGGGAGAGAACGGGCGATCGCCGCGCGAGGATCGCAGCCGCAGCACCATGTTGCCGAGCGTCATCCCGGTGCGGGCTTCGAGCACCCAGAAGAACAGCGCGAGCTCGGCGACCGTGATTCCGGCCAGCAGCGGACTGCGGGTGGTGATCAGGACGACCGCCGCCACCAGGACGACTGCGGCGACATCGACCGTGAATGCGGCTATGCGCTGACCGACGGTCGCCGGAGTGCCGACGAACGCGGCGCCGAGCCCGTCGGAAGGGCGCCGCGTCTGCGCGCGGGTCGACACGAGGGGCGTGGGTGCTGGGGGCTTCGGCGCGTTCTGCAGTGGGGCGCCGTCGACGCCGGGAGGCGCCGCGATCAGGGACGGCGGCAGCGCAGGGATCTCCCCTGGTCGCTCGGGCCCCGGGGTGATCGGGGGCACCTCGCCGCCCGCTCGCCGGGGCTGTGATTCGCCGTACCCGCTCATCAGGCCATCATTCCACGCAGGAGGGACAGGGCATCGGCATACAGGAGCGCCGCCGGAAGGGCGAGCGCCACAGCGAGCCACTCGAACGCATCCGCGACCCTCGACCACACCAAGGAGCTCGCGCCGCGGGAGATCGGAATCATAACGGCGGCGGTGATCAGCCCGATCACGAACAGACCGACGGCACCGATCACCTGGAAGTCGCCTCCGAACGCGGACGAAGCCTGCACGCCGGCGACGAGGAACACCGCGGTGCCTGCCGCGCGCGGCAGCCACCGGAGGATCCGCGAGGTCGTGTGACGCGGCGTGAGCAGCAGCGCGAGCCCGAGGCACGCGATCAGCGCGATCCCACCGGAGACCACGAACGGATCGCTCGGCCACGCACGCAGGAAGGCGAGCGGAGCCATGAGAGCCGCGACGATGCTGAGGACGACGGTGCCGGCGATCAGCCGGGCAGAGGAGTCGTCGACGACGGCGATGACCCGCGCGGGGTTCAGGATGCCGACCGAGTCGGGGATCGCTCCCCTGACCGTCCATCTGGCCGTCATGAAGTGCTTGTAGTCGATGAAGTATCCCTCGGGGAGATTCACCAGGCTGCTCGGCAGAGCACGCAGAGCCAGCGGCACCATGCCCAGCGACACCGCTGCCGCTTCGGCCGGCCCCCATCGCAGCAGGAGCGCGAGCCCCCATATCGCGGCGAGCGAGACGAGCAGGATGGTGGCGGTTCCCGCGGCAGCCCTCATCGGCCTCGCGCGAGCGGAGACCGCGATGACCGCAGTGGTCACTCCGGCGGCCAGGAATCCGGATGCCGCGGACAGATGCGCGCTCGCCACGAGCTGCGCCGGAATCAGGAGCACGCCGGCCGCGAAGGACAGCAGAACCGGAGCGAGCACCCCGAGTATGCCGCGGACCCCTGCGCCGGAATCACCTCTCGACCACGCCACCGCCCCGCAGATCGATCCGACGACGAGGATGAGGGCGGTCAGCAGTCGGAGCAACGGATCCGTCGACCCCTGCGCGAAGGTGGCGACGAGCAGAAGGCCGCTGACCGCCAGCATCCACCAGCGCGCGCCGTGATCGACGCGGGGCGCACCGGACAGCGTGTCGTGCGAGCGGGAACGTGCGGAGGCGCGCGGCGCGAGCGCCTCCCGGTCGATCAGCGCATACAAACCGCCGTCGACGAGGTCTTCGCACTCGGTGTCCCCCGGGACCTCGAATCCTCCGGGACCGATCGCCACGAACCGGCCCTCGGCCGACAGGCCGCTGAGCACGAGGGCATCGTCGAGAGTCTCGTCGAGCGGAAGCGAGACGTCGATCCGACGATCCTCGCTCTGGAGGACTATTCGGCGCCGCTCTACGGTATCGACTGCCACACCTGCACCTTATCGGCCGTGCACGGCCTAAGCCGTGGACTCTCCTGCTGTCCGCTCACCCTCCTCCGCAGAGCCGGGTCAGTCGGCGTGGTCCTCGCGGGAGCCCGCCTGCGCACCTCGGGCGCGCGGTCCCCGCTCCTCATCATCCTCGAGCTTCGGGGCGATGGGACCGCCGAGGCCGGGCCGCTTGGTCGTCTCTTCGTCGTCAGAGCCCGCGCCTCCCATGCCCATGCGCCCGGTACCGCCGGTGGTACCGCTACCGGTGCCGCCGCCGGCCGCGACGCCCGCGCGTCCTCCAGAACCCGCCGCACCGCTCGCGCCCGCACCCGTTCGCCCACCGGTGCCCGCGGGGTTGCCCACCCCAGCGGCGCCGCCGAGCGTGGAATTGCCGAGAAGTCCGCCCGGCTTGAGCCCGGCTCCTGCCGCGCCGCCGAGTCCCGAACCACCGAGTCCCGAACCGCCGAGAGCGCCCATGCTGCCGAACCCGGAGATCTTCGCGCCCGCCGCGATCGCCGCCGCACCCGCGCCGCCGCCGACCACACCACCGATTCCGCCGCCGCCGCCGCCGGGGAAGGCTCCCCCGGGGAGACTCCCGATGCCGGTACCACCGCCGCCGCCGCCGGTGATTCCACCGCCACCGCCCGGGGTGCCGGGAATCACGCCGCCGCCGGGGGAGTCGATCGTCGGGTCGCCGCCGCCGTTGCCGCCACCATCACCGCCACCCGGGAACTCGATCGTCGGGTCTTCACCGCCGCCGTTTCCACCGCCGCCGCCATCACCGTCTCCGCCGCCGCCGTTTCCACCGCCGCCGCCACCACCGTCTCCACCGCCGCCGTTGCCGTCGGGGTTCGTCGGTTCGTTGGGCCCCGTGGGCTGGAATCCGCCGCCGCCACCGCCACCGCCGCCACCGCCGCCCGGGCTCGTTCCCGACGGCGAGTTGTCCACACCGGGAGAGCGGAGGTCGGGAGCGGTGATCTCACTACCCGGCTGCTCAGGGGGCTTGGGCGGCTCGGGCATCGCGACGCGCGGGTCGAAGGAAGCGAGCGTGGCCGCCGACTTGTTCATCGACTCCGCCGTCGGCGCAAGCCCCTGCCTGATGCCTTCAACCACCTTGGCCGCCTGCTCTTCACGCTGATTGCCGAGCAGACTGCCGATCGCATCGATCGCCTTGTCGGCGGCGATCGGGCCGAGAACAGGATGGACGACCACCGAGCCGATCTTCGCGGCGTTGGCCCAGAACGGGTCGACCTTCGCCGACGGCAGTTCGGCCGCCGCGGCGTTGCGCCGATAGGTGTTCGCGTTCTCGATCGTGTCGGTGAGCTGTCCGACGAACGTGTCGATTATGCGGAAGTTCTTCTGCAGCGTCGCGAGAGACTTGCGCGCCTCCTGCGCCATCTCGCCCTCCCACCCGGTGGACTCGATGACAGCCGCGAGCGCTCGGTCGAGCGAGGACAGCGCGGTGCGCAGGGAATCGGCCCGCGGGATCCGCCAGTCCTCGAGTGAACGGATCCTGTCGAGTTCTGCTTCATTCTTGCCGACCATGGTCGCCCCCTTGTTCAGTCTTCTGTCGTTGCGACGCCCGCGTGAGCACGACCGCGAGCACGATGCCGCCGATGATCAGCACCGCGAGGATCACGCCTCCGCCGATGAGGAACGGCGTCAGCGCCGACGCTTCCCCCGGTGCCGCGCCATCATCCGGCTCCGCACTGGGAGCCGGGGTGCTCGCGTCGAGGAGGGTGCGCTCCTTGTCGACCGCTCGCTGGCTCGGCACGGTGTCCTCGTTGTCCGGGTCGAAGAACGGATTCTCATCGGGATACTTCGTCGGATCCACTGACAGCATCCCCGTGAGCGATGCGGCGCCGTACCCCGTGGCGTTGTTCCACTCCGGATCGTGCTCGCCCTTGGTGCCGGTGTTGTGGATGAGGCTCTGGAGCAGCTGGTTGCCGGTCGCCTCCGGGTACTTCTGTTTCACCACCGCGAGGAATCCCGCCACGACCGGCGTCGCCAGTGATGTTCCGGAGCGCAGCTGCTGGGCGTCCCAGGACTCCGGCGTCCCCTGCGCGATGATGCCGAGCCCGGGTCCTGAGATCTTCACATCGTCGCTGAGATTCGGAGACGGCTCCGAGAGCGCGGGGTTGTAGGACGACTTCTGGATCTGCCCATCCGCTCCGAACGCCTGCACGGCCACCGCGCCGTTGTAGGAAGACGGCCAATCGCCTACGCCACCGACGTTGGGGAGCGAACCCAGGACGATCACGCCGGCCGCATGGGCTTTCGCCACCGCATTGGACGAATCGATGAGTCCTCCGAGAGACACGGAGATGATGTCCGCACCGTCGTCGACGGCGTCGGAGATCGCCTTCGCAAGGCCCGACGGATAGCGGTCCATGGAGTCCGGCCCTGCATCGATCAGATCCCCGTTCTTCTGCAGGCACGTCGACTCGATGTCGGTGCCCTCGCCGACCCCTGTGGTGATCATGGAGTTGTAGTACCGCACAGTCGCTCCGGGCGCGACGCCCTTGATGGGCGTCCCGCCTACTGCCTCACCCGTGCCCAAGATCATAGACACGACATTCGTGCCGTGGCTGGCGGCCGTGTAATCCGTCGAGACGGCGGAATAGGGCTGGGCCGAGGAGTCGTAGCAGTAGGAGTCCTCGGCGACCTGCAGGTCGGCGCCGCGCAGACCCGGTGCGTCGGGGTTCACCTGCGTGTCGACCACCGCGATCGTCACGCCCGAGCCGTCGAAACCTGCGTCGATCGCCTCCTGGACCCGCCCGCGGTCGAAGTACCAGAGTCCGTCGCTCGAGGTCGCCGCAGAGGCACCGGCGGGCAGCACGAGCACCGCGCACAGCGCCATCCCTCCGATCGCGGTCACGATCGATCGACGACGGGGGCTCATCAGTAGTCGGCCTCATCGGGCTCGTCCGCGCCCGAAGTACCGCCGGTTGCGGGGGTCGTGCCCGCCGGGACGGGAGCGGGAGTCGTGCTCTGGGCCGCCGCCGAGTCGAGCAGTGCCAGCACGATCTTGGTGTCGTCGGCGAGGGATGCATCCTGCTCAGCGAGCTCGGTGACGGCGAAGCGGATCGCGTCGCTGACGTCGTTAAGCGCGTTGACAGAATTCTGGGTGGCTGTGCCCATGCCCGACGCCACCCGACTCACGGCCTCCCGGAAGTCCGCCAGGGCAGGGGTCACCCCGCCCTCGGAGTGGCGGACCTCCGCCGCATCCGGGAACTGCTGAGCGTCCCGCGCGATGCGCTTCAGCTCAGCCAGAATCTGATCAATGTCGATTGCGATCATCGACGCCCCCCTCATTCACATACGGTGCCATCCCTGACATCTGCTGCGCCCTCCGACGAACGGCGAAGCGCACAGCAGATGGCGCGGATCCGACGTGAGACGTCGGATCCGCGCCAGGGATCAGGCTCCGAACCGCCCGGCGGCCGACTTGTCGGTCTGGACGTACTGGCCCGAGATCTCCTCGGTCTTGCCCGCGATCTGCGTGAGAAGCTGCTGCATCTCACTCAGCGAACGGTTCCACTTGGCCTGAGCCTGGTCGTAGGCCTGCTGCGCGGAACCATCCCACGCCGCACGCAGCTTGCCGACCTCGGACTCGAGACGGTCGAGCTCTGAACGAATACCCTGCGACCCGCTGCGGATCTGCGCTGCCAGAGCGTTGACCTGCTCCGGGCGAACTGACATCGACTGCATCATGTTCTCCTTGAAATCTCTGTGGTCTGTGCTCAGGAACCCATCATCGAGCCGAGGCCCGAGATGGTCTGCTGGTGAGCTTCTTCGGTTGCAGCCTGGTCACGCTCGGTGCCGGCGAGGGCATCTTCGAGCGTCACGAGGACCTCGTTGAGCTGACGAGCCTGCTCGTCCCAGCGGGACATCAGCGTCGAGAAGGACACGGCAGCCGCGCCCGTCCAGAAACCACGCAGCTGCTCGATCTCGCCGCGGACCTTCTTGGTCTGCTGGTCGATCCCGGACTTGGTCTCCCGCACCGCCTGGGCTCCGCGGCGCAGAGCCCCTTCTTCTGCGGAGATGACATCAGCCATAACTCACTCCCTCCGGTCCTTGCGGACACACGTGCGGGGAGCGCATCCCTGTATTGGGACGACTTCGAAACAACCCCCCACGATTCGTTTCAGGTGAAAGGCTAGATCAGATCGTCCGGATACGCCAGGACACGAGCAGTATCCGCACGGCATTTGTGCGTTCGATCGAGAAATCGGCGGCGATGCTCACACCGATCAGCGCCGACCACCAGGGATGCTCAGGGCTCGGGGACGGGCAGAACCTAGCTCGTCCGCTCGAAGGGCGCCGAGCCTCACGGCTGTGCGTTGTCGCATGCCTCAACTAGGGTGAAAGGCGGAATGCGCAGCCACGGGTCTTCTCCCGGCCGGCGGCAACCATGGAGGGGGCATCGTTCCATGACTCAGAGCAGCGCCACGGCAGGCACCGTGCTGCGACTTTCCGTCGTCAGCGACGACCGGCGGCTCGACGTCGGCGTGCCGTCGCAGGTCCCGCTCGTCGAGATCATCCCCGGCTTCGCCCGGAGCCTCGGCGTGCTCGACCCGACCCTGACCCACGGCGGGTACTCGCTCCAGCGGGCGGACGGCACACCACTCGACCCCGCCCGCGGCGCGGCGGCGCAGGGAGTGAACGACGGCGAGCTGCTGACGCTCGTCCGCGGCGGCCTGGTGAAGGAGCCGCGCGTCTACGACGACGTCGTCGAAGCGGTGATCGACGCGACGGCCGAGCAGCACGGGGCATGGACGCCCGCCGACAGCTCGCGTACCGCTCTCTTCGTCAGCCTCACCTTCCTCGCACTCTGCGCTCTCCTGCTCGTCGCCACCCCGCCCACCTCGCTTCTTCCCGCGATCATCGCGGGCGCGGGCGCCGTCGTGCTGAGCGTCGCCGCCGCCGTGCTCATGCGCCTCCACCAGCCCGAGGCAGGGCACGCGCTCGGCCTCACCGCGGCCGCCTACGGTGGGCTCGCCGGGTACCTCGCCGTGCCGGCGCAGAGCATCTGGGGCTGGCCGCTTGCGGCGATAGGCCTCGGACTCGTCATCGTCGGCGGCCTGGGACTCGCCGTCACGCAGGAGAAGCCCGAGATCCATCTCGTGCCCATCGCGCTCGGCGCATCGATCGGCATCACCGCCACGAGCGCCGCGATCTTCGGTGACGCGCTCGCTCCGTATGCGATCATGCTCGCGACGACCGCGCTGCTGGCGAACGGCATCCCCTGGCTCGCACTCACTTCCACCCGCATTCGAGTGATCTCGCCGCAGAGCGACGCCGACATGTTCGCGGCGCCCGAGCCCATCGACGCCGACGAGGTCAAGCGCCGCGCGGCCGCAGGCACGCGCACGCTCATCGCGATCCGCGCCGCGCTCGGCCTCGCTGCCCTCATAGCGACGCCGCTGGTCGCTGGCAGCGGCGTCTTCGGCGCTCTGCTGTGCGCGCTCGCATTCGTGGGGATGATGTTCCAGTCGCGGCAGATCCACGCCCGACTCGGGGTGCTCGTGCTGATGGCGATCGGCGCGATCGGGCTCGCAGTCACCGGCGTCACGGTGGCGCTCGCCCTCCCCGACGTCCGCACCTGGATGCTCCTCATCCTCGTCGTCGCCACCGTGATCCTGGTCGGTCTCACGCTGCTGACGCCGAAGGCACGTCTGCGACTCACGAGGATCGGTGACACCGTCGAGGTCATCGCGCTCGCGCTGCTGCTGCCACTCGGCGTCATCACGGCAGGGCTCGTCTGAACGATGGCAACCAAGAAAGATCTGATCGAGGCCCAGGGCTTCAGCAGGCGACGGCTCCTCTCGGCGTTCACAGGTGGAGCTCCCGGCGGCAAGGAACTCGACCCGGCAAAGCCGCTGCGCGCGGTCGTCGCCGGCATCGCGCTCACTGTCGGCGTCATCCTCGTCGGGGTGTTCTGGGGGATCATGCAGCCGGGACTCCCCGGTGACTGGCAGAACAACCGTCTGATCGTCGCCACAGACACCGGAGCCCGCTACGTCTCCGTCGAGGGAACGCTGTACCCGGTCATCAACACGGCCAGCGCGCGGCTGCTGATCCCTGCCGGCGAGTTCAAGGTGGTGCGCACGGATCAGGCCGCACTCGACGGCATCCCGGTCGGCCCCTCGATCGGCATCCTCGGCGCGCCCGACGACCTGCCGGCCCCGAGCGCCCTGATCAACTCCTCGTGGACGGCCTGCATCGACGACACCGCTGGCGCGTCGGTATCGCTGTCGAGCAAGCCGATCGCCGAGATCTCGACCGGGACCGGCGCCGTCGTCCAGCGCGGCGACGAGCTGTTCGTGATCGCCGACGGCCTCCGCTACGCCGTTCCGGCGGAAGACGCCAACGCCGTGCTCCGCGCCGTCGGACTCGGCACCAGCGAGATCCTCGAGGTCGACGGGCGCTGGCTCAATCTCTTCGAATCGGGCGAGGATCTCGAGCCGATCAGCCTCAACGCGATGGGAGCCTCGGTTCCCGGAACCGATCTGACGGCGGGGACGATCATCCACACGCAGGGCAGCCCGGCGGAGGAGCGCTATGTGGCCCTCGCGACCGGCGAGATCGCCCGCATCAGCCCGCTCGCCTACCAGCTCTACCTTCTCGGCAGCGGGCAGGAGGCCGGCGCCGAGCAGGAGGTGTCGCCTGCCGAGGTCGCAGATGTGAAGACGCTGCCGCACATCGGCGGTGAGGACTGGCCGACCCTGCCGTTGACGACGCTCGCGGCCGGCGAGACGCCGTGCGCGATGGTCACCGACGATGCTCGCACCGTGCTCGGAGCGACCACGACCGAGCTGCCGGAAGAGCGCTCCGGCGGCGATGTCTCAGTCGGCGGCGGCGCCCTCGTCGAAGTGAGCGGAGCATCTGACGATGCGGCCGGCTTGGCCGTGCTCATCGACGAATCCGGCACCGCGTTCGCGATCCCCGGCGCCGCCGCCGAGCAGAGCGCTGAGGATGCGGCGACCGGACCCATCGCTCAGCTCGGATACTCCCCCGACGACGTCGGGCGTGTGTCCGACGCGTGGATCGAGTTCTTCGCGGCCGGCCCTGCGCTGACCTCCGAAGCCGCCAGAGAGTCGCCCGGCTCAGGGACGAAGTGATGCGTCGTCGCAGAGCCGCCCTTCCGGCCCTCCTGGTGGGCGCGATCGCACTCGGCGCCGTTCTGACGAGCGCGCCGGCATCGGCAGCGGCGCCTTACGCGCTGAGGACCTCAACCGCGGCGTCGCTCGCGGCACACACGGCCGTGCCTGCGGCAACCGCCGGCGATGCCTGCACTCCGGGCACTGTGGTGTTCGCCCCCGAGGCCCCGCCCGCGCTCGCTCTGCTCGGTGCTGAGGACGCCAATCGCGTCGCCACCGGCAGAGGGATCGTCGTCGCGATCGTCGACTCCGGCATCGATGCGGGAAATCCGCATCTCGCCGGAGTCGTGATCGGCGGTGTGGACCTCGTCGGCGACGGCGAGCGCAGCGACGGCCTGAGCGACACCAGCGGGCACGGCACCGCGATCGCCGGGCAGATCGCGGCGCAGCCGGTCGCCAACTCCGGTGTGGTCGGGCTCGCACCGGATGCACGGCTGCTGTCGGTGAGGGCGTTCCGCAGCAGCGAGCCACAGGACGTCGACAAAGGATTCGGTCCCACCTCGCAGCGCATCGCCGACGGCATCCACTGGGCGGCCGACAATGGCGCCGACATCATCAACGTGTCGGTATCGCAGACAACGGACTCCCCCGACCTCCGCGCTGCCGTGGAGCACGCGGCAGCGGTCGGCGCACTGGTCGTGGCGAGCGCCGGCAACCGCGCATCAGACCCCACTGCCGAGGACGGCGCCCGCTATCCCGCCGCCTACGAACAGGCGCTCGGTGTGAGCGCCGCCGACGACACGGGGCGGGCCACCGACAGCTCGATCCATGGCCCTCAGGTCGGCGTGACCGCGCCGGGCGGCAACGTGCTGACGTCGTCGGCGGGCGGCGGCGACTGCGTGTACGCCGGCGATGCTCCGGCATCGAGTTTCGCGACCGGATATGCCAGTGCGGCAGCGGCGCTCGTCGCAGAGGCGCATCCGGAAGACCCCCCGGCCGGATGGGCGTACCGACTCACCGCCACCGCGCTTCGAGATGACGCAGACAATCGCGACGACATCAACGGGTGGGGATTCATCCAGCCGTTCGCCGCCATCGAGCTGCTCCCGGACGAGACGACCCGAGGGCCGGTGAGCCCCTACTTCGACACCACCGAGAGCGCGGCACGCCCACCGGCCGCTGCCGTCGACCCCGACCACGGCTCCTCCGCCTTCCTGCTCACGCGGGAGGCTGCGCTCGTCACCACCATCGGCGGAGCGACCCTGCTCGGCGTGCTCGGCATCCTCATCGTGCTGCGTCGCCGCAGAGAGCAGCCGGCCGCGGATCCGGTGGAGGTCGAACGCGAGGGCGGACTGCTCACCACCCCCGGACCCGGCAGCGGTGACGACAGGTTGGACTGACTCCGAGCGACGCTGACGTCGCCGATGGCGTCATGAGTCGAAGACGACGGAGACAGCGCCGGACGCAGACAGTCCGCGCCACCCACGCTCAGGCGAAGACGACGAAGCCCAGCGCCACCAATCCGGCGACCGAGACGACACAGGCTGCTGCGAACGCGACGAGGGTGGCCATGCTCCAGCGCAGTCCCTGCTTCGCGACGGAAGGGAGCTCCGGATCCACCGCGCGAGTGGGTGCGGCGGCGCCGATCACCACGGGCGGGGCGGAAGGACCGAGGGGCGCGGGGCGCGGTCGGTAGATCTCCGGCGCCGGAGCATCGATCGGCGCTTCGAACGAGACGGGTTCGGCACCCGGTTCGGCATCGGGTTCGGCAGCAGGGGTGGGATCGGCCGAGGCATCGCCCTGTTCGTCGGACCGTTCCGATCGTTTCCGTCGTACACGCCGCGGCGTGCGGGAGACGAGCACGGTCGGCTCCTCGACCAGCTCCTGCTCCTGCTCCTGCTCCTGCTCCTGCTGCCCGTCGCGAACATCGGACGGGACATCGGACGAGACATCGGACCTCGAAGAGCTCCGGTCGACGACGACGGTCGCCTCCTCGAGATCATCGGCCGGTTCCTCGACCGCGACCGGACGGCGGTCGACGACGACAGCCGCCTTCTCGAGAGCATCAGCCGGTTCCTCGGGCGGCACATCGGACCTCGACGCGCTCCGATCGACGACGACGGTCGCCTCATCTACAGCGCCAGGCGCTTCTGAATCGTCCGTCACGGCGGAATCATCGGCCGCCGCGGAGTCATCGGCATCCGCTGCACCGTCCGAGACAGCCTCCACCGTCTCCGATTCGGTCGGCGCTGCCGGCGAATCGGCGACCGCCCCACTCCGGCGCCGATCACGACGCGTCAGCATGACGGTCTCTTCGACCTCGGGCTCGTCGTCGGTCATCTGACGCGAACCGGGATCGTCGTGCCCTCGAGGCTCGAATCGGTGAGAGACACGGAGGCGGCTTCGCTACCGTCCGTGCTGTCGTCCGCACGCGTGCGCGCGCCTCCCGAGACCACGTCGATCACGACGACCGACACATTGTCGCGGCCACCCGCCTTGAGCGCCCGGCTCACGAGAGCCGCAGCTGCTGTCTCGGGTCTTCCGTTCATCGTCAGGGTGGCTCGGATCGCTTCGTCGCTCACCTCGCCGCTGAGTCCGTCGGAGCAGAGCAGCAGTCGCTCGCCGTCGACCACCGGCAGCAGCCAGCTGTCGGCCGTGCTGTCGGGCGCGCCGATCGCCCTGGTGATGACGTTGCGCTGCGAGAACGACGAGAGATCCTCTGCGCGGAGCTCACCGGCATCCACCAGCTCCTGCCCCAGCGAATGATCGATCGTCAGCTGGCTGAGCTCGTTGCCGTGGTGCCGGTAGACGCGGGAGTCGCCGACGTTGAAGACGAGCCAGTGCGGTGCGCCTTCGTGATCGACGAGTGCGACACCCGTCACGGTCGTGCCCGCCCCGCGCTTGTGCTCGGCAGAGATGTCGTCGACGACAGCCGAGGCTCGGCTCAGCGCATCGCCGATGTCGGCGACCTCGACCGCCAGACCGCGGAGCGGCTCGAATGCGTCGACCACCGCAGCGCTCGCTCGGTCGCCCGCCTCATGCCCGCCCATGCCGTCTGCGACGAGGAAGACTGGGGATGCCACGAGCACGGAGTCCTCGTTCGCGGTGCGCTTGAGCCCGGTGTCTGTCAAGGACGCGACGTTCAGTACGACTGACGAGACCGTCACGAGTCGCGCTCCGCGATCACGTGCATTCCCACTTCGCCGAGGATGAACCGGCCGTTGCCGGTGACGCTCTCGCCCGGATCGAGCAGCGTCTCGGTGCCGTTCTCTTCGACCACCACGACGCCGTTCGTGGCGTGCAGATCGGTGAGGCGCCACTCGTCGTCGTGCACGACGAGGCGGGCGTGCGTCTTCGACAGCGTGCGGGTGGTGTCGGAGATCGCGAGCCGCTGCTCACCCGGCTCGCCGATCGGGTTGCGTCCGATCACGACGCTCGCGCCCGACAACGAGAACTTGCGTCCGTCGTCGAGCACCAGCGAGCGACGCACGCCGCGCCTGCGGGCGACGACGACCGTGGCGTCGAGGTCGTCGACGACGTCGTCGGTCGGACGCGGGGTGACGACCGTCTTGTCGACATCTGCCGCGAGACCGTCCAGGGGCATCGCGGGCGACTCGGGGGCAGGCGCGGCAGGCACATCAGCGGTGGGCGCGGGCGTAGGCGAAGCCGCGGCGACCGGAACGGCTGCGGCCGCCGGGACGTCTGCGGCCGCCGAGGGGACCGGACGAATCGTCGGCATCTGCGGATGCTCGGCCGAGAGCCCGCCGTCGCGGAACGACGGCGGCACGGGCCGGACCGCGCGATGCGGTTCTGCGGCGGGCGACGCGGACGGCGCGTGCTCTGCCGGGGTCTCGTACGGGGACGACGGCGTGGATGCGGGTGCAGGAGGCGCAGGCGGCTGCACCGCGATGTCATGAGCAGCCGGTTGCGGAGGTGCAGACGGCTGCGGCGCGACGGGTGCCACGGGGTCGCCGCCCATCGCTGCCATGATCCCGGTCGTCGGGTGCGCATCGACAGGAGGCTCAGACGCGGGAGTAGGAGCAGGCGACTGCGGTGCAGACGCGGGAGCAGGAGCCGGCGGCTGCGGCGCGGCAGGAGGCTGCGGCGCGAAGGCCGGAGCGGGAGGCTGCGGCGGCGCGAACGACGCAGCGGGCGCGCCGGCGACCGGGGGCTGCCCGGCGACGGGCACGGGCGGGGCTCCAGGAACGGGAGGCGCTCCAGGAATGGGAGGCGCTCCAGGAGCGGGCGCCGCCCCGGGAACGGGCGGGGGCCCGACGGGCGACTGCGGCTTCTGCGGCGGCGCGCCCCACGCAGAGGGAGCACCGCCGTCGGAACCCGAGGGAGCGCCGGACGCACCAGCGCCGGCGTGCGCGTCAGACGGCGCGTTCGCACGGGTCGGTGCTGCGTAGTCGGGGAACACGAGCGCAGGGCCATCCGGCTGACTCGGGGTGTGCGGAGCGAGAGACGGGATCGTGTACCCCGACGCATCCCTGGCGGGTGCGGCAGCGGGGTGCGCGTTGCGGCGAGGACCCGGCTGCAGCGCGGCCAGTCGTTCCCCCTCGGGGTGCGGCGGGGCACCCCAGGCGAGGACGGTCGCCCAGACAGGAGGCAACAGGATGGCGAGCACCGTCATGCCGGCGCCCCGACCGAACCTCCGATTGATGCGGTGGGTCGCGACGACCTTGAGGTAGATGCCGTACAGCTGCACGATCGGGATGAAGTAGAAGACCACCGACCACGCGGGCACTCCGCCTCGAGCCAGGATCTCGGCCTCGTTGAGGACGGGCACCCAGCCCTTCCAGCCCTCTCCGTCGATGCGCGGGAACAGACGCGACAGCGCCAAGGCGTACCAGACGTAGACGGCGAGGCCGACGAGCACGCCGACACCGCCGACGATGGCGAGCATCGTCACGTAGCCGCTATCCACGGGCGCGATCATGAGTTCCCCTTCTTCCGGTCGCCGAACGACCCGGTCAATCCGAGCGTAGCGAGAGCGGGCCTGGCTCCGGTGTAACCCCGACCGCCCGCGGCCCGCATGCGTCCGATGAACGACGTCGGCCGCACACGCCTGGCGACGCGGTGCCACCACTTGCCGGATGCTGCCAGCTCCGCCCGCTCGGCATCCACGATCGCCCAGGCGGCGCTCGCATCGTCGTTCGTCGGAGGATGCTCGGCGAAGACAGCGCGATCGACGAGCGCCGCCAGGCGGTCGGCGGCCTCGCGGTCGGTCGACAGAGCCCGCTGGGTTCGAGTGCCCTCGGCATCCATCGACACGTCATGATCGGCGTACACGTCGACCAGCTCCTCCCAGGCTCCGGCCAGCCGCACCTCGGGATCTTCGGCCGTGCGTCGGGTCCTTGCACGCTGTCTCTTGGCGAACAGCAGCACCAGGAACGGCAGAGCCAGCAGCGCGAGAGCGAGCAGGCTGAGCCCCACAGCTCTGAGGATGGGCAGCAGGAAGGCGAGGACCTCTGACTGCGGCGCCTCGAGCGGGGGCGCGTCGTTGTTCGAGTCGCTCTGCGCCTGAGGCGGGTCGAGGGCCTCCGACCGCGGCTGCTCGGGCACCGTCGGATGCTCCGGCAGCTGCTCGCCCTCGGTGATGGAGCTCGGCAGCATCGCATACTGCGGTGTGGTGTCGACCGGCATCCACTCGCCGCCGGAACTGCGCACCTCGACCCAGGCGCTCATGTTGGCGCCCGTGCATGTGTCGGTGCAGGCCGGAATGCCCGGAACCTCTTCTGCCGCCGCGAGCCGTGCGCCGATCACCACCCGGGACTCGAGTCCCCAGTGCTCGGCGAGCAGCGCAGCTGCCACGGAGAACTGCTCGTCGTCGCCGACGGCGGATACGAGCAGCTCGGGTGCGGCATCAGACCCGGCCCTGCGCTCCTGCTCGACCATGTCGGTGAACAGCTCCTCGATGCGGGCGGCAGAATGCCCCGCATAGCTCGGCGCGAACGCGTATCCCTCGGACTCCTTGAGCGACGCGATCCATCCCGCTGCCGCATCGTCGTCGATCAGCGCGTGGCTGAGGTAGCCGCGCGAACGCAGGCGATCGATGATCTCGAGGTATCCGGCTCCCGTGCGGGGCTGCTCCTGCATCTCGGCCCACTCGGTGAGCGCGGGATACAGGTCGGTGTCGAGGTTCGAGGCGGCGCCCTGCAGCGCGGCGACCTCGCCGGGGGCACCAGGGGCGTCCACGAGCACGGTGTAGCGGTCGCCGGGGACGAGTCCCTCTCCGCCGCCGGGTGCCTCTGCCACGGTGATCGCGGTGTCGCCGCCGGAGTTCACATGAAAGCCGTCGGCGAGCGCATCGGCGCGTGACCCGGAGAAGTCGGGCGCCTCGGCGAGACCCGCAGGCGACGGCACCCAGATGCCGCGGTACGCATCGCCGACCGTGATGCCGAGCGACACACGGCCGGCACCCGGCATCGCGGTGCGGGGCAACCTGCTGAACCGGTCGTCGGGTGCGATGTGGAAGCCCTCGCCGTCGTACGAGTCGAGGGTCACGAGCCGCAGGCGCTCGATCGCACCGGGGTCGCCCTCCACCTGCACCACGGTGTCGTCGAGAGTGCCGCCGGCGAACCACGAGCGGTAGGCGCTGAGCGGGCTCGCCTGCTGCTGCACGACGATCATGGGCTCGACCTCGTCGCGCAGCACCGAGCGGTCGCTCCATCCGGCCGCCGCGGGGGCGACCGCGAATCCGGCGATCAGGGCGACCACGGCGAGCCCTGCCGACAGCAGATGACGACGGATCGTCAGCCACACCGGGGTCGCCCGACGCGAGATGTTCGCCGCGGCGACGGTGCGCAGCGCCTGCGCGCGCTGCAGCCGCGAACGACCGACCAGCCAGACGAGAGCGGTCACGAAGAGCGCGACGCCGATCAGCCATTCCCGAGGCGCGGGAAGAGCCACGCCCAGCACCGAGACGGGAGCCGTCGTGCCGCTCACTCCGAAGGCGATGCCGAACACGCTCATCGCGGTGACGACGGGAACCGCGATCGTGGCCCGACGGCCGCCCTCGAGCACGAGCAGGGTCGCGATGAACGTGCCGAACAGCATCACGACGAGGAACGGGATCAGCACGGCCTGATACTCGCCGAGCGGCGGGTTCAGCGTCAGCATCTGCTTCCACCCGAGCACGACCCCGAGCACCGCGTCGCGGAGTCCGCCGAGGAAGGCGGGAAGAGACGAGAGCGCCGACGGGATCGCGAGCGGAACCGAGACGACCAGATAGGCGCCGGCCGCAGCGAGGGATCCGATCAGCATGCCCCACCGGAGCACCCGCGTCAGCACGGCGACGGCCATGCCGAGCAGTCCGCCGATCAGACCGACCGCCAGAGCGCGTGGGGATTCATAGACCGGCCATGCAGCCGCCGTCGCGAGACCGACACCGACCAGCACGTATCCGAGTGCCCAGAGCGTCAGGGCCGAGAGGGCGAACGACCGTCGCGACCCCGCCACGCCGCGCCGGAGGCCGGCGGCGCTCATTTCAGCGCTCCACGAGCGAGCATCTGCGGAAGATCGCCCAGCGCGCCCAGGGTCATCACGGCGAGCTCGCGTGCCGTGCGCATCGTGGGCTGCTCGCCCAGCTGGCTGCGCACCGCGACCGCCTCGACCGCCGCAGGCAGCTTGACCGCGGCGTGCCGCAGCCGTTCGAGCGGCATGCGCGAGCCCGTCATCAGGAATCCGATCGACAGGTCGGGATAGGACTGCGCGGTGAGCGCGGCGACGGCCTCGAGGCGCATCACGCGGTCGGCAGGGTCGATGGTCGATGTCGCGTCGAGCAGCGCCTTGGGCGTCACGGTGGGAAGCGTGCGGATCGACAGCACCTCGGCGCGGCTGTGCTCGGGGATCTCGTTGCTCACCGAGAAGAGCACATCGCGGCCGTCACGCACGCCCTGGAGTGCGAGGGATGCGGCGGCGCTGACTGTGTTCTCGAACTCGTCATCGCTCTCGTAGGACTCGGTGTCGAGGTCGAGGATGATCGCGATGCGGGCATGGCGCGACTCCTCGTACTGGCGCACCATGAGCTTTCCGGTCTTCGCGGTCGACTTCCAGTGCACGTGCCGCTGCGAATCACCCACCACGTATTCGCGCACCGCGTGGAACGACAGGTCGGCATCGACCAGCGTCGAGCTCGGCGTGCCCTCGAGGTCGCGGATCAGGCCCGCACTCGTGCTGGGCAGCGGGACCGTGATCGGATGCACATGGATGCGCTGGACGTCGGGCCACCGCAACTCACGTCGGAGGATGCCGATCGGGTCGCCTCGGGTGATCGTCATGGGTCCGACGTCGATGACTCCGCGGCGGTGCGCGGCGATCGTGAGCTGCTCACGGTGGTGGGCCGCGGGGCGCAGCAGCGGAACGTGCGCTTCGACGAGCCCCTCCCCCACAGGGACATCGACGATGCCCGGCAGCGAGAGACGCTCGCTGTTGTTGCGCACATCGAGCGTCGCGCCGATCTCTGCCCCCGCGACCACACGATCGCGATCGAGTGTCAGCTCGATGCGGTAGTCATGGGTGCCGAGGATGAAGGGGACGCACGCGATCAACAGCACCAGCGCGATCGCCGCGACCGCCCACGCCTCGACCCATCCGAAGAGCAGTCCCGCGGCGATGCAGAGAACGAGCGCCACGACCACCAGCATCCCGGCCGACGTGACCGTCTCACGCACCCACGCGACGGCCGTGCGGGCTGCGCGACGCGTGGTGCGAGCGGCACGACGGACACCGAAGACGGCGCCGCGGACGGGCCCTCGGCGCGTGCGGTCGTAGCGCGTGACCGTCGACGTGCGCGTCGACGTGCTGGTGCCCGCCGTCGTGCGCGTCAGACGGGACTCGGTGCTGAAGCTCACGCAGTGCCGTTCTCGCGCGGCGGCTCGACGTCGAGCAGGATCTGCCCCACCACGGCGACCGCGGTGACGCCGTCGAACTCGGCCTCAGGTTCGAGCACGAGGCGGTGGGCGAGTGCCACGACCGCGAGCTCCCTGACGTCGTCGGGGGTCACGAACGTGCGGCCGCTCTTCGCCGCCCACGTCATCACGAGACGCGAGAGCGCGATCGCGCCTCGCACGCTGGCGCCGAGGCGCACCTCGGAGGCGCGACGCGTCGCATCGACGATGCGCATGATGTAGTCGGAGACCAGCGGGTTCACGTACACCCCGCGCGTCATCTCGGCCATCGTGAGGATGGTGTCGGTGCCGACGATGCCGTCGAGCACGTGCTTCGGCTGCGCGGCGCCCTGCAGGATGCGCATGGTCGCCGCCTCGTCGGGGTAGCCGATCGACGTCTTGATCATGAAGCGGTCGAGCTGAGCCTCGGGCAGGCGGTAGGTGCCGCCCTGCTCGATCGGGTTCTGCGTCGCCATGACGAGGAAGGGCGAAGGCACCGGACGCGTGACGCCGTCGACCGTGACCGTGCCCTCTTCCATGACCTCCAGCAGCGCCGACTGGGTCTTCGGGCTCGCACGGTTGATCTCGTCTGCGAGCACGATGTTCGCGAAGACGGGGCCGGCGTGGAACTCGAACGCCCCCTCCTTCTGGTCGTAGACCGTGATGCCTGTCACATCACCCGGAAGAAGGTCGGGGGTGAACTGGATGCGCGTGCTCGTGCCCGTGACGGTCTGGGCGATGGCTCGGGCGAGGGCCGTCTTGCCAGTGCCGGGGAAGTCCTCGAGCAGCACGTGCCCGCCGCTGACAGCGGCGGCGAGCGCGAGCTCGATCACATGACGCTTGCCGAGGATTGCCTGTTCGACGTTGGCGGCGAGGATCGAGAACGTCTCGGCGAACCAGGCGGCCTGTTCGGGAGCGATGGTCACGGGAGCAACGGAGGGAGCAGGCATAGGGCAACCGTATTCGTCTCGGGCGCCTGCGAGGCGCAGGGCGATGGGGAGTGGGGAGTGGTCATCTGGGCAGGTTCATCCCACGGGATCAGGCGGATCAGGCGTATCGACAGGATCCGGGTCGACAGGCGGCGGCTGCGTGCACAGCTGCGCGCGGTGGGTGATCGACTTGAGCGGAGTGAAGGCTCCCGTCCAGGTGATCTTCACCTCGACCATGGCGACACCATCGACGGTCCTCGGTGTGAAGGTTCGCTCATACGAACCGCGCGCCGCGGGGCTGACGTCGAACGCGTCATCCGGGTTCGCCGGTGCACACTTCTGGAACTGCACGATCACCGTGGTCGGCACGGTCCTCGCCGTGATCTCCACGGGATCGGAGCAGAACTGGCTCAACACCGAGTGGCAGGAGCGCGCGCTGACCGGCAGCGGCGACGCGTCGGAGTTCAGCTGGAAGTCCTCCCGCCACTGCCCGTACATGTTGTACTGCGGGACGAAGCCGTCCTTCGCTCCGATGCTGGGCGCCGATTCCAAGCCGTAGGAATAGCGGCCGTCCTGGAACGACGGCTGAGTCGCGACCGTGTAGCTCGTGTTGCCCTTGGGCCCCTCGACGGAAGTGAAGGTGAAGACCTGGGCGGTGTTCGACTCGGCGACGCCGAACCCGTTCGAGGCGCACGCCTTCACGTTGTAGGTCGAGTACTCGGCGAGGCCGGTGAGCGAGGGCGACGACGACTGCGCCTCCGCGCCCGAGACCCGCAGCCGCCCGTTGCCGTCGGCGCTGCAGCTCGCATCGCCCGAGCGCCAAGCGAGATAGACCACGTCGACACCGAGAGCGCTGCCGTTGGGCTGCGCAGCGACGCCCGAGACGTCGATCGAGGTGTTCGACGTCGCGGTCGCCCGCGTGCCAGAGGGGTCGAAGTAGACGGTTCCCGCGGCCGTGACCGACGTGCGGAACGCGCCGCCCTCATTGCCGCCGTCGCCCGTGGGCGGTTGGAACTGACTGATCGGGACGATGGTGATGTTCTGCGGGCCGGGAGACAGCTGGATCTCCGCCGACGTCGTCGCACCGGTGCGGTTGATGACCTGGCCGGTCTCCTCGACACGGAAGGCGAGCGAGTCGTCCGACGCGGCGATCGCGAGTTCGACGATGCCGCGTCCGCGTTCGGTGCTGCCCGGGCGATAGACGGGTGTGGCGGTCGCGTTCGACACCTCGGGGGCGGCATACGCCCAGCTGGTGTGCGGTGACGTGGCCGCTGAGGTTCCGACCGCGTTGACGGCCGCTGCGGTGAAGACATGCGGCGCCCCGTTGACGAGCCCGTTCACGGTGCAGCGGTAGAGGCCTCCCGCCGGGCTGCATGACGCGTTCGCCGGGGATCCGTCCTGCAGGATCGTCACGCCGGTGACGCCGGGGTGCGCGCGCCCTGCCTCGCCCAGCGGCACGTCGAGCACCACGGTCGAGCGGCTGAATCCGACTGTCGTGACGCTGGCGGGCGCCTGGGGGAAGCCCTGCAGGTCGAGAGTGAGGGTTCCGGTGCCGGTGCGCCCCTGCGCATCCGACACGACGAACGGGATGATGCACTGGCCGCCGGGCGCCTGCCCTCCGCCGGGCCAGGTCGCAGTGATCGACGTGCTCCCCGAGGTCGAGACCGATGCGACATCGCACCGTGAGCCTCCGCCGAGCGACATGAGTCGGAGGCCCGATCCTGGCTTGCCCGCGAACGGGTCGTACTCCCCCGCGACGTCGACGACATCGATCGTGCAGCTCGGGTTCGTGACGATGCACTGCGTCGTGAAGGTCGCGCCCCGCGGCGCATCGGGCGGAGCCGCGCCGACGACCAGGCGGACGGATGCCGACGGCTCGCCGTACTGCGGCACCGTGACGCTCACGTTCTCGGTGTTGCCCGGTCTGGCGTCCGCTCGCGCTTCGATGGTCAGCTGAGGGCCGTTGCGCGTGACGATGAAGGCCGACCCGGAATACACGATCCGGTACTCGAGCGATCCTGCGTCGCCCTCGCGGCCACCCTCCCAGGCGGCCATGTTCGAGTACATGTCGACCGTCTCGGTGGTTCCAGGAGCGATCGTGTGCGAGATCGACGACAGCAGCAGCTGAGGCTCCGCAGGACGGATGCTGATCGGCACGTCGATGAACGACCAGCGCTCCTGGCCCTGCAGCCGCACCTGAACGAGGCAGGTGTCCGACCATGGCGCTTCCCGGCCGGCCCGGTAGGTCACGTCACCCGAGCTCTCGGCGGAGCACGACGCGGCCGCGCGCTGCGCGCTGAACTGCCCGGAGCCCACCTCTACGGCATCCGAGGCGATCAGGTCGACGTAGTCGGCCGCATCGAACGAGACCGACGCATCCTCGTCGACCACGACGGGGGTCGTGCCGGGCTTCAGCTGCACCTGCATGTCGTCGAAGGCGGGAATGCGCAGGAACCCGTAGGCGACCACGTCTCTGCCTCCCGACCCCTTGCCCTTGAGCTGGAACGGCACCAGCGCGCCGTCCTCCGGCGCAGCGCCCACGATGCGGTCTCCCTGCACCGTGAATCCGGGCTGGTCGCCCCACAGACTCAGCGTGAGCGAGGAGGCATCGCCCGACGGCCAGCTCACGCGGTCGGTCACGACGTCGATGCCGCGCTCCGGGAGGTCTTCCCTGTCGCGCGCCGTGAGCACGGTGTCGGCGACGCTCGGCTGGTCGTCCACGGCGCCGTCGGTCACGGTGACGACGATGAGCCCCTGCGACGTGCTCGACGTGCGCGTGGACTTGACGGTGTAGAAGTAGGAGTTCGTGCCGGCGGTGTCTCCCGCACGGAGCACGACACGGCCGTCTTCGAGCGACGTGTCGGAGTCGATCAGCGCGTTCAGGCGGTCGTACAGCGGGTTGCCCTTGACCGGAGGCGCGTTGGGCACGAGTTCGGTGATCTCGAGCTCGCTCTGCGCCGGGTCGAGGTCGTTCAGACGCGGGTCGAGGACGATCGGGGTGGTCGACCCCGCCTCGACTCGCACGTAGTCGCTGAAGGTCACGGGAGCCGCGTCATCGATGTCGGCGTCGAGCACGCCGACGCGGACCACGCCTGTTCCCTGCTCGCCCTGAGGGTCGCGCACCGTGTAGCGGAACGTCACCTGACCGCCGTCGACACCGGCCGCGGGCGCCCGGTAGACGATCGCGTCGCCGTCGGCCGAGATCGTCGCCGTGCCGGCGCCCTTCTGCGGCTGGTCGATGCCCGCGAGGACCACGCGGTCGCCGTCGCTGTCCATGCCGGTCGCCGGCACGGGCAGCGACACCGTCTGACCGCTGAGGACCCGACCCGTCATTGTCGAGGGCGTCGGCGCGCGGTTCGTGCCCGGGGGAACGACCGTGACCGTCACGACGCCGTTGTCGGAGAGAGCCGGATTGCGCTCGAGCGACACCGAGTACGTGAGGCGGTAGGTGCCCGGCGTCGTGGGCGCGAGGTAACGCAGCGCGTTGCGGTCGGCGAAGACGAGCTCGCCGGACTCGCCAGACCCGGTCACCTCTGGGAGCACGACCAGGGGTTCACCACGGGGGGCCACGTCGTTCGCCGCGACGTTGATGCGCGTGAGCGAACCGGCACGGACGGTGATCGCATCGGGGAACACGATCGGGCGGGTGACGGTCGACGGCGGGGTGAGGAAGACCGTGACCGTGCCCTGCACCGCGGCGCCGGATCCGTCGGCGACGGTCACGGTGGCCTTGCCGATCACGCCGGGCTCGCCATCCTCCGTCGTGCCGTTCACACGGATGCTCTCGTTGCCGACCACGCGCACGCCGAGCTGCGGCGTCGAGCTCACGGCATCCGCCAGCATCAGCACACGCCCGCTGGTGTTCTGCACGGCACGGAGCACATCGACGGTCGTGTCCTCGCCCTCGCGCACGAACGCGGTGAGAGGTGCCATCGCGAGGCCCGCGGATCCGTCGACGGCCGTGATGCGGATGACCGCCGACTGCTCGGCCTGGGTCGAGACGTCCTGGGCGGTGTAGGTCACGACGTACTGACCGGGTTCGGCCACCGTCATCTCGACGGTGCCGGATGCCGCGTTCGGGTTGACCTCGAGTCCCTGAGCGGTCGCGGCGGTCTGCACGGCGTCGACCAGACGATACGAGCCGGATCCTCCGGACAGATGGTCGGAGATGCGCACCGATTGCAGCTCTCCGACGCGGGCTGTCAGCGCCACGGGAGAGGCGACCATGGCCGGACTGCCGGTGACCTGGACGTCGAGGGTCTTCTCGGCGGTCGCACCGTGCACGTCTTCGACGACGACGGTGACCGAGATCACCGCGTCGGCGGCGTTGGGGTCGGTGTGGCGGATGGCGACCCGTCCGTCTGCCATCGGCACGACCATGACGGGAGACGAGGAGTCGGTCTCGTAGGCGTCGCTGAGGATGAACGGATCGCCCTCGGGGTCGACCCAGCCCGACAACGCCGAGACGACGGTGCTGCCACCGGGAAGAAGCTGCGGTGTCGGCCACTCCTGCTGGCACGCGTCGACTCCGCACCACACGGGTGCCGAGTTGGCTTCCTTGTCGACGACGGTCAGCGTCACGGTCGCCGGCGACGACACGGCGGCGCCGTCGGTGACGGCATAGGTGAAGCTGGCCTGCCCCGACCCCGCCTTGACGTTGACGACGAGCGACTGCCCGTTGGCGACGAGAGTCAGATCTCCGAACGCGGGGTCGCCGAGTCCGCCCGAGACCGAGTCAGGGTCGATCGACAGCACGTCCTTCTTGTTCGGATCGTGGTCGTTGAGCAGCACCGGCAGGATCACCTGCTCACCTGCGCGAACGCCGAACGCGTCGTCGACGGCGACGGGCGGCATCTGCTCGGCCACGTCCTCGACGATGATCGTGCCCTCCTGCTGCTCGGTGTCGTCTTCGATCGCCCACTGCTCGAGCGGGATGAGCACGCCATCGGGGGCGGTCCAGATGAGTCCGGTGCCGATCTCGCTCAGCACCGCGCGATCGCCGTTCTCCTGGAACACCGGTTCGATCGTCGAGGAGTCGAGGGCCTCGTCAGGAACGCGCAGCGGAACGGTCTCACCGTCGGCCCACAGGGTTCCCGCACCGGTGTCGAGCCAGGCCGCGTAGATCTCGCCCGCCACGACGACCGGCGTGGCCGGGACGCCCGATGCCTCCGCGACGCGCTCGGGCTCACCCGAGGCGAGGTCGACCGACACGAGGCCATCGGAGTCGGCGATCAGCACGGCTTCGCCGGATTCGGCACCCTCCTGCAGGCGCGCGTCTTCGATGACATCGAGCTCGATCGGCTCGTCGCGCCCCTGGAGCCACAGCTCGCCGGTGCCCGTCTGGAGCATGGCCCAGCGGTCTCCCACGACCGTGACAGTCAGGCCCTCGGCGGCATCCGGACCTGCGGAGACGGACTCGGGATCGCCGAGGAACCGGTGTTCGTCGATGTCGAACCGCCGGATCGCGCCCTCGTCCGAGGAATAGAGCACCAGCAGTCCTTCGGGCGACAGTCCGATCGCATCCGCCGTGTATGTCGGAGGATCCTCGCCCTCCTCGACCTCGACGCCCGCGAACGGGTCGACGAGAGCGGTGGCCGCTCCGGCGTCGAGCGTGGTCACCGACACCTGACCGGTATCGGTGCGATACGCCACGTAGGCCCCGGCGGAGAGGATCTCCCTCGTGCCCGCCGGCGTCGGCTCGGACGCGATCGGCGTGCCCTCCTCCGACGAGTCCGAGAGCAGATCGGCGGGGCTTGCAGGGTCGACGTCCCAGCGCTGCCTGTTGCCCTGCGCATAGACGACGGCCGCGGAGCCGTTCTGCCAGACCGCTTCCGGGTCGTCGACGTTGCGCACGGTGTCGATCTCGGCGAGCTCGGTGTTCACGCGTGCATACTGGCCGCTGTCGCGCATGACCCAGACCGACGACTCGAGCCGGGGCACCTCCTGCGACTGGTAGCCCTGCGCGGTGATCGCGAGGGTGAGCACCACTGCCAGCGCGGCGATGCCGGAGATCGCCGTGATCAGGCGTCCCCGTGATCGGGGGTTCGCCTCCGCGCGGGCGCGATCACCGATCGCCATCACAGAACTCCCGTGAGGTGGAGGGCGACGATGCCGACGGCTGCGAGCACTGCGGCTCCGATCAGCGCGCCGATCACACCGGCGACGAGGGGCGAACGGGTCTTCGCACGCGCGGCGGGCAAGTCGTCGCGGTCACGCGGCATCGCCTGCTGTCGTGCGGCACGCTCTGCACGTCGCGAGTCGGGCGCGACCGTCGTGATCACGGGACCACGGGCCGTGGAGTCCGAGAAGCTGACGGGAGCCGCGGCGGCCCACTCGGCGGATGCCGCCTCGAACGCCGTCGGGTGCAGGCCCAGCTCGTACTGCGCCCAGCGGAGTCGTTCGGCGAAGTCGGCCATGCTCGCGAACCGCTTGGCCGGATCGCGATGCATAGCGGTGGCGAAGATGTCGTCGATGATCGGGGGGATGCCGTCGACGGGCACCGCCGTGTAGCGCGCTTTGATGATCCGCTCGGTGAGCTGATCGCGTGAATTCGAGCCGCGGTCTGCCCTCTCGAACGGGCTTCGTCCGGCGAGCAGCGTGTAGAGGGTGGCGCCGAGGCTCCAGATCTCGCTCGGCACCGACCCGGAGACTCGCTCCTGCAGCACTTCGGGAGAGCTCCACGGCACCGACATCGCGATCGTCTCTCCGTCGCCCTCGTCGATCACGGCGGCCGCGATGCCGAAGTCAGCGAGCACGGGAGCCCCGAGGGAGTTGATGAGCACGTTCGACGGCTTGATGTCGCGATGCAGGAGCCCTGCCCGGTGCACCGTCTCGAGCGCACCGGCGATGCGCACGCCGGTGTCGAGCACGTCGGCGAGCGCCAACGGCGCCTTCTTGTAGCGAGCGCTCATGGTGTCGGGGCAGTACTCCATGGCGAAGTACGGGCGACCGTCGGCAGAGATAGACGCCTGATAGATCGTCACGATCGAGGGGTGTGCGCTGAGCCTCGCGGAGATGTCGGCCTCGACGTTGAAGGTGCGCAGCACCTCGCGGTTCACCGCATCCGCCAGCAGCACCTTCACAGCGGCGACGCGACGCGGCATGTCCTGTTCGTACAGGAAGACGTCGGCGAACCCACCGGAACCCAGCGGGCGCACATAGCTGTACCCCGCCAGCGTCGGCGGTGTCGATGCCATGCGCGTGGCCACCCATGCTCCTCACGGTCGGATGGGAGACCGCGCTCTGCATTCGCCCTGCGCGCCGCGCTGGACGATCCCCCCGATCAACGAGTATATCGAGGGCATGGATGATCTCGAAGGCGGGCTTCGTCGACCTCGCGGCTCAGGCGCGCCAGCACCCCACCACATGATCGTCGACCATGCCTGCCGACTGCATCAGGGCGTACATCGTGGTCGGACCGACGAATCTGAAGCCGCGACGACGCAGCTCTTTGCTCATCGCCGTCGACTCCGGCGTCACAGCCGGAACGTCTGCGAAGGACGCGGGTCGGATGCCGGGCGCGGGCGCGAACGACCACATCAGCTCGTCGAGCTCACCCTCCGCCATCGAGCGCACGATGCGGGCGTTGCCGATCGTGGCCTCGATCTTCGCCCGGTTGCGGATGATCCCCGCATCCGCCATGAGCCGCTCCACGTCGGATTCGTCGAACTCGGCGACCAGCTCGGGCGCGAATCCGGCGAAGACCTCGCGAAAGCGGGGGCGCTTCCGGAGGATGGTGATCCACGAGAGACCCGCTTGGAAACCCTCGAGCGCCATCTTCTCGAACAACGCCCGGTCGCCGTGCAGGGGCGTGCCCCATTCTTCGTCGTGATACCGGCGGTACTCCGCGTCGTCGCCGACCCAACCGCATCGTTCGCGTCGGTCGGGGCCGGCGATCAGTGACGTCATGCGTCCACGCTAGCCGTCCCCGCCGACACCGAGACGGATCGCTGCACCGGCATCCGGATGCTGTCAGAAGCTGGATCTATGCCTGCGGCTGCATCTGCATCTGCATCTGCATCCGCATCTGCGACTGTGGCTGGGCGGCGGTCTGCGCGGTTCCGGATCCGAGGGCGTCGATGAAGGATGCCGAGAACGCCTCGAGTGCGTCGCGGGCCGCGACGGGATCCTGACGCTCGATCGCGTCGAGAGCCGCCGACAGGAGGCTGCGGCGTGGGGCGCGATCCGCGTCGAGGTCCACGCCGTGACGGAGGGCGGTCTGCGAGTCGACGAACAGCCGGAGGGGGTCGATGTGATCCCGGACGATGCGCGCGCCGAGGCGGCCGAGCTCGCGCGAGATGAGGTGTTCCGAGAGCTCGAGGTAGCCGAGCAGTTCGCAGTCGCCGTCTGCGAGTCGAGAAGCCTGCGAGTGGATCCGCGCGGGCGGGCCGGTGCACGTCTTCTCGACGATGAGGCGACCGACGACATGAGCGCGCTCGACCATGTCGACGCGCGACCATTCTGCGACGCGGGTCCCCGCACTGGGCGACACCTGCACGAATCGCATGTCGACGAGCCTCTGCAGGGCCTCCCGCACCGGGGTACGAGAGACAGCCCAGGCGTGGGCGAGCAGGTCGAGGCGCAGCCGCTGCCCCGGCGGAAGACGGCCGCTCACGATCTCGGCGAGCAGTCGCTCGTAGGCGAGACCGCTGAGAAGCTGCGGCCTCAGCTGTTCCTCGAGTGACCCCATGGGCATGATCTGATCGCTCTCATCAACTAACATATTGGATGATTAGAGGATCGCACATGTAAGCGGTCAACACAAATCACCTGATATTTCGATGCGCACTAGCATTGAGCCATGCCTGTGCCCACGACGCCGGCGCAGATGCCTCGCAAGCTGCTGCGCGATCAGATCTTCGACACGCTTCTGGACGCCATCGTGGCCGGCGACCTGGCGGCGGGAGAGCCGATCTCCGACAAGCAGCTCGAGAGCTGGCTGGGAGCCTCGCGCACGCCGATCAGAGAAGCGGTCAACCGGCTGGCCGGCATGGGCCTGATCGAGGTGCTTCCCCAGCGCGGCACCCGCATCGCACCTCTCGATTCGACGCGGTTCGCAGAGGAGATGGAGATGCTCGGGGTCGTGTACTCCGCGACGGTGCGCGAGGCTGTGCCGCTTCTCACGAACGCCGATCGGACGCAGATCTCCGAACTGCACCTGAAGGTGAGCCGCACCACGAACGCGCTCGAACGGGCTCGCATCGTGGATGCGCTGATGAGCGTGTTCGTCGATCGCTATCGCAACACCCTCATCCAGCGCATCCGGGAGAAGTCCGTGCCGCACGTCACGCGGATGATCACCGCTCGACCGGGCGCACTCGACGCGACAGACACCTCGGCCGCGCTCGACTCGCTTGCTGCCGCCTCGGCATCCGGAAACGCGGATGCCGCCGCCGAAGCCGCGCGGGCGTACTTCACTGCGGGGGTCGCGAGCGTCTGGGCTCGCGATGCGGTGGAATCTGCCCCGGCGGCGGCGTCCGCCTCCGACGCTGCGACTGCTGCCGATGCCGCCGATGCCGCCGGCGGTGCTTCTTCGACTGCTGCCGGACTCGAGGACGAGGTCGCCTGATGCCGACGAAGAGCGCACCTCAGCCGCGGCGCCTGCTGCGCGACGAGGTCTACGACACGATTCTCGGGGCGATCCTCGACGGCACACTGGAGCCGGGCGAGGTGCTTCATGATGAGGAGCTCATGACCTGGCTCGGGTCGTCGAGAACGCCGATCCGCGAAGCGCTCAACAGGCTCGCCGAGGAGGATGTGGTCGAGCTGGTGCCGCATCGTCACACGCGGGTGTCGCCTATCAATGTGGCTGCGATCAACGAGAGCCTTTTCGTGATCGGCGTGATCCACGAGCATCTTGCTCGCACCACCACTGCCGACCTCACGGACGAGCATGTCGCCGACCTCCGTAGGGAGCTGGCGCACGTCGAGGACGCGGTGGACGCAGACGATGCTGCCGCTCTGGGGCGGGCGATCCGCAGCTACTTCCTCGTGGTCGTGCGCGCCGCTACGAACTCCGTGCTGCGCGCGAAGGCGGAGACTCTGTCATTGCAGCTCGTGCGTTTTCTCACACCTCGTGAGAACCTCGTCACGCCTCAACGGGCGCTCGACTTCATTCGTTCGATCACCGCAGCGGCTGAGGCGCGCGATGGCGAGCGAGCGGGAGATGTCATTCATGAGCTGCACGCGGCGACGCGCAGTAACTTCCTCGAGTACTACCGCGAGCCGGATCCGATGGACTGAACGCCCGCTGCTCATGAGGGCACACTGTTGCGGCGACACCCCATGTCGACTTCCGCGAGACGCACCACAGCTTGGTCAGACTCGAATCGGTGCACGCCGAACGGCCACCGGGTCGGGGATGCTGAGTCGTGGTGTGCGCCATCGCTGGTCGGGGTCCCACCATGCCGGTCCGCGTACCTGGGGAAGGCCTGCGTTCATTCGGATCTCCCACCCCGAGGTGCCGAGGGATCGGTGATGCCACCAGCACAACGGCACACCGTTGTCCGTGTGGGTCGGCCCACCTCTCGAATGTTCGGTGACGTGATGGATCTCACACCACGACGCGGGCACGTGGCATCCCGGGATCAGGCATTCCTTGTCGCGGGCGATGATCGCCCGCCGTTGATGCACCGTGAAGATCCGGTCGGTGGTCGTGATGCCGATGATCCGACCCTCATCCATCAGCACGCGCTGGATCGCTCCCGAGCACGCGACCTGCGCCGCAACGGATACGGGCACATGCGCTCCGGATCCGGGGATCGTCGCCCACCCTCCATTGCCGTGGCTGTGGCGCACTCCGAACGCAGCGCCCGTGGCGCCGGTGGCGTGGGCCGCGAGGTCTTTCGCGTCGACGTTGACGACAAGGACCGGTGATGCGCCGCCGAGGGTGGGCATGTCATTGTGCCGGGCAGCGATTCCGAGAGCTGCCGTCAGGGCATCATGGCGCTTCTGCGCCGCAGTGCGGTCATCGAGCACGCACCGCGGATCGGAGTTGAACGGATCTGCGTCTGCGTCTGCGTCTGCGTCTGCGTCTGCGTCTGCGTCTGCGTCTGCGTCTGCGGAATCATCCCCGGAGCCGTTGCTCGGCGCGAAGAACACGCCGGGCATCGGCGGACCGTCGCCCTTCGGATTGAGGATCGCATCCATGATGAGCTGCAACTGGGCAGCCGCGTCCGGGGTCAGGTATCCGCGGATCGCGTGCATGCCGTCTTTCAACCGGCCGATCGTGATCCCCCGACGCCGACGAGCATCCTCGTCCTTCGGCTCTTCACCATCGGGGTCGAAGATCGACGCCAGGTCTTCCGCGAGGCTCTTCAGGTCCTGCGCCG